>JAZAJX010000208.1:0-41249 GCA_036230225.1 Pseudomonadota bacterium | reverse complement strand
TCGTCGATGAGCAGCACGATCATGTGGGTTTCGGGATTGTTGCGGGCGATGGACTGGGCGATGTTCTGGAGGAGCATGGTCTTACCGGCTTTCGGCGGGGCGACTATCAGGCCGCGCTGCCCTTTGCCGATGGGCGCCACCAGATCGATGACCCGGGTGGTGATGTCCTCGGTGGAGCCGTTGCCGATTTCCATCACCAGACGTTCCGTGGGGAACAGGGGGGTCAGGTTTTCGAACAGGATCTTGTTCTTGGCGTTTTCCGGCTTGTCGAAGTTGATCTCGTTGACCTTGAGCATGGCGAAGTAGCGCTCGCCATCCTTGGGGGGACGGATCTTGCCGGAAATGGTATCGCCGGTACGCAGGTTGAATCGGCGAATCTGACTGGGGGAGACATAAATGTCATCCGGGCCTGCCAGGTAAGAGCCCTCGGCGGAACGAAGGAAACCGAAACCATCCTGCAGAATTTCCAGCACACCGTCTCCGTAGATATCGGAGCCGTTCTTGGCGGCGCGCTTGAGGATGGAAAAGATCACGTCCTGTTTGCGAGTTCTTGCCAGGTTCTCCAGTCCGAGTTCCTTGGCAATTTCCAGAAGTTCTCCAATCGGCTTCTGCTTCAGTTCAGAAAGATTCATTGGCGTCTAGTTTGATGTCTTTGAATGAATTGAGAGGGTGCACCACGGGAGTGCAGCGGTTGTTTTGATAATCCGGTTGATTCGGAATCTGGCCCGGCAAGCCAAAAAGAGGGCCATCAGGAAAAATGGTAACCAGAGGTTCCGAAGGACTAACTAAGGGGGTGCTTGTTATAAGCTGGTTCTGGAATCTACCACCCGAACCAGAGGCTGTCTAGTGGCGGGGGTAAGGAAACGTAACACTCCCCGCCGGGCGGCAGGGAGTGAAGGAGGCACTGTCTTACAGGGTGCTGTCCAGGAACGCGGTCAATTGGCTCTTGGACAGGGCGCCAACCTTGGTGGCTTCCACGTTGCCGTTCTTGAACACGGTCAGGGTGGGGATGCCACGAACGCCGTATTTCTTGGGCGTTTCCGGGTTGTCGTCGATGTTGATCTTGGCGATGGTCAGCTTGTCACCGTACTCGCTGGCCAGTTGCTCAAGGATCGGCGCGACCATTTTGCAGGGGCCGCACCAGGGTGCCCAGTAGTCTACCAGCACCGGGCCGTCTGCATTGATGACCTGGGCTTCGAAATCCGCGTCGGTCACATTGATAATCTCGCCGCTCATTGAATTCTCCTGAAATAGGGGGTTAGCTGGCCCGACAGGCGGGCCGTTGCGATGGTGGATAATATCAGGTCGTGGGTGCTGAATTTCAAGCGAGTGAGCTAATTATCGTTGTAGGGTTTGCCTATGACACCGTAACGCCATGATATTCGGCTAGAATTCGGGCATCTTGGGGAACCTGGCTCGTGAACGGGCAAAGGGAAAAAAGGGGCTCTCGGGAGTCTCGCAGTCAAGGAGTGCATATGGAGCAGGGCGAACATCTGGCGGCCATCGATCTGGGGTCAAACAGTTTTCATATGGTGGTGGCGCGTCAGGTGCATGGCGAAATCCAGATTCTCGATGGCCTGTCGGAGAAGGTGCAGCTGGGGGCTGGCCTGGACAAGGACAACCGCCTGGATGGCGAGACTCAAGAGCGGGCGCTGGATTGCCTGGGTCGTTTTGCCCAGCGGATTGCCGGTATTCCCCGTGGCAGTGTGCGGGTAGTGGGCACCAATACCCTTCGCCAGGCGCGCAATGCCCGCGAGTTTATCGACCGGGCGGAAGCGGTACTGGGGCATGATATCGAGATTGTGGCTGGCCGTGAGGAAGCCCGTCTGATCTACCTGGGGGTTGCCCACAGTCTCGCCGATGATGCGGGGCAGCGGTTGGTGGTGGATATCGGTGGGGGCTCCACCGAGCTGATCATCGGTGAACGTTTCGAATCGACCGAGACGGAATCCCTGCATATGGGCTGTGTCAGCTTCGCCCGTCGCTTTTTCGCAGATGGTGCGATTACCGAGAAGGCCTTTGACCGGGCAGTAACCGCAGCCCGACAGGAGGTACTGTCGATTCATGCCAACTACCGCCGTCTGGGTTGGCAGCAGGCGGTGGGGGCCTCCGGAACCATCAAGGCGATCAGTCAGGTCTGTGTGGACAATGGCTGGTCTGATGCCGGCATCACCATGGAGGGGCTGAAAAAGGCTCGCAAGAAGGTGATCAAGGCGGGGCAGGCAGAACAGCTGGATCTCAAGGGGTTGCGGGAAGACCGCAAGCCCATTTTCCCGTCCGGGCTGGCGATTCTTTACGGTATTTTTGAACAGCTGGGCATCGAACAGATGGAAGTGTCCGGCGGGGCGCTGCGCGAAGGCCTGCTCTATGACCTGTTGGGGCGGTTTGCCCACGAAGACGTGCGCGAGCGCAGCAGTCAATCGCTGATGGGCCGCCACCATGTGGAGGCGGGGCAGGCCGAACGGGTGTGTAGTACCGCCATGGGGCTCTATCGACAGGTGGCAGCCAGCTGGCAGCTGGAAGATGAGGAACTGGCGGATACCCTGCGCTGGGGCGCGCTGCTGCATGAGGTGGGCCTGGCTGTGTCTCACAGCCAGTTCCACAAGCATGGGGCCTATCTGGTGACCAACTCGGATCTGCCCGGGTTCTCCCGACAGGAGCAGCAGGCGGTGGCAGTGCTGGTGCGGGGCCATCGGCGCAAGCTGCCACTCTCGGCGCTCAATGATCTGCCGGACGATGAGCGAGACCCGCTGCTGCGCCTGTGCCTGGTGTTGCGGATCGCGGCCCGTCTGCATCATGCCCGGTGTGATGAAGCCACACCGGAGATGGCGCTGGCGGCGGAGGGAAAGACGCTGTCACTGCGTTTCCCGGCTCACTGGCTGGAAGAGCACCCGCTGACCCTGGCAGATCTGGAACAGGAGCAGGAATATTTCAGCTCGGCGGGTTATGAACTGGTGCTGGTCTAGGGCCTGTTAACACCATGTCTGGATTGGCGGGTTCGACGCCCAACGGGCGCAGGCCCTAGCCGTGAGGCCGGAAAGCGATGAGGTATCGTTTCCCGGCCTGTCATGGGAAAGAGGCGTCAGCCATTCCCGCCCAGAGTCTCCAGCAGTGCCTGCTGGGCAATAAAGCTCTCCTTACCGTCCTTGGGTTCCGCCCGCAGGTAAGAGCCGTCCGGTTGCAGTAACCAGGCGCGACGGTTGTCACGCAGATAGTAGTGCAGTCCTTGTTCAAGGATCTGGGCCTTGAGTATCGGGTCATTGACCGGAAAGCAGGTTTCCACCCGGTTGAACAGGTTGCGGTCCATCCAGTCAGCGCTGGAGCAATACACCAGATCGTCACCACCGTGATGGAAGTGGTAGATGCGGGTATGTTCCAGGAAGCGGCCAATGACCGAGCGCACCCGGATCTTGTCGGAAAGCCCCGGCAGCCCGGGTTTCAGGCAGCAGATACCACGCACGATCAGGTCAATCTCCACGCCTGCCTGACTGGCCCGGTACAGGGCCTGAATGATTGTTTCCTCGGTGAGGGAATTGAACTTGGCGATGATACGCGCCGGTTTGCCGGCCATGGCCTGCGCGGTTTCGAATTCGATCCACTCGATCAGTGACGGATGCAGGGTGAACGGGGAGTGCTTGAGCTGTTTGAGCCGGGCCGCCTTGCCCATGCCGGTAAGCTCCTGAAAGATCTTGTGCACATCCTGGCCGATGCTCTTGTCACAGGTCATCAGACCGTAGTCGGTGTACAGTTTGGTGGTCTTGGTGTGGTAGTTGCCTGTGCCAAGATGCACATAGCGTTTGATGCCGTCACCGTCGCGGCGAACCACCAGCAGCATCTTGGCGTGGGTTTTGTAGCCGACCACGCCGTACACCACGATAGCTCCGGCCTCCTGCAGGCGTCGGGCGCCCTCAATGTTGGACTCTTCATCAAAGCGTGCACGCAGCTCCACGATGGCGGTGACTTCCTTGCCGTTTCGTGCAGCCGTTTCCAGATGGTCGAGAATCTCGGACTTGGTTCCGGTGCGGTAAAGGGTCTGCTTGATAGCCAGAACCTTGGGGTCCCGCGCCGCTTCTGCCAGCAGGTTGACCACAGGCTGAAAGGATTCGTAGGGGTGATGGAGGAGAATATCGCCCTGATCCATGGCGTCGAAAATAGTCTCTGCTTTCTTCACCGCCGGTGCCAGTTTTGGGGTGAAGGGGGGGTAGTGCAGGCGCGGTCGGTTCACGCTGGTGAACATGCGCGCCAGATTCACCGGGCCATTCACTTCGTAGAGATCTTCCCGGGTCAGCTCGAATTGCTCCAGCAGGTAGTCGATCAGGTGGCCGGGACAGTTATCGGCCACCTCCAGACGAACCTCGTCTCCATAACGCCGCGATAGCAGTTGCCCCTTCAGGGCACTGGCCAGGTCTTCCACTTCCTCGTCCACTTCCAGGTCCGCATTGCGGGTAACCCGGAATTGGTAACAGCCGGTGGCCTTCATGCCCGGGAACAGATCGGACACATGGGCGTGGATCATGGAAGACAGGAACACAAAGTTGTCGTCACCATCGCCGCTGATCTCGTCGGGGATACGAATCAGGCGCGGCAGGGAGCGCGGCGCGGGGACGATGGCCAGGCCGGTGGAGCGGCCGAAGGCATCCTTGCCGTCCAGTGGCACGATAAAGTTCAGGCTCTTGTTCACCAATCGCGGGAAAGGGTGAGACGGGTCCAGGGCGATGGGGGTCAATACCGGATAAATCTGTTCCCGGAAATATTTTTTCACCCACTCCGATTGCTCTGCGGTCCAGTCTTCCCGGCGCAGGAAATCCACACCTTCCTCGCGAAGGGCCGGCAGCAGAATGTTGTTGAGAATATGGTATTGACGCTCCACCGCTTCATGGGTGATGCGGCTGATCTCTTTCAGGACCTCTTCGGCCAGCATGCCGTCAGGCCCGGGCTGCCCGGTCTGGGTTTCCAGCTTGTTCTTCAGGCCAGCCACACGGATTTCGAAAAATTCATCCATGTTGCTGGAAAAAATCAGCAGAAAATTCAGCCGCTCCATAAGCGGGTGATTGTCGTCCATGGCCTGTTCGAGCACCCGAAGATTGAACTGCAGCAGGCTCAGCTCCCGGTTGAAATAGTAGTCCGGGTTATTGAGATCAATCGCGCTGTGTTCGCTGGCAATGTCATTCATGGTGTCGTCCTGACCGGGCCGTTTGAGAGGGCTCTATTGCATGACATTAATGTGACACGGCAATGACAGCCGTAAAAATGTTTTATTGAGACTCAGAATAGCGTGACAGCGGGATAGTTCACACTGATTCGAAAGGGGGGGGAGGAGAAAGGCAAAAACAACAACGCCGCCTGCCGGCGGCGTTGTGACAGGGAATCGCTGAAGGATTCCCCGCACGCTTCGGATTTCGCGGGTATGTTGCGCCGCGAGTATGCAGCCTTTCCTTAACCCTGGAAAATCCAGGATTGCGGGATGATATCCAGTTGTTCCAGTTCCGCCTGGGTCGGGGCTCTGCCCGCCGCCAGGGTCAGTGAAGAGACGGTCAGGCCCAGCACCAGCAACACGGTACGCATTGTCATTACTCCTCGGGTCAGTGACCCAACATCATCAGAATCAGCAAAAACGCGCGGCAATGGTAATGATTCCCGAGTCTCTGCCATTGGCCTGGTGAGCCCGCAGTGAGGCGGAGCGGCCAGCATCCGGTGTGCAGCGGGCTTGCTTTCCATAGTAAAGTGTAAATACACTAATGGAAAGGAGCGCCATTGCATGATGGGGTTTTCCGGATATTAAAGTGCATATACATCAATCGAGGTGACCTATGAAAGCGTTTCAGTGGTTCATGGCGCTCTTCAGCCGCGTGTTTCCCGGGCGTGCCAGTCGAGTGGGACTGTCTCTGCTAACCACACCCCGGGTGCAGGCGCCACCGGTATCGGGATGGCCTGCGGCGGATGACTATCAGGAGGTCGGTGAGCGAGCCGGGTTGCATATCTGGTCGGGAGGCCCCGTCAGAGTATTGCTGGTACACGGCTGGTCCGGTCATATCCGGCAATTTTTGCCGCTGATGAAGGGGCTTGGCAGAGAACGTTATACCTTTTACGCCTTGCAAATGCCGGGGCACGGCGAGCGCGCAGAGGGGCAGAGTCACGTGGGTGAGTTTGTTGCCGCTATCCGTGACGCCATTCAGTGGATCGGTCAGCCGCTGGATCTGGCGGTGGGGCATTCCATGGGGGCCGGTGCGTTGGCGGTGGTGCTTTCCGAGTCGAATAGCGTGCACCGTACCGTTCTGCTGGCTCCACCGGCAGGGTTTCGGTCATTGGTGGCGCGGCTGGCCGATTTCCTGCATTTCGGCGAGCGGGCCCGGCAGCAGCTGCTGGAGAGAATGGCGCAACGGGTGGGGCTGAGCTTCGAACAGCTGGATGTGGCGCGCCGCAGCAGGGATATCCGCGCGCCGGTGTTACTGGTCCATGATGTGGGGGATAGGGAGATCCCCTTTAGTGACTCGCTGCGTCTGCATCAGGCCCTTCCAGCCTCTACCCTGTTTCAGGTTCAGGGGAGCGGGCACAAACGTGTGCTGTCTGACCCCACGGTGCTGGCCAGGATCGAGGCATTCATGGCCGAGCGGGACGAGGGAGAGAGCGCGGAAAATCGGGGCGCTTTCAGAGTTCCTGCCTGACGTCGTGGCTGACGTGGCGGAGCTGGCGGGCAATCCGGTTCCAGTCTTCGCTGCCGATCAGTGACTCAAAGGTCTGCTGGGCATCCAGCCAGCCGGGGAGGGCTTCCCGATAGCGGACTTCCCCGGCTTTCGTGAGGCCCAGGCCCAGTGAGCGGCGGTGACCACTGGGCTCGGATACCACCAGCCCCTGTTCAATCAATTTATCCACGGTCCGTTGCAGGGAGGTACGCTCCATGCCCAACAGTTCGGCCAGTTGGTGGATGGATTCCGGCGGTCGGGCCTTGATCGCATTGAGCACGGAAAATTGGGTGATGCGCAGTCCGCTACCGGCCATGCGCTGGTTGAACAGACGGGTCACCAAGCGGGCAAATACCCGGGAATGCAAGGCGGCGCAATGCAGACCGACCTGTTCCGGGGAGCTGTTCAGGTCCAGATTGCCGGGGTGTGTCATCCGGGTACGCCCTTGAAGTGTGTATACATTATAATGATGCCTGCCTGGCTGGCGGTTTCAACACGTTTTCCTGACCGATGTCAGCCTTTGAGTTTCTGTGCTGCCGCCTTGGCGAAATAGGTGAGGATACCGTCCGCGCCAGCACGCTTGAAGGCCAGCAGAGATTCCATCATCACCTTGTCCTGGTCCAGCCAGCCGTTCTGGAAAGCTGCCATGTGCATGGCGTATTCGCCGCTCACCTGGTAGGCAAACACAGGCACCTTGAATTCGTCCTTCACCCGACGCACCACATCCAGGTAGG
This sequence comes from Pseudomonadota bacterium, assembly GCA_036230225.1. GTDB lineage: Bacteria > Pseudomonadota > Gammaproteobacteria > Pseudomonadales > Alcanivoracaceae > Alcanivorax. Next base: position 33,832 of record JAZAJX010000208.1, on the reverse strand, counting down.
GCATGCCCGGTTTGACCATCACCATGTCGGCGCCTTCGGCCAGGTCCAGGCCGATCTCGTGGAGCGCTTCGTCGGCATTGCCCGGATCCATCTGGTAGGTGGTCTTGTCAGCCTTGCCCAGGTTGCCGGCGGAGCCCACCGCGTCGCGGAAGGGGCCATAGTAGGCGCTCGCATACTTGGCAGAGTAGGCCATGATGCGGGTATGGATGTGGCCGTTATCTTCGAGTGCCTTGCGGATTTCACCAATGCGGCCATCCATCATGTCGGACGGGGCAATCACGTCGGCGCCGGCGTCTGCCTGGGAAAGGGCCTGTTTGACCAGAGCGTCGACGGTCTCATCGTTGAGTACATAGCCGCTGTCATCGATGATGCCGTCCTGGCCGTGGGTGGTGAAAGGGTCCAGGGCGCCGTCGGTAATCACGCCCATTTCCGGTACGGCGTCCTTGATAGCCCGCACGGCACGTTGAGCCAGCCCGTCCGGGTTCCAGGCTTCCCGGCCATCCAGAGTTTTCACCTCGGCAGGAGTGACCGGGAACAGGGCCATGGCCGGGACGCCCAGCTTGGCCAGTTCCTCGGCCTCCTTGACCAGCAGATCGATACTCATGCGATCCACACCGGGCATGGACGGTATGGCTTCGGTCTGGTTGCTGCCTTCCAGCACGAAGACCGGATAGATCAGATCGTCCACCGTCAGGGTGTTCTCGCGCATCAGGCGCCGGGAGAAATCATCACGGCGCATGCGGCGCATGCGGGTGGCAGGCCAGGGGGCACGGGAGACAGACATGGGGTGGAGTCCTCTAGTAACATGGGCGCGCCTGATGCCGGTAAAACCGAAAGACGGATTTACCACAGAGATCACAGAGTAAAACACGATTTTCACTCAGTGATCTCTGTGGCCTCTGTGATGAAACAGCGTTTGACTTTCCGCTAGTGTAGCGTTGGCATCAGACCAGTTCGCGTGAGTTTAGCAAGAGCCGTTGATAATGGAAAAACAGCCGGCCTTTCATCTGGCCTTTATGGTGAACGACCTGGAAGACGCGGCGGATTTTTACTGCCGGGTATTGGGTGGCCGTCGGGGCCGTGATGCCCCCAACTGGGTGGATATCGATCTGCATGGCCACCAGCTCTCCCTGCACAAGGGGGACGACCTGACGCCCATCCAGGGGTACAGCGAGGTGGATGGCCACCCGGTGCCCATGCCGCACTTCGGCGTGGTGCTGGATTTCCCTACCTGGGAAACGTTGGTGGAAAGACTCTATGACAATGACTGGCCATTTCTGCTCAAGCCCCGAGAGCGGTTTGTGGGCCAGCCTGCGGAACAGGGGACCTTCTTTGTTCAAGACCCCACCGGCAATGTGCTTGAGTTCAAGGGGTTGCGAGAGATTGAACGGATCTTTGAGGTGTAGTGACCATGGGCCGCTGGCGACCGAAGGGCAAACCGGCTTCCAAATACATCACGGCGGAAGGCTATAAAAAACTCAACGACGAACTGCAGTATCTGTGGAAGGAAAAGCGTCCGGCGGTGACCCAGGCGGTGCAGGAAGCCGCCGCTCAGGGGGACCGATCGGAGAATGCCGAATACATCTACGGCAAGAAGCAGCTCCGTGAAATCGATCGTCGGGTGCGTTTTCTCAGCAAACGTCTGGATGACATGACGGTGGTGGACCGCTTGCCGGAAGACCAGAGTCGGGTGTTTTTCGGTGCCTGGGTCGAGCTGGAAAACGAGGACGGAGACACGGAAACCTATCGCCTGGTGGGCCCGGACGAGACGGATGCAAAGAAACACTACATCAGCATTGATGCACCATTGGCACGAGCCTTGCTGAAAAAACAGGTGGATGACGAGGTGGAAGTGCGAACCCCCACCGGTGAGCGTTGTCTGTTTATCAATCGCATCTGGTACCAGTCACCGGGCAGCCGCGATTGAGCTCCCCTGACACGCCGAAAGGAAGGCATACCCCATGAGCGCCAACCGTCGCATCTGGTTTTTTATCCGCAAGTCGCTGCTGGGTGGCCTGACCATTCTGCTGCCGATTTCCATCATCGTGTTCTTCTTCCGCTGGATCTATCAGACCGTGACGGAGATGATCGCGCCCTTTACCTCGGTCTTCATCAAGGCCTTCGATCTCCCCAAGTTTGTGGCGGACTGGTTGGCGGTGTTGGCGGTGCTGGTGCTGTGTTTCCTGGTCGGTACCCTGGTGGCTACGCGGCTGGGTAGTTGGCTGTGGCACCAGTGGGAAGAGAACGTGATGATCCGTCTGCCCGGCTACAAGACGGTGAAAGAAGTGATCGGCCAATTGATGGGCAGTCATAGCGACAGTCCGTTCAGCCGTGGTGAGGTGGCCCGTGTCTGGCTCTATGGCCGGGAGACGGATGTGTCCGTGACGGCGCTGGTGACGTCCCGACATGCCGATGGTCATGTGACGGTGTTTGTGCCCACCGGTCCCAACCCCACCAGCGGTTTTATCTACCACGTGCATGACAGTCTGGTGGAGCTGCGTCCGGAAATCGGTGTGGAAAGCATGATGAAAACCGTGGTGTCCTGCGGTGCAGGCACGGCGGCGTTGTTCAAGACCGACAAGGCGTAAGCGCTACGAGCTACGAGCTACGAGCTACGAGCTACGAGCTACGAGCTACGAGCTACGAGCTACGAGCTACGAGCTACGAGCTACGAGCTACGAGCTACGCTCGATTGGATAGGGGATGTCTGGAACGTTCCCGGGGCTTCGTTATTTCTACAAAGCCGCTGTGGGAGCGGCGCGCTCTGTGCCCGGCGGGTATTTAGCCGCGAACCGTGCGAAGCGCGGTATCGTCCGAAGGACGTCCAAGCTAGAAGTCAGGCTCTCGCCGCCGTTGCTTGCTCTCCCAGCGCTCCCTTCATGAAGTCCCGCATGGCCTTGAGATATCGCCCTTGATCCAGATGGAGCAGGTGGTTGCCGGGGAACCAGTGCAGATCGCAATGTCCCCAGTGCTGGTACAGCAAATGACTGTGCTTGGGCGGGGCAAAGCGATCACCGGCGCCGCCGATGATCATACGACCGTTCTGTGCTACCCGGCAGGGCCAGGTCAGTGGGGAGTGCAGCGCCGTGACTTCCCGAAGGCCCTGTAGATCGGTGCCATACACTTTCTTGAGCAGGTTTACCTGCAGGCTGATTGGAAACCAGCTCTGCATCAGATCCATGATGCTCACCAGTGGCACATTGGGAATGGCAAAGGCCAGGTCGTCTTCCAGCGCCGCCAGGAGTCCTGTGGTATAGCCGCCCAGGGAGATGCCGGTGGCGCCCATGGCGGGGGTGCCCCGTTCCCGCAGGTAATCCATGAACAGGCGCAGGTCGTGAATGGCATGGGCGAAGGTTTCGTTCAGCAGAGCCATGCCCTGGCTGAAAAATTCCGCACCACTGAACGGCGCCAACCGCCCCTTGCGTCGGCCGTGGAAAGGCAAGGTGTAGAGCAATACGTCGAAGCCTTGCTTGTAGAACCAAGGGAGAGCCAGCCAACGGGTGTTGAGCCAGTAAGGGTCGGCGACAAAACCGTGGATCATGATCAGGGTCGGCCGTGGTTCACCATGATGGCGCCAGTGCTGGGCCCAGGCGGTGCGGTTGCGGCGGTGGCTCAGATAGCGATCGCGCAGGGCGGGGTTGACCGGCTCGAAAGGCGAGGCGAAGCGTAATGTGTGGGCGTCGCCATCATCCGGCTGGAAGTGATAGGGGGCCACGGGGATGCGCTGGATGTCGGGTTTTCCGGTCGGGCGGCGAAAGAAGTGGTTGGGATCTTCACTGTCGAGAAAAGGGCGGTAGTAAGCCGCCAGTGCCCGTTCTTCCTTTTGCCGGGACACGTTCAGGGTGGCGGGTAGCGCCGCGGCGCCCGCCATGCAGGCCAACCCGGTCCGCGCCAGGGTATCGATGCTCGCGGTGTAATCGATTCGCCAGCGGGTGTCATTGTCCGCCAGGAAGTGATCCGGCAGGGAATGAAAATGTCGTGGCAGCGTCTGCCACCAGGGCTGCGTCAGACGGGGAATATCCTCGTCGCAATAATCGTCCTGGTGGATGCGTGGCCTATCGGTCATTGCCATCTCCCTGTTGATGGAAAAGCCTCTTGGTCATTGAGTACGAGCGGGCCCGGTAAACGCGGCCACTATCCTGCCACACTCAATGCTGCTGGATGAATGTCACCACCCGCTTCAGGTCCCGGTTTGCTTCCGGCAGGAAGGGCACCATGATGGGCCAGACATGGAACAGACCGGCGCGCTCTATCCACTCCACCTGGACCCCTGCCCGGAGGGCTGCTTTGCGAACCAGTTTGGCATCCGGGTACAGCACTTCGTCGGTGCTGGCGGTAATCAGCATGGGGGCGATACCGGTGTAATCTCCGCGACAGGGAGAGGCATAGGGGTGAGCGCGGTGCTCATGGTCGGGCAGATAGATATCAATCACGGTGCGAATAATGTCTGCCGACAACATGGCATCACTGGGGTCCAGAGCGTCCAGTACCTTGTCGTCCGGGAAGGCATTGCTGGCCGGCGAAAACAGCACCGCGCAGCGAGGCTGTGGCAGTCCCTTGTCGCGGATGTGCAGTAGGGTGGCCAGGGTCAGACCGCCGCCGGCGGAGTCGCCGGCGATAACGATATCGCTGGCATTTTTGCCCTGGGCGAGCAGGTATTCATAGGCTTCCATGACCCGGTTTACCGCCGCAGGGTAAGGATGCTCTGGTGCGAACGGGTACCTGGGCAGATATACCTCGCCATGGAGCTGTTTGGCCAGCCTTCCGGCCAGGTTGTGGTAGGTCTTCGTCACCCCACCAATATAGGCACCGCCATGTAGATAGAGCACCGTGATGGACGGATTCGGGACACTCAGGTGGTCGCCTTCGAATTGCGGCTCGCGGACCTGGTTCAGGGTCACCTTTCGGGGCAACAGGGTGAGAACCGGTGTGTTGTTGAACACCTTGCGCAGGTGGCGCACCAGTTGTGCTTCGTTGAGGCCGTGGCGCTTGATGGTACGGCGGGTCACCGCCTTGATGATTTTTGCCTGAATGCTCATGTCTCTTCCGTATTGATTGTTCTTTTTTCACTACTGTATGGCTTGCGGACCGCTAGTAGCAGGGTCGATCGGGTCAGAAATGGCCGACATCAGATCGAATGTGTTCACCTCAAAGCCTGTCGCGATGTCAACATCGCTTCCCACAACCCTTTCCACGTCGGATCGTGTAGGACGTCATGCTGGCATGACGACGATGCTGGCACTGTGCGACGTCTTCAGGAATCTCTTGAGATGAACCGCATTGCGGCATCAGGCCAGGCGTTTCTCTCGGTCAACAAAGCGGCCGTTGTGTTCCCCCAGTGCCGGGCTGTCGCCATCACGGGTCTGGGCACCCACGAAACGGATGGGGGAGCGTAGTACTGGCCCTTTGCCATTCCGGGCGACGAGTCCCCGGGCCTTGACCTGTTCATTGGCCAGGGCTTCTTCCAGCGTAAGGATGCCGGATACACAGGTATCCTTGTGGGCAAGGCGGGCATCCCACTGGTCCCGGGTACGGGTCAGCAGGATCAGCTGAATGGCCCAACGTACCGGTACCATCAGGCGACGCAGTGTCTTCGGGTTTGCGGCCAGTCGGGTCAGGGCATCGTTGCCGCCCCCGGCGGGTTTCGGTTTGTCGGTGACAGAGCCGGAAGCGGCGCCGCCCCTTCTCTTTTTCTTCCAGAAAATGCCTGGCGTGATCTCCTTCAGGAACGCCATAAAGAATTTGGGTTCCAGAGAACCCACCGCCAGATATTTTCCGTCCCGGCAGCGGTACACGTTGTAGTTGGCCAGGGCGCCGGTGAGCATGTCCTTGCCACGGGGCTGGCTGCTGCCGTGCTGATGATGGGTGGCCAGGGCCATGCTTTGCAGGGCCAGGGCGCCGTCCAGCATGGCCACATCCACCCAGCAGCCTTTCCCGCTCTGGCGAGCGCCCAGGACCGCAGCGAGGATGCCGATGGCGCAGTTCTGCGCACCACCGGCCAGGTCGGCAATCTGCACGTTGGACATGGCGGGCCGTTTGCCAGGGAGGCCGGTCTGGTCCAGCACCCCGGCGTAGCCGAGGTAGTTCAGGTCGTGACCCGGACGGTCTGCGTAGGGGCCGGTCTGCCCGTAACCGGTGAGCGATGCGTACACCAGTTTCGGGTTGATGGCTTTCAGCGTTTCATAGCCACAGCCCAGTTTGTCCATGACGCCGGGACGGAAAGACTCCAGCACCACGTCAGCATCTCTTGCCAGACTCTTGAACCGTTCCACATCCGCGGCCTGGCGCAGGTCCAGGGTCAGGGACTGCTTGCCCCGGTTGACGATATCGAACAGTTCCGGGGACAGTTCACGGGCATAGTCACCGCCATCCGGTTCCTCGATCTTGATCACCTCGGCACCCAGCTGGGCCAGCGTCAGTGAGCAGAAAGGCCCGGGTAACAGGCGGGACAGATCAAGGACCTTCAGGCCGTCCAGTAGTGGGTTCATGAATTATCCTGTGGCTGGTGTGGCGGAAGCATTCCTTTGCATTGCCGGGTGGCAGTGCAAAGGAATGGAACCGGATAAAAGAAAACCGAACGCCCGGAGCGGGCGTTCGGTATCGGCTCGGTTACTCGCCAACGGCCTTGGCCAGGCCATACGCCGGCGGTTGCTCCACACCACCGTCACCGGTGGCGGTCATGGCGGGAATGCCACCAGCGCCGTAGTACTCGTCCTTGGTGAACACGTCCACCTCGATGGCCTGCAGGCAGGCGGCGGTGGCGTCATTCAGCAGCGCCAGTTCCGCATCGCTGATTACGCCCTGCTTCGCTGCGTCGGCGGCCAGTTCTTCCACCTTGCCGCGACCCAGTTTGCGGGCCTTCTGGGCGGCACGAATCTTGTTGCGAACCGGCTCGGCTTCGGTGGTCAGGCGGAACGCCTTGAGCAGACGGCCCAGGCCCTGGTCGCTTTCTTCGGGCATGTAGTTACCGCCCACCAGGCGCTTGTACTGATCCCCGTAGCTCTGCAATGCCAGGGCAGCCTGGTGGCTGAGCTGGTCGTTGGGCAGTTTGGCCAGCGGGTTCAGGCCCAGCCAGATGCGGCCTACGGTTTTCAGGATCACGCCCACCGGGCCGTCGAAGTTTTCGTAGATTCCTTCGAAGGCTTTCTGGATCTGGGTCAGGCCATACTCACCGGCATACTGAACCAGAGCCAGATCTTCCGCCTTGCGGCCTTCCGCTTCGAAGCGACGCAGGGCAGAGGTGGTGATGTACAACCAGGCCACCACGTCGGCGTAGCGCCCGGTGAGATTGCCTCGGGCTTTCAGTTTGCTGCCCACGAAGAACATGGCCAGGTTGGTGAGCAGGCCGAAGCGGGTGGCGGCCCAGCCCAGGCGACGGTAAATGCTCTTGGTCTTCGGCTCCACGTTCGGGACCTTCACGGTGAACCAGCCACGGGTCACGCCGCGCACCAGAGTCATTACGAAGCCGAGCAGGAACTGCACCATCCAGCCGGTGAGGTTCTTGCGGAAGCTGTCCACGTCGTCATTTTCCACTGCCTGCACCACCTTGTAGGCATAGGGGTGGCAACGGGTGGCGCCCTGACCAAAGATCATCAGGGTGCGGGTCATGATGTTGGCGCCTTCCACGGTGACGCTCACCGGTGCGGAGTTGTACAGGCGCCCCATGGTGTTGTTGGGGCCCTGCATGACGCCGTAACCGGCGGTCACGTCCATGGCATCGGTGCCGATCTCGCGGCCCATTTCTGTGGAGTAGGCTTTCATGATGGCGGAGGTCACCGGCGGTTGAACGCCGTGATCCACCGCGGAGCAGCCGAACACGCGGGCGGCGTCGAAGGCATAGGTCATGCCCGCCGCCTTGCCGATCTTGTGTTCCACGCCTTCCATGCGACCGACGGGAATGCCGAACTGCTGACGCACCATGGAGTAGGCGCCAGCGATCATGGCGCCGTGGCGGACACCACAGACACCGGTGGCAGGCAGGGACACCATACGTCCGCCGGCCAAGGCTTCCATGAGCATCTTCCAGCCCATGCCGGTGTATTCCACGCCCCCCAGCACGTTGCCTGCCGGTACGATTACATCACGGCCGACAATGGGGCCGTTGGGGAAGTGCTCGCCGATGGGCTGGTGATGGTCGCCAATGTGCAGGCCTTCGGTGCCCTTGGCGCCTTTTTCGATCAGTACCACGGTGATGCCCGGCTCCTCGCCCTTGCCCAGCAGGTTCTCCGGGTCATGAAGACGTACGGCCAGGGAGATCAGGTTGGCGACGGGGGCCAGGGTGATATAACGCTTGCGGAAGTTCAGTTTGAACTTCACCTCGCCATCGTCGTCCTTGAACACCATGCCTTCCGCCTTGATGGAGGCGGCGTCGGAACCGGCGGTGGGTTCGGTGAGGCCGAAGCAGGGAATGAACTCGCCCTTGGCCAGTTTCGGCAGGTAGTAGTTCTTCTGCTCATCGGTGCCGTAGTGGCCGAGCAGTTCAGCGGCCCCCAGGGAATTGGGGATCACCACCATGGCGCTGAGCAGGCCGGAGTAGGAGCTGACCTTGGCCATGATGCAGGACTTGGCCTGAGTGGACATGGGCATGCCGCCATACTCTTTGGCGATCTGCATGGCGAAGAAGCCGTTGTCGGCCATGAACTTGAAGATATCGTCCGGCAGCTTGCGGGTGCGGGACAGTTCATAGCTGTCGGCCATCTTCAGCAGCTCTTCCACGGGGCCGTCGATGAAGGCCTGCTCGTGTTCGGGCAGCGAGTCATAGTTTTCGGCAAGGATCTTTTCGAAATCCACCTTGCCGCCAAAGAATTGACCATCAATCCATACATCGCCGGCTTCCAGGGCCTGGCGTTCGGTGTCGGAAATCTGCGGGAGGATCTTATTGTCCCGCATCCAGTTCATCACTTGCTGAAACATGTCATTGTCTTCCTGTTGCGTTAACAGAACCCGTATCGGGTGTGATTAGGCGTCCGTGGAGAGACGCCTCAGTCCTGGTAAAAACGTGCTTTCTTTTTGGCCATCTCTACCAATATCGGAGCGGGTGTGAAGCGATCGCCAAATTGCTCAGCCAACCGCTCCAGTGTCCGCACCGCATTGACCAGGCCCAGGCTGTCCATGTATCGGAACGGGCCGCCCCGGAAGGGCGGGAAGCCGAGACCGAAGATGGCACCGATATCACCATGCATGGGATCAGTGATAATGCCGTCCTGCAGGCAGTAGGCCGCTTCGTTGATCATCAGCCAGGCGCAACGGCTGACGATTTCCTCGTCGTCGGCATCTTTTTCCTGGTTCACCTTCATCAGTTCATAGAGGGCGGTGTTCACCGGTTTTTCGCCCTTGGCCACGCCTTCATAGATGTAGAAGCCGCGGCCGCTCTTGCGGCCCAGATAATCGTTTTCGATCATCAGGTCCGCGGCATCCGGTGACGCCATCCGCTCGCCAAAGGCTTTTTCCAGTACTGGGCCGACCTTGGTGCCCACATCCACACCCACCTCATCAAGCAGGGTGATCGGGCCCACCGGGAAGCCGAAACGCACCAGCGCCTTGTCCACGGCTTTCACGTCCACGCCTTCAGTCAGCAGGCGAGTGGCTTCGTTCAGGTAGGGCGCGAGAATGCGGGTGGTGTAAAAGCCGGGGCCGTCCTTGACCACGATCACGGTCTTGCCCTGGGCCTTGCCGAAGGCCACGCAGCCGGCGGTCACTTCCGGGGCGGTCTTGTCGGTGGTGATGATTTCCAGCAGCGGCATTTTTTCCACCGGTGAGAAGTAATGCAGGCCGATCACGTTTTCCGGACGCTCGGCGGCACTGGCAATCTCGGTGATGGGAATGGAGGAGGTGTTGGAAGCAAAGACCGTGTGCTTGTTGCCGTTGGCTTCCACATCCTTGAGCATTCGATGCTTCAGGCCCAGGTCTTCAAAGACGGCTTCCACCACCAGGTCGAGTCCCTTGAAACCGCTGTAATCGGCGGTGTAGGAAATGCGACCCTGTTCGGCGCTGGCATCGGCGGCGCTCATGGCGCCTTTCTTGACGCGTTTGTTGTAGAACTCGCTGACATATTTCACGCCGTGGGCCAGGCCTTTGTCATCCCGGTCTTTCAGGCGTACCGGCAGTTTGGCCTTGTTGATGGTGGTCAGTGCAATCCCGGCACCCATCAGGCCGGCACCGAGGACGCCGACTTTTTCCATGTCACGGGCGGTTACCCCGTCAGCAGCAAAGGTGTCTTTCTTGAGGGTATTGGTGGCGTGGAAAATCCCGCGCAGCTGTTTCGATTGTGGTGACATGGCAAGCTCACCGAACAGCCGGGCTTCGGTGGCGTAGCCCTGTTCGATACCTTCCTCGAATCCCGCTTCCACCGCATCGATGATGGCCGGTGGGGCCGGGTAGAGACCGTGGGTTTTCTTGGCGGTCTGTTTGCGGGCCTGCTCGAAGATCACCTTGCGGCCCAGGCTGTTCTGTTCCAGCGCCGCTTTGGTGAGCCCTTCCTTGCTGAAGTAGCTGGCCAGATCGAGGCCGCTGTCGTCTTTCGCATTGGCCAGCTCCAGCGCCCGGGCAACCGCACGGTCGTAGACGGCAACGGCTTCCACCACTTCATCCACCAGGCCGATTTTCTTCGCCGGTTTGGCTTTCAATTGCCGACCGGTGAGCATTAAATCCAGTGCGGTGGCGATGCCCACCTGGCGTGGCATGCGCTGGGTGCCGCCGCCGGCGGGCAACAGACCCAGCATGACTTCCGGCAGGCCCAACACGGTATCGCTACTGCTGGCGGCGATACGGTAGGAGCAGGCCAGCGCCAGCTCCATGCCGCCACCCAGGCAGGCGCCCTTGATGGCCGCAACGACGGGAATATCCAGGTCTTCCAGTTGCTGGAAAGTCTGCTGGCACAGGGTGGACAGGTCGCTCACTTCCTTGGCGGTCTTGGCGTTTTCAAACAGCTTGATATCGGCGCCGGCCATGAAAGAGCCTGCCTTGGTGGAGTAGAGCACCAGGGCCTTGGGGGCGGCTTTTTCGATGTCGGCAAAGGCCGCGTTGAAATCGTCAGCGAACTCCGCTTTCAGGGTGTTCTGGGCATCGCCGGGCACATTGATTTCCAATACGGCCACACCGTTGTCCAGCGGTTTGAGAGTAAAGGCACGTTGTGTCTTGCTCATGGGAATCTCCTTGTTCCGCTGTTTATTCTGCTTCCAGGACCATGGCGGCGCCGATGCCGCCGGCGGCGCAGGCGGTAGTCAGCGCCAGGCCGCCACCGCGACGCTGCAGTTCATACAGGGCCTGGCTGATGACACGGGCGCCGGTAGCGCCGAAGGGGTGGCCGTAGGCGATGGAGCCGCCGTTCACATTGAGCTTGCTGCGGTCCACCTCGCCCAGGGCGGCGAGGCCGGTCTGGCTGCGGACATAGTCGTCGTCGGCCAGCCCTTTCAGGTTGCAGGCCACCTGGCCGGCAAAGGCTTCATGCATGTCCACCAGAGTCAGATCATCAAGGGTGAGGCCGGCACGGGCCATGGCCATGGGCGCGGCGAGCACCGGCCCCATCAGCAGATCGTCTTTCGGAGTGCGCGCGGCAAAGGCGTAGGAGCGGATGTAACCCAGCGGCTCGTAGCCCAGGGCCTTGGCCTTCTTTTCGCTCATCATCAGCAGGGCGCCTGCGCCATCCGTCAGCGGGCTGCTGTTGCCGGCGGTGACGCTGCCAGACACCTTGTCGAAAACCGGCTTCAGTTTGCTGTAGCCGGCACGCTCGGAATTCTTGCGCACCAGGTTGTCGTCCTTCAGCGGGGTCGCCTTGGGGGGCAGGAAGGCGGTCATCACCTGTTTGTCCAGGCGGCCTTCCGCCCAGGCGCGGGCGGCATTGCTGTGGGAGGCATGGGCCAGGTCGTCCTGCTCCTGACGGCTGATGCCCCACTTCTTGACCATCTTCTCGGTGCTTTCACCCATGGTTTCGCCCACGGAGTATTCGGTGATGGAGGGCGCCTGTGGGAGCAGGTCCTTGGCTTTCAACTGACTGAGCAGCTTGATGCGATCTTTCATGCTCTTGGCAAAGCTCACATCGCGCAGCACCGCACTGAGTTCCGAGGACAGCGGTACCCGGGCACAGCTGGTGGAGTCGGTGCCTCCGGAAATGGCCACGTCGGTGTAGCCGGCAACAATGTTGTCGGCGACACTGGCAGCAGTCTGGAAGCTGGTGGCACAGGCGCGGGTGATGGAGTAGGCATCCACGGTGTCCATGCCCAGGGCCAGGGCGATTTCCCGAGCGATGAAGGGGGCTTCGGGAATCATCACCGTCATGCCGAACACCAGTTGCTCGATATCGCGCTGATCCAGATTGTTCCGGGCCATCAATTCCTTTACGACCATGGCGCCCAGGTCGATGGCATTCAGATCCTTGTAGTGGGTGGCGATGCGGGCAAATGGGGTGCGCAGGCCATCCACGACGGCCACGCGGCCGCTGCGACCAGCCAGCTTCATTTTGCGAACAGGCATTCCAGACTCCTTGCAGGGGTTGCCGGTCACGGTGTAATTTTAGTTACACTTAATGTGACATTGAATGGTGACAAAGTGTGTCGAGACTAGAAGGGTCTTGGCAGCGAGTCAACGCCGAGCTGCCCGCTGTCTGACAGGGGTGTAACAAGAATTACAGCAATAGGGGCTACCGGCATGAAACGCGGTACGGATGTCCTCCCTGAATCCCGCCAGGATCCGGCGGTGAGAGAGCGTATTGAATGGGCCGCAGTGCAGGTGTTTGCGGATTCGGAATTCCATCAGGTCACCCTCCAGCAGATCGCCGGGGCGGCCCGGTGTAGTTTGCAGACCCTGTACCGGTATTACGGCAGCAAGGAGGCACTACTCAACGCCTGCCTGCACCATGGGCTCGAGCAGCTGGCCGAGCGGATGCTGGACCATCTGGCAGGTATTGATACCTTCCGGGACCGGCTCAGCAAGGTGTTCTGGGTGGTGCTCGACTTCTTTGATCGCAACCCGCAGATGGGGCGCATGATGATCAATTCCGTCTATCCGGGACGCTGGGGCAGCGATACCACGCCGGGGCAGCAGCGGTTGACCGAGCTGTTCCTGAGCGTGCTGCGTGAGGGGCAGGAGCAGGGTATTCTCAACAGTCAGGTGGCCACGCCGATCCTGCTGGATTTCTTTTACGGGGTCCTGCTGCGGATCTCCCAGATGCATCTGCTGCGCGGGCGTCCCGGGCGCATGGCGGAACAACATGGTGTGCTGTTCGACATGCTTTGGCGGGCCATCACCGTATAAACGGTCCATCGGGCCAATCGGGGCGGCCACGCTTGTGGTTTTGCCGGGGCTTTCCTATGTTGGTCCGCTCGCAGTACAACAATGAAGGGGTCGAGGTATGCAGTCAGGCACCGTCGCCAGCAATGGGATTGAGCTATTTTACGAGAGCCGGGGGCCGGAAAACGGCGAGCCCATCGTTTTTGTCATGGGGTTGTCCGCGCAGATGGTTTTCTGGCCGGAGCCGTTACTTGAGGCCCTGGTGGAGCGAGGTTACCGTGTTATCCGTTTTGATAATCGCGACGTGGGCAAATCCACCCGCATTCGCAAGCCCTTCAAGCAGGGGCCGCTGGTAGCCATGCTGCGCTATACCCTGGGGCTGTCCGTGGATAGCGCTTATACGCTCCATGACATGGTGGCCGACACCGTGGGATTGCTGGATGCGCTGAATATCGAACGGGCCCATCTGGTGGGGGCATCCATGGGTGGCATGATCAGCCAGCTGATGGCCGCCACGCATCCGGATCGGGTGCTGTCGCTGACCTCCATCATGTCCAGCAATAACAGTCCCTACCTGCCATTGCCCAAACCCGCGGCGCTGAAGACCCTGGTGGCGCCTCGGGCAAAAGTGGAAACCGAAGATCAGTTCGTGGCGTTTGGTCTGGCGATGATGGCGAAGCTGGCCGGAACCTTGCCCCAGGGGCGCGACGAACTGGAAGCCATGTATCGACAGTGCTGGGCCCGCGGCATCAACCCGCGCGGTATCCGCAACCAGTTCATGGCCGTACTGGCCACCGGCGCCCTGACCAAACACCTGAAGCAGGTCCGCTGTCCTGCCACCGTGGTCCATGGCGGTGCCGATCCCCTGATTCGCCCGGCTGGCGGCAAGGCTTCTGCCCGGCATATCCGTGGTGCCAAGCTGGCCATCATTCCCGGCATGGGGCACGATTTCCCGCCCTCTGCCATCGACCGGATCGGAGATCTGATTGCGGAAACGGTAGCGCGGGCAAACTCGGTGGCGCAGCCGGCAATGGCGTAAGAGGCAATGAATCGTTAACCGTGTTAATAGCTCGCGAGGTGGAGCTGTTGATGCTGAGATGGAAGAGGCCGCGTCCGTGATTTGGGCGCGGCTTTTTTTATCTGGGTGACCCGCGTCCTGAATAGAGTTCTCATCTCTGACAACGTTGGCATCGTGTCCCGCTATTTCATGGTACTTTCGTGCATGGCGCGGTGACGGTAATCAAGGTAGGAGCAACGTCGCTGCTCATCAGGACACACTGGCAGAAGGCAGTTTGGGTATATGGATTTACGAGGTATGGCGTTGTCGCTTCGGTGTCTGCGGACAGTCGTCAGGACAGGAGGTCTGATTGGCTGTCTGGTTCCTTGCTACGTGCAGGCAGAGCAAGCCCGTGGGCTGAGCTTTGGGCACGAGGACTGGATGGTGGTTTGTGATAATACCCGCACATGCCGAGCGGTGGGTTATCAGGGGTATGACGATAGCGAGGCGATTGGCGTGCTGCTTACCCGTAAAGCGGGGCCCAATGAGCCGGTGCGCGGCGAGGTGAAAATTGGTGAGCTGGACCTGGAGGAAGAGGCATTGGATGCCTTGTCTTCAGACGCGACCTTGTCACTGGTTATTGATGGGCGGGAAGTGGGAAAGGTTGCCGTTGATCCGGGATTCTTGGGGGCGGAGTTGCCTGACAGTGTGTTGAGGTCGTTGCTGCCGGCCTTGCGCCGGGACAGCAACATCCAGTGGGTATTTGGCGAATATCGCTGGCGCCTTTCTGATAGCGGAGCCTCGGCGGTGCTGCTGAAAATGGATGACGTGCAAGGCCGGGTTGGCACGCCGGGTGCGCTGGTCCGCAAGGGATCCCGGCCGGAGTCGGATGTGCTGCCGCCGCTGCCGCTGCCGGTAGTGATCGCGGTGCCGGTAGAGGCATCGCCCCTGTCCTTGCCCGCAGAAGATGAGCGGTCGTTGCGAGCGGTGTTGCGCGCCAGCGTGGAAGATGAAACCGACTGTGAGGGTTTGGCCATGCCGGAAGAGGGGGGAGAAGCGCTGGATGTTGTTCGTCTTGATGAATCGCGCCTGCTAGTGTCGGTCTCCTGCTGGATGGCCGCCTACAACTATGGGGCAGGTGTTTGGGTGATTAATGAGAAAAAACCGTACCGCCCGGTGCTGGTGACGGGGTCGGCCACAGAAATGGATGGCGGCACTATTGCCGCGCGGCATAAAGGGCGAGGGATCGGCGACTGCTATGCTTTCGATGAATGGACCTGGGATGGGCAGGACTTCGTGCATACCTTGTCGTCGACTACCGGGCAATGTCGCGGCCTGGCGGCGGGGGGCGTCTGGGATTTTCCGACGAGGGTCGCTGAGGTTCGTCAGGGGGAACGCGCTTCCTCGCCCTAAAGCCGGACATGGATAACCGGAAAACGCAGTGAGATGAGAGAAAGTGAGGATGTGGACGACCGGTGCCAGCTTTCGTTTTGAGCAGATCAACGGTATCCGCATGCGCCTGGCAGCCGCGGGCGAGACCGAGCCGTTGGTGATAATGGTGCATGGTTGGCCGGAATCCTGGTTCTCCTGGCGGCACCCGATTCGAGCGCTGCCCGAGGCGGGACACCGGATCCAGCAGGAGTGCCCGCAGGCGGTCAATGCTGCGCTGCTCCGGTTTGTGCGGGCGCTGGGTTGATAAGAGGGCGAGGCGGGTGGCGTTTTCCGCCCAGAGCAACCGCCAGCCCCGGTGCTGTTGGGACGGGTGAGCTTACTTGGGCCAGAGCAGAAACAGGTAGCCGCCGTACAGAACCAGCAGTGCCAGACCTTCAAGCCGGTGAAGGATTCGCCCGGTGTAGAGCAGCGGAATCAGCAGCACGGTGAAGGCCAGCATGGCCGCGTAATCGAGCCAGGCAATGCCGGGGGCGTTGAGCGGTGACACGATGGAGGTCAGCCCGAGAATGCCCAGGATATTGAAGACGTTGGAGCCCACCACATTGCCGATGGCAATATCCGGTTGCTTGCGGATCGCCGCCACCACGGAGGTGGCCAGTTCCGGCATGCTGGTGCCGGCGGCCACGATGGTCAGGCCGATGACCGCTTCACTGATGCCGAAGGTTCTGGCGAGCAGCACGGAATGATCCACCAGCAGGCGCGAGCCGAGAATCAGGATGCCCAGGCCGCCGAGGACAAACGCCAGGTCAATGCCCCAGTGCCGTGAAACATCGGGAGCGGCCTGCGCGTTACTGTCCACGTCCGCTTCCTTGCGGGCCAGCACAATGTTCATGACGGTGTAGGTGACCATGCCGGCAAACAGCAGCAGTCCTTCCAGGCGACCCAGCCGGTCATTCACCAGCAGCACAATCAGCAGCCCCGTCACCCCCAGGGCAATGGGGGCATCGACTTTCAGTATCTGACGGTGAACCGGGATGGGGCACAGCAAGGCTGTGACCCCCAAAATCACGGCGATATTGAAAATATTCGAGCCAACCACGTTGCCCACCGAAATATCGCCCTGCTGCGACAGTGTCGCCTTGAGGCTTACCACCAGTTCCGGTGAGCTGGTGCCAAAGGCCACAATGGTCAGGCCTACGGTCAGGCGGCTGAGTCCGGCCCGCAATCCCAGCGATGAGCTGCCCCTGACCAGCCCTTCGGCGCCCACAAAGAGCAGGGCAAGGGCAAGTACGATGTAGGTAACGTTGAGGATCATCGTGGTCAATTCTGCGTTGGGAAAAGAGACACATGCAAGGCGTTGCGGTCAGCGTTGTCCGGACGTCACGCTATCTCTGTGTGCTCGTCAGAATATGTCACGGTTGCCAGCGTATTGGCTACAGCCAACTAGGCGTTGTGGTGAGGAAAAGTCAGCCCCCCGGCAATGTGGTCATGGTGGCGTAGCGGCAGTTAGCGGGAGAGATGGAGCTATTGTTACGGGGGCTCTCTCAGTGTACTAAGGTCGGCCCCTTGTGTCGTGATCACTCTATTGCGGCGCGGGAAAGGGGCACGCCCCTTCCGTTGGAGGTCAGGCTGAAGGAAAAAGGGCCGGAATGTCTTCCTTGTCCAGTGTTATTAGTTCCTCTTTGGTCGGGGTTTCAAGCTGGACGATCCGGTTTGCATGCTGGGTGCTCGCTTTTTCGAACAGGTTTCTCATCGTCCTCGCGTTGCCTGAGGCCAGTTTTTCATCGTTATGAATCCGGGTAATTAGTGACTCAAGTTCTTCTTCTGCCGTCCCGGTTAATTTATAGGATGATTTGCTCATTATGTGATTGAAGATAAGTTTCATTTCCTCTGCACTGTAGTCCGGGAACTTGAGGTGCCTGCTGAATCGGGAAGAAAGGCCAGGGTTAGAGGTAATGAATTGGGCCATTTCGTTGGGGTAGCCAGCGGCAATGACAATCATGTCATCGCGGTTATCCTCCATGGCTTTGAGTATTTCCTCAATGGCTTCGCTACCGAAATCCACCTCAGAAGCACGGGATAGAGAATAGGCTTCATCTATGAAAAGTATTCCTCCCAGGGACTTTTCTATGACTTCGCGGGTTTTGATGGCAGTTTGTCCCACGTAGCCGCCGACAAGATCGGAGCGGGAAACTTCAACGAGGTGCCCCTTGGACAGGGTGCCCATCCCGTGAAGTATTCTCGCCAGCAGTCTTGCGACGGTCGTTTTCCCTGTGCCGGGGTTGCCATAAAAAATCATGTGCAGCGAACCATGATCGCTGGGAAGGCCGTGTTCTTCTCGCATGCGGTTAACATGGATTCGGTTGGCCAGGCTCTGTATTTCCCGCTTCACAGGGGCTAGCCCAATCAGGCTTGAAAGTTCTTCTTCAGGAGAGCTCTCTGTGTTTTCACCGTTCCCTTGAGCGGTTTTTTCTGGGCGCTTCCTGCTACCGTTAACGATGCCGTGTGATGTGAACATATTCTGCACTCTTGTCAGGCGTTCAAGTTCGTCATCATCATGTTTTCCGTCGATGGCTATGGCCTCGGTGATGGTGTTTTCCAGAGACATGGCGATAAGATTGGCTGCCTCCGGTTTGTATCCGGATAGTTTTTGTACCCACTTTTCGACTCTTTTCAGAGCTGAATCAAAATTGGTTATGCCATCCCGGGAAGGGCTTTGTCCGGCGACTTTGTGGATAAAGTCAGCCTCTGATTCATTTAGGTGGCCGTTAACTGTAATGATGCTTTCTATTAGTTTTCCTGCACTTTCTGTTATCTCGCTATAAGAAAGATCGGCGCGGGCCAATGCTGGCTGAATGATGTTTGTGATTTGGTTGATTGTCTGGAAATGTGCCTCAGCGATATGGAGAGTTTTTTCTTCTGGAGTGATTGAAGGGTGAAACTCATAAAAATATTTTTTGCTGTGGAAATCCGTGGAAATGGCAATGACGGCGTTTCCGGAGAGCTGATCTGACAGGGAATCAGGGTCTTTCAGGTTGGTTTGTCCCGACTGGCGAAGGTTTGAGAAGTTGCCCAGATTTTCTTGTGTTCCCTCGATAACCGCTTGGTTTTCCTCAAGCATTTGATGCAGTTTTTGCTGGGCGTGCTTGGGGTGGTGGGAGGCTTTATCAATAAGATGTTCGATGTTTGATTTTATCGATAATCCGGTATCGTGGGTGCGCTGCAGTATTTTATAGATATCCTCAAAGTCACTATTCTCTGTGTAGGGGCCAGAGTCTCCGGCTCCGAGAGCGATAGCAAAAAAGATTATAAGTATAACGGTAATGACGAGAACGCTGGCCACGATATCCCCTGAGTCTGAGTGGTTGATAAATCAGCTAGGGTAGGGTGTGTGGAGCGAGTGGCCTGTACGTTAACCAGGATGGTTTTTGTAAGCTTTGTGCCCTGCCTGAAACGGTGAAGGGGCTCAGCTGCGGGAGAAAGGGAATGTGATTGCGTTGTCAATGCGGTGTGTCGCCTGTTGTGCCATCAATAGCCTTTCCACACCCAGTGCCACACCGCTGCAGGCTGGTAGCCCTGACTTCATGGCCTCCAGAAGATAGGTGTCAGCCTCCATGACATGCTGGCCCCGTTCCTGCCTTTGTGCATTGTCTTGCTCAAAGCGCCGCCGTTGTTCTTCGGCATCGGTCAGTTCCTGATAACCATTGGCCAGCTCCAGTCCCCGGTAATAGATTTCAAAACGGCGGGCCACGGTGCCGCCATCTGCGTCTTCATGGGTCTGTGCCAGGGCGGCTGCCCAGCCGGGGAAGTCGGTGACCACGGAAAGCTGCTCGGTGGGGAGCGCGGCTTCCACCTCGGTAGCCATCAGATAGTCCACAGCGGCGGTCTTGTTCAGCCCTTCCGGGGCACCGTGGAATTCGGCGTGGGCAATCAGGTCGGCATCATTGGCGGTGAGAGGGTCCAGGTCGGTGATGTCGCTGAACAGGTCACGAAAGCGGTAGTGCGTTGACTGGGCGCCGGGGAAGAGCTCGGCGAATAATGCCAGGCATTCCTGAACCAGGTCATCCAGCGCAAAGCCGGGCCGGTACCATTCCAGCATGGTGAACTCGGGATTGTGGCGGCCACCGGCTTCGCCATCCCGGTAAGCCTTGCAGATCTGATAAATCGGGCCGCTGCCTGCGGCCAGCAGACGCTTCATGTGATATTCCGGGGAGCTTTGCAGGTAGCCGTAACCCGGTACCGGAATGCACTGGATATGCGGGTCGCTGACACCGTAACGGGCCAGTTGCGGGGTCTCCACTTCCAGCACGCTGCGAGCCGCAAAAAAGGCGCGCACCGTGCTGAGCAGCTCGGCGCGCGCCTTGATGGCCGCCAGTGAGGCGGTGGGCTGCCAGTCGATCACGACTAGGTCTTGATACGGCCCACGTAGTCGCCGGTGCGGGTATCCACCTTGACGATTTCACCGGTCTGGACAAACAGCGGTACGCGGACCACGGCGCCAGTGGACAGGGTGGCGGGCTTGCCACCGGTGCCGGCGGTGTCGCCTTTCAGGCCCGGATCGGTTTCCACGATTTCCAGTTCCACGAAATTCGGCGGGCTGACGGACAGGGGTTCGCCGTTGTAGAGGGTAATCTCGCAGATGTCCTCTTCCTTGAGCCATTGCTTGGCGTCGCCCACGGCGGCTTCGTCTGCCTGCTTCTGCTCGAAGGTGGTCTGGTCCATGAAGTGCCAGAATTCGCCATCGTTGAAGATATATTGCATGGAAACGTCCATGACATCCGCCCCTTCCAGGGAATCGCCGGACTTGAAGGTGCGCTCCCAGACTTTACCGGACTTGAGGTTGCGCAGCTTGACGCGGTTGAATGCCTGGCCTTTGCCCGGCTTCACAAATTCGTTCTCGATGATGGCGCAGGGGTCGCCATCGAGCATGACTTTCAAGCCAGACTTGAATTCACTGGTAGAATAGTTGGCCATAAATATTGTTCCAAAGGTTGATGTATGGCATTGGAAAGGCTGGCAATGATAACGCAGGACGCGCCCGGTTGGGAGTTGCCCGACTGGCAGCGCCAGCAGGCGGATCTGATTACCGATCCTGCCGAGTTGCTGGACCTGCTGGATCTGTCCCCCGAGAGTCTTCCCGGAAGCCTGGCTGCCGCGGAGGGGTTCCCCCTGCGGGTGCCGCGCGGCTATGTGCGGCTGATGGAACCGGGTAACCCGGCCGATCCGCTGCTGCGGCAGGTATTGAGCGTGCCCGCGGAGCTGCGCGAGGAGGAAGGTTACAGTAGCGATCCTCTGGACGAGGCGACCCACACGCCGGTGCCCGGGCTGTTGCACAAATATCATGGCCGGGCGTTGCTGGTAGTGACCGGTGCCTGTGCGGTGCACTGCCGCTACTGCTTTCGCCGGCATTTTCCTTACCAGACCCATCTGGGGGGCAAGCGCTGGGAACAGGCGCTGGAGTGGTTGCGATCCCGCCCGGATATCCATGAGGTAATTCTCAGTGGCGGCGACCCGTTGACGCTGAACAACCGGCGTTTGGAGCAACTGCTGGGAGCCCTGGCGGCGATTCCCCATCTTCGCCGTTTGCGCATTCACAGCCGGACGCCGGTGGTGATCCCGGAAAGGCTGGATGATGAGCTGCTGACGTTGCTGGCGGCCCCACGCTGGCAGACTGTGCTGGTGCTGCATGCCAATCACCCCCGGGAAATCAGCGATACCTTGTTGGGGCGTTGCCAGCAGTGGCGCAGAGAGGGGGTGACCTTGCTGAATCAGAGCGTGCTGCTGGCCGGGGTAAATGATTCGGTCTCTACCCTTGAGGGACTGTCAGACCGGCTGCATGAGGCGGGTGTCATGCCCTATTACCTGCATCAACTGGACGCGGTGCAGGGGGCATCCCATTTCGCGGTCCCGGATAGTGTGGCCATGCAGCTGCATGAGGCCCTGCGTGCCCGCCTGCCCGGTTTCCTGGTGCCCAGGTTGTCTCGTGAGGAGCCCGGGGCATCGGCAAAGACCGTATTGGCGGGCTAGAGGGGCCGCTGGTCGGAGAGATTACAATATTTACACCTCTGTAACGGTATCGTAAAGTCTTGTGACGAAGGACACACAGAAAACAAGAACTAATACAAAATTACTAAAGGGTGCAGTGGCTCAATTCCTTGCATATCAACGATGTCGCCGACGTGTTCGGGAATTGTCCGGGCTCCCTCCCTGGGTGCCACCGAGATAAGGATTATCTTCATGGAGCAACCAGCCCAGACGGTGCGATTGAAGCTGCCCGAGCAGGACTTGCCGCACCTGACACTTGGCGCTGATCAGCCGAAGAAGCTGCAACAGTGGGTTGATGGCCTTCCCGTCATGAACATGGGGGAAACGGCGCGCCAGCTCTATCAGTTTATTCAGGAATTGAACCGCTTGCAGATTGATTCCAAGCAGCGGTTCCAGCTGCTGGAACTGGTGCGCCCCTCTATCCTGCATGTCAGCGATTCCCTGCAAAAACACTATCTGAACCAGTCCCTGGTGCTGCCGGACAAGGCTCGCCGTGTGGCCAGTCTGGCCCAGGCGCTGCAGGGACACCTGGCCAATGGCTACAAGCTGGTCGCCGTGCGCGGTATTCGCAAGCTCAAGGACAAGGCTGTCCGGCGTGCGGTGACCACGGCCATTCACCGGGCCATCAGCGCACTGGGTGACACCCTGCTGCGCTGTTACCAACTGTATTTTCCCTGTCCCCGCCACCTCTGGCTGGAGTTGCACCAGCTCTACCTGCTGGCGGAGTTGCACGGTATCGCCACCACGCCAGTGGAGGACAGCAACGGTAATTCCAGCGTGCAGTCGGCCTATGCCCGCTGTTTGTTGCTGGCCACCGCCAAGCCCAACCAGCTGCGGCAACAGGAACTGGCGGCACTGTACAAGGCGGCGTTCAGCTGGGGGGACATGATCGAGATCAAGGCCGCCAGCGACGATGAGGACCTGTTTGTCTTCGATCTGCAGGCGGACCGTCCGCCTATCTATCGCACCCATGCGTCCCAAGCGACCGAGAGTTGGCGTTACATTGATTCTTCCCGATTGGTGCAGGCCATCTGTGCCTGGAAAGCCGAGCCGCAGAACAGTGACCTGAGTGTGCCGAGGGGGCTGGATGACAGCATGATGGGGCATTTGCAGCAGGTGTGGGGGGCGCTGACCGAGCGCGCCTTCAGGCGGATGCCGGAAACCGGGGAGATTGAACTCTGTTTCGGCCTGGTGGGGGTGCACTATTTTCTGTCCGGCAAGGTGCCGTTTGAAACGCTGGTGGAGCGAGGCAGTCTGGCGGTGTTGGCTGAAGGGGAAGAAAATAATCCCTTCCTGCGCAACATCAGTGTCAGCAACCGTGAAAAGCAGCACAAATCCGACCCCTGGGCATCAGTCTACCAGTCAGGCTTTCCCGGTGAGACCATCGACATCGGCACCCCCGAAACGTCGCGTCGCAGCGAGGTGGCATTGCCTGAGAGCTATCACTGTCAGAAGGTCAATGCCAGTCCCGGTGGATACTGTCTCTCCTGGCAGGGCAACACGCCGAGCCTGATGCGCACGGGGGAACTGCTGGCGTTGCGTGATCACCCGGAAAGCCCCTGGATGTTGGCGGTGGTCCGTTGGGTTACCCAGTTGCCCAATCACGGTGCTCGCTTCGGGGTGGAGCTGCTGGCACCCGGTGGCCGTCCGGTAGCCGCGCGGGCATTGCGCAAGCAGGGTGACGACAGTGATTTCATGCGAGCGATTTTGCTCCCGGAACTGGCAGGGGTTGGCCAGCCGGCCACTCTGTTGCTGCCAACGGTGGGGTTCAATGAAGGGGTCAAAGTCGAGCTGGTTGAGGCCGGGGAGCCGCGACGGGTGCAGTTGTTGCGCCGTGTTCAGGGGGCTTCCGGGTTCAGTCAGTATCCGTTCCGGGATCTGGCCACGCCCTCTGTGACTGCCTCGCCTCCCCGCGATGATGATGACGGTGAGCTGGACTCAATCTGGTCCAGCCTGTAAGGCGGCAATTCTTGTGAAATAATCCCCGGAGTGCTGCAGGGCACTTCTGATCCGCAACAGGTCACAGCGAGGACGCTGTGCAATGGTTTCGCCACCATTGGCCGGGTGGCTTTTCATGATCGACTGACGGGGCGTGTCTGGAAAGGTTGTCCAGTTCCCGCTTTTTTCGATGAAAAGTTGCCAAGACAGGGTTGTCAGGCACAATGGTGAGCCGTACGAAAACAGTATGAGTCGTCACCCCATGAGCTATGCCCTGGACAATCTCCGTCTGCTGATCGCCCATGATTCACAGGATGAGGCCGAGCAGTTGATGAATATCCTGCGCAATGCCGGCCGGGCTACCCGGGCGCAACTGGCGTTGGGGGAGGACGACCTGTTGCGATCGCTGAAAGGTGGGGCCTGGGAGCTGATGTTGTGTCGCCCTTCCTTTGGGGATGGCAGTTTCGAATCCGCCATGGCCCACCTGAAACGACTGGGAAAGGCCGTTCCGGTCATCCTTCTGGAAGATACCTTCTCCGCCGAAACCGTGAAGGCCGCCATGCAGTTGGGCGCCAGCGGTGTGGTTCCCCACGATGATCGTGACATGCTGACCCTGATGGTGGACCGGGTAGTGGAGAACCTGCGCCTGCGCAAGGAACTTCAGCACTCGGAGATTGCCCGCCACGATGCGGAAAAGCGCCTCTCACTGTTGATGGACCAGAGTCGCGACGCGATTGCCTATGTCCTCGATGGCATGCATATCCATGCCAATGACAACTACGTGGAACTGTTTGGCTATGAAAGCGCGGATGATCTGGCCGGTGTGCCGATCATGGATATGGTGTCCGCGGCTGACCATGACAAACTCAAGCAGCTGCTACGCAGCCGTGCCCAGGATGAAAGCCAGACCCAGGAACTGGAATGCAAGGGGGTCAATACCGACGGCGAGGAATTCGATGCCTCCTTTACCTTTTCGCCCAGTACCTATGATGGCGAGGCCTGTACCCAGATTGTGATTCGCGCCGCAGGCGTAGACGAAAACGAAATGCAGGAACGGCTCCAGGAAATGAGCCAGAAGGATCAGGTAACGGGACTATACAGCCGGAAATGGTTTATGGATCAGCTGGATGATGCGGTGGCCGATGCGGCCCGCGAAGGACAGCTCGCCACGGTTCTGTACCTGCGCCTGGATGATTTCGAGCAACATCAGTCCTCCGTTGGCATCGACGGGGCAGACGATATTCTGCGAGCGGTTGCTGATTGGCTGGGTACCCAGGTCGGGGACGGCAAGCTGGGCCGCGTGGATGGTGAGGATTTTGCCATCCTGCTGCCGGTGGCGGATACCGACGAAGCGGCGGATCTGGCGGAACGGCTGCGTGCCGGTATTGAGGGACTGATGCCGGAAGTGGCGGCGAAGACCGTACACGTTACCACCAGTGTCGGTGTCGCTTTTGTTCGCGAAGACGCGCGTAGCAGCCAGGGGACACTGACCACTGCCCTCAAGTGCTGTAACCAGGCGCAACGGGAAAAAGGGGGCAAGGGCAACAGCATCAAGGTGCATGATCCGATGGATGATGTGGCCGCCGGTTCTTCGGAGGCTATCGTCATGTTGCTGCGCCAGGCGCTGGAGCAGGGCAGCTTCAATTTGCGTTATCAGCCGCTGATGAACCTGGAGGATGACAGCGAACATGTTTTCGAAGTGTTCGTGAATCTGCCACAGAAGCAGGGTGATGCCATGGAGGCGGGGGAATTCATCCCGGTAGCCGCCGATCAGGGGCTGGTCGGCAAGATTGATCGCTGGGTGGTTCTCAATGCCATGCGGGCGGCGGCGGTGATGAGGGAACCGGTCAAGCTGGTATTCAATATCAACGGTGGCTCCCTGGCGGATGCGTCTCTGGCAGACTGGCTGCTGAAGGCCATGCGTGCCGCGAAGATGGATGGCTCCAGATTGACGTTCCAGCTCACCGAAGGGGATGCCACCACCTACCTGAAGCAGGCGGGGGCCTTTGCCGAGAAGATGAAAGCGGCGGGTTGCGGGATCTCCATCAGCCGCTTCGGCGGCGGGCTGGACCCGTTCAAGCTGTTCCAGCACATCCCGGCTACCATGGTGAAATTCGAAGGGTCCTTCACTCAGGATGTGACCAAGGCCGAAGGCCGCCAGCGACTGACCGATATCGTCAAACAGGTGAAGGAAGGCAATCGCCGAACCGTGGTGGGCTTCGTGGAATCCGCCGCCCAGATGCAGGCCTTGTGGACCCTGGGAGGGGTGGATTACCTGCAGGGTTACTACCTGCAGGCACCGATGGAATCGTTGCAGATTCCGGAGACGGCGTAGAAAGGCAATGAATAGTTAATAATGCATAATTAATAGTTGCGCGAAACAGCTTTGCCTTGTCTTTAAACAAAAGAGGCCGCGCCCAAGCTATGGGCGCGGCCTCTTGCGTTTCAGAAAAGACAGACCAAAACCGCGAATTATTAATTCTTAACTCTTAATTGCTCTTCAGCAGCTCCGCCTGATCTTTGTCCCTTACCCCGATCAGATAAAGAATCCCGTCCAGCCCAAGGGTCGAGATGGCCTGTTCGGCGTTCTGTTTGACCAGGGGCTTGGCGCGGAAGGCGATGCCCAGGCCCGCTTCACCGAGCATGGGCAGGTCGTTGGCGCCGTCGCCGACGGCGATGGTCTGCTCTAGGCTGATGCCTTCCTGGGCGGCAATTTCCTTGAGCAGGTCGGCCTTGCGTTGGCCATTGACGATCTGGCCGACCACCCGGCCGGTGACCTTGCCGTCTTCGATTTCCAGCTCGTTGGCGTGAACGTAATCAATGCCCAGCAGATCCTGGAGCCAGCGCCCAAACCAGGTGAAGCCGCCGGACAGGATAGCGGTTCGGTAGCCCAGGGCGCGCAGGGTGCTGACCAGGCGTTGGGCGCCTTCGGTGAGCTGGATACGCTCGCGGACACGCTCCAGCGCGCCTTCGTCCAGGCCCTGGAGCAGTGCTACCCGGGCAGAAAAGCTTTCGTTGAAATCCAGCTCGCCACGCATGGCCCGTTCCGTAATTTCCGCCACCTGATCGCCCACCCCCGCTTCCACGGCCAGCTCGTCGATCACTTCAGAACGGATCAGGGTGGAATCCATATCAAAGACCACCAGACGACGGTTGCGCCGGAAGGCACTGTCGCGCTGGAAGGCAATGTCCATGTTCTGGTCGTTGGCGATGGTCAGGAAGGCGGCGCGCATGGCTTCCGCATCACGGGGTTCACCGCGCACGGAAATTTCGATACAGGCACGGCTGTCGTTATCGGAGGCTTCCCCTTCCAGATGGACCCGACCGGACAGGCGGGTAATGCTGTCGATGTTGAGACCATTGTCGGCCACCGTGGCGGTCACATCCGCCAGCTGGTGGGCGGTGATCTTGCGGGCCAGCAGGGTGATGATGTGCCGGTCCTTGCCCTGACCTGCCACCCACTCCTCATAGCGGTCCTCATCAATGGGGCGGAAACGCACATTGATGTTCAGCTTGTGGGCCTCGAAAAGCACATCCTTGAGCACGGCAGAGGAGTCAGCGTCCTGCGGGGTTTCCACCAGAATACCCAGCGACAGGGTGTCGTGGATCACTGCCTGGCCGATATCCAGGATGTTGAGCCGGTAACGGGCCAGAATTCGGGTGAAGGCGGCAGTCAGACCGGGACGGTCACTACCGGATACCTGAATCAGAATGATCTCGCGCACGCATGGGCTCCCGGGGGCAAGTCAGACAAGCGAAAGCGGGAACGGTGGCTCCCGCAAAAACCGCGTAAGGGTAGCAGAAATGGTACCGCAAGCGGCAGTCTCTTGGCGTGTCATGGTGTGGGAAAGCGAATTGTCGATGTTTTACATCAGGTAACGCCCGATTGTGCAGCATCGCTGGTAAGGTGCGCCGATTCGGTCAACGCCCGCTCTGTCCGGCGCGGTATACTGCGCGCGAGCTCAATACTACGGAATGCAATCCTATGTCCCTGTGGGAACAATGGCGGCCATGGATCCGGCAACAACGCAGCCTGCTGCGTGAGTTGATCCTGATGCTGCTGGCCATGCTGGTGGTCGGTGTCTATTTTCTCGAGCACTTTTCCGCCCGGCTGGAGCAGGAGCGCAAGGTGCAGCTCCAGGCCCTGGCCGAACAGACGGCCCGTCGGGCGGCGGAGGCCCTGGCCAGTGATGACTCCATCAGCGTCAATCTGATCGGTCGGGAGACGGTGCAGCTGGCGCCAGTGGCCGGGGTACGATTTCTGGATGCTGCGGATGTCCAGGTCGGTTTGTCGGGGGAGTCCCGTTCCGAGCTGAGCGTATCGGTGCCGGTGGCGCTGCCGGATGGCGAGCTGGCGGGCACGCTGACCTTGCTGGGGGACACCAGCATCCTGCCTCGTCAGCAGCTGGAGGCCGGTTTTGTATTGGCGGTGCTGTGCCTGTTGTTGTTGCGACTGGCGGCGGCCCTGATCCAGCAGCGTCTGATGCCGCCGTTGCCTGAACCGGAGGCGTCGGCCGAGGCGGAACCGCAAGAGGCTTCTCCGGTGGCAGACCCGATACCGCCGGAAACGGTTCGTGCGCCCTTGCCGGACGGCGTGGCGCCCCAGGCCCAGCTGCGCCTGAGTATCGTCAATTTCGAGCATATCCGGCAGCGCTATACCCAGGCTGCCATGGTCGAGGTGCTGGCGGACTATCAGCGGATTCTCGACAAGGTGGCCGGTATCTACGGCGGGCGAGTGGGTCAGAAAGTGGGGGATCAGGCGGGCCTGTTCTTCTATCAGGGGCCTGCCTCCCGGGCGGCTTTCTCGGCCTTGTGTGCGGGGTTGCTGTTCTTGCGGGTGGTGCGCCTGCTGGCGCCGGTGCGCAAGCAGCAGGGCAAGCCGCCGCTGGAGTTCAAGGCACTGGTGACTACCGCGACGGATGCGCAGGAAGCCTGGTCATTGTGTGTGGCCGGGGTACCGGGGCGACTCAATGTGCCGGAGGGGCAACTGGCCGCCACCGAGCTGGACGTGAAGGCCCTCTATCAACCGGAGAAGGCACAGGTGGTTTGCGCTGGCGATCACAAGGAACGGTTACAGCCGGTAGAGCAGCTGGCACATCGCTACCAGACCCTGTTGCGGACTCAGGCTGATACCTTGCTGTCCGAGGAGGGCGGTGAGGAAGGGTCGCCCAGCAGGTAACGGCTCATGGCACCCTGCACTCGCTGGTTGAGATCCGGGATGCCGGTGTTGCCGAATAGGCGGTTGAATTCCAGGATGTAAGGGTGGCCATCCACCATGGCCACATCAAAGCCGGCATGATTGATACCCAGGTAACGGGCCAGCCCTTCCACCAGTGACAGGGCGTTGTCCGGCACCGCAATATCCGTGCGTACCCGGCCCCCTTGGCTGACGTTATTGAGAAAACCGGCGCCCTCACGCCAGTAGCTGGCCACCACTTCCTCGCCTACCACCACCACGCGCAAATCCCGCACGATCGGCAGTAGCTTTTGGATATAAAGCACGCTTTCACGGGCAGCGTAATCCAGCAGCTGCTGGCGATTTTCAATCAGATGCACGCCCATGCCCTGGCTGGAGCGCACGGATTTGGCCACGAACGGGAAACGCCACAGGTCCAGTATCTGAGCAATTCCATACTTGTCGGACGCCACAATCAGGGTGTCCGGCACGTGCTCTGGGCAGGCAGTCTGCAGGGCGCGGGTCATCTCCACCTTGTCGTGGCCCAGGTGATAGCTGCTCAGGCTGGGGAAGATCGGGCGCTTGAGCACATAGTGGAGGCTGTGAATCTGCCAGTAACCGGGAAACAGTAGCCAGTCCGCGTCTGCCAGGGCATCGCGGTGCTGGTTCATGTGTTCCGGCTTGATGTAACGCACTCCCGGCAGACCCAGGGTACGGAACGGATCGAACGTGATCAGCTTCACGGCAGTGATCTCAGAAGAGGTGCGCTTTTTTAAGGTGCTTTGACCAGCCGGTCAAGCCCCTTTGTCGGTATTGGTCCTTGGCATCTGCCAGGCAGGGGGCTAGCCTTGCCCGACTACAATGATTGGGAGAGCTGTCGTGACCATGCCGACACTGGAAAGTGACCTGGTTCTGGTGAAAAACACGGAATCAGTAATGGAAATTACCCTTAACCGGCCGGACAAGCTGAATGCCCTGACCGGTGCCATGTACCGGGACATGATTGCCCTGCTCAACGCGGCCGAGCAGAGCGAGGATATCCGCGTGGTATTGTTTACCGCGGAAGGCAAGTCTTTCAGCGCCGGGAACGACCTGGTGGATTTCCTCAATGCCAAGCCCGGTGAAGTGGGTGAGGCCGCGCACTTCATCAAGGCCATTTATGCGTTCCCGAAGGTGGTGGTCGCGGCGGTACAGGGGAATGCCGTGGGTGTGGGGACCACCATGTTACTGCACATGGATATGGTGGTGGCGGCGGAAGACGCCAAGTTCATCACTCCCTTTGCGGATCTGGGCGCGGTACCGGAGGCCGGTTCCGCCAAACTGCTGCCGGACTGGCTGGGCTACCAGCGCGCCTCGCGGATGCTCCTGCTGGGCGAGCCCCTGCTGGCGCAGGAAGCCTTTGATGCCGGTTTGATTGCCAAGGTGGTGGCTCGCGAGGAGCTGGAAGCCACCGCTCGAGGCTGGGCCGTGACTCTGGCGAAGAAACCTCCCCGGGCCCTGCGAGAAAGCAAGCGCCTTATGCGTCAGGCCATCAGCAAACCGCTTCAGGAGGTGCTGGAAGAAGATCTGGCCCTATTTGGCGAGATGCTCCAGGGCGAGGAGGCCAAGGCCGTGCTCGCAGCGATGGTGAACAATAGCAAAGGCTAGGAGGCAAGTTTCAAGTTGCAAGTTTCAACGCGACTGGGTTTGGCAGGAAATTCATGTTCTCTGCCCGCGATTTTAGGTAAGGCGCGGGCAGGGCCTTTCAGGATCCCAGGGACTCGGGCGCGCCTTGCAGCTTGAAACTTGTAACTTGCAACTCAAAGAACCCCCGCATCCAGCCCCGCCGCCAGATACATCCCCAGCTCTTCTACCTGTTGCTCAAAGACATCCTGCCAGTCTCCGCGCAGAACCAACGGATCTTGCACCCAGTTCCAGCGCAGGCCGGTAATGATGCTTTCTACGGCGCGACGAGTGCCCGTGCCATCGTGGCCGGCACGGATGTAGAGTGCGCAGGGGAGGCCCTGCTTGTCTTCCAGTACGGGGTAATAGGTGCGGTCGAAAAAATCCTTCAGGGCGCCACTCATGTACCCCAGGTTCTCGGTAGTGCCGAGCAGTATGGCATCACAGGCCATTACGTCTTCGGGGCCCGCTTCCAGAGGTGGCTTTACGGTGACGGTCACGTTCTCGATATCGTCATGGTCGGCGCCCCGGGCCGCTGCTTCACGCAGTTTCAGGGTATTCGGTGACGGGGCGTGGGCGACGATCAACAGATGTTTCATGGCCTGAATCTTCAACGCGGTGGATGGACTCAGCATATCAGCTACGAGCGGGCGACTTGTAGGCGTGCTGTGTTGAGTTGAAAGTTTAAAGTTGAAACGCGAATCAGGCCGTCGATGCCTGTTAATGCCGTGCCCGCGGTCCCCGGTAATGGCGCGGGCACAGACTCTCAAATACAAAAAAACTCTATCGCGCTTTTAAACGTTGAACTTTCAACTGCTGCTCACGCCTCCACGTAATTCAACGGCAATGCCGCCGTATCCACTACCCGTCGCATGACAAAACTGGAATGCACGCCGCTGACGCCATCAATGCGGGTAATTCGGTTGAGCAGGAAATGCTGATAGGCGTCAATGTCCGGGACTACCACTTTCAGCAGATAGTCCGCGTCCTGGCCGGTCACCAGGTAACATTGCTGCACCTCCGGGTAGCCAGCCACCTTTTCCTCAAAGTTGGCAAAACGCTCCGGGGTATGACGGTCCATGCTGATCTGGATGATCACGGTCAGATCCAGTCCCAGCCGACGGGCATCCAGCACCGTTTCCCGCTTCACGATGATGCCAGCCGCTTCCAGTTTCTGTACCCGCCGGGAGCAAGGCGAAGGTGACAGGCCCACGGTCTCTGCCAGCTGCTGGTTGGTGAGGCCGCCATCCTGTTGCAGGGCTTCCAGAATGCGCAGGTCGGTGCGGTCCAGATTCACCATTTCCGGCTTTGGCATAACGGTTATTCCTCTTTTTCCGTTTTTGGTGCAATAATATTGCTCATATGGCCAAAATTTGGAGGAAAAAGCAATCACATTGCCGGGATGCAGGCGTAAAGTGTCTTTCGTAGGGCGATGATGCCGGCCGCCACAAGTGGCTCGCCTCTCTCCGTCGCTACCGGTGCCTACCGGCGCCTCGATCGAGACCCGAGATCGCACAGGGAGTTGTTAGCCGCCAAGCAGTACCCCTGATCCAGTCGGTTAGTAATTCATACGGGGGGCAGTGTCTGCCCCTTTTTTACCTTGAGGAATTCCCATGAGCTTTGATCATCGCAAGTACCAGCCCTTTCCCGTCATCGACAAGCCTGACCGTCGCTGGCCGAGTCAGCGTATCGAGAAGGCTCCCCTGTGGGCGGCCGTCGATCTGCGTGACGGTAACCAGGCGCTGATCAAGCCCATGTCCGTGGCCCAGAAACGCCGCTTCTTCCAGATGCTGGTGGAGCTGGGTTTCAAGGAAATCGAAGTGGGCTTTCCGTCTGCCAGCCAGATCGATTTCGATTTCTGCCGTGCCCTCATCGAAGAAGAGCTGGTGCCCGATGATGTGCATATCCAGGTGCTCACCCAGGCCCGGGAAGACCTGATCGCCCGCACTTTCGAATCCCTCAAGGGGGCGAAGAACGCCATCGTGCATATCTACAATGCCACCTCGCCGACGTTCCGCGAGCAGGTGTTCAGTGTGGACAAGGCCGGCTGCAAGGCCATTGCCGAACGCGCTGCCGGCTGGGTGAAAGAGCAGGCAGCGAAACAGCCGGAGACTCACTGGAGTTTCCAGTATTCTCCGGAAACCTTCAGTGCCACGGAAACCGACTTCGCCATCGAAGTGATCGATACGGTGAACAATGTCTGGCGCCCGGACCAGGGCCAGCGGGTCATCATCAACCTGCCGGCCACCGTGGAAGTGAGCACCCCCAATGTGTTTGCTGATCAGGTGGAGCTGGTGCATGAAAACATCCAGTACCGAGACCATGTGATTATCAGTGTGCACACCCACGATGACCGGGGTTGCGGCGTGGCGGCAGCGGAAATGGCGGTGATGGCCGGGGCCGATCGGGTGGAAGGCACCTTGCTGGGCAACGGCGAGCGCACCGGCAACATGGATCTGGTCACCGCCGGTATGAACCTTTACAGCCAGGGCATCGACCCGCAAATCGATTTCTCGCGCATGAAGGAGATCGTTGCCCTGGTGGAGGAGATTACCGATATCCAGACCCACCCGCGTCACCCTTACGCCGGGGATCTGGTATTCAGCGCCTTTTCCGGTAGCCACCAGGATGCCATCCGCAAGTGTCTGGCTCGTTATCAGGAGGGGGACATCTGGAATGTAGCCTACTTGCCCATTGACCCGGCCGATGTGGGCCGTCGTTACGAGGAAGTGGTGCGTATCAATTCCCAGTCCGGCAAGGGTGGTGTGGCCCATGTGCTGGAGCGGGATTTCGGTATCGACCTGCCGCGCTGGTTGCAGCAGGAGCTGGCCAAGGTGGTCCAGCAGGATGCGGAAGACGATGGTGGCGAGATTACCAGCGAACGGGTGCATCGTCGCTTCAACAGCGATTACCTCAACGTTCCCCTGGGCTGGATGTTGCGTTCCTACGATCTGAATCGCAGCAATGACCAGGTGCAGGCACAGATCAGTATTGGCGATGCCAATCAGCCGGTGACCCTGTTGTCCGGTCGCGGTGATGGCGCCATGTCGGCGCTGGTGGATGCGCTCAATCGTCGCCTGGGCCGCCAGGTAAAGGTGGTGTCCTTCGACGAGTACTCGTTGGGCGACAACACCGAGGCCAATGCCATGGCCTGTGTGCGCGTGCAGGTGGGGGAGGCGGAGCAGAGCGCCGTCGCTACCGCAGCGGATACCACCGCCGCCGCCCTGCAGGCGATTCTGTCTGCGGTGGGCAGGGTGCAGGAAGGCAGTGAATCATTAATCGTGAACAGTTAAGCGCGGGCTCGCGTCGATTGAGCGGAAAGCGACGGGGGCGCCCCCAGATCCGGGGGCGGCCCCCGCGCCGTAACAAAAACACACAAACCCAAAAAAAAAAGC
>JAZAJX010000207.1:0-33929 GCA_036230225.1 Pseudomonadota bacterium | reverse complement strand
GGATCCGGCGGTATTCGGCTACTGTGGGGCCTCCGCCGGGGAGCCCGGTGCTTGCCGTGACGATGAGGTGCTAGGGCGTCTGAATATCAGCTGGGTGCAGGGTTACAAGACCGACGACAATGGCGACCCGCTGCTGTTCAACGACGCGGGCGAGCAGGATGACGGCGGTAACCGCATCATGTACGACACCCTGTACAGCTATGGGGGGCGCTCCTTCAGCATCTGGGATGAGGATGGCAATCAGGTATTCGACAGTGGTGACATGATCGAACAGTTCCTTGCCAGTGAGGATTGCTGGCTGGGGCAGAATCGTGATGTGGCCTGCCCGGATTTCTTCAATACCGGCCACGATGAAATCAATGCCATGGACAGCCGCAGCGATGCCAAAGGGCCGGAGCCGGAAGGGTTAACCGTCGGTGTCATCGGCAACAAGACCTTTCTGTTCCTGGGGCTGGAGCGCATGGGCGGCGTGTTGGTCTATGACATCACCGATCCGGCGGCGCCGATCTATCAGGATTATCTCAACAGCCGCAATTACTGGGGCGGCGGTGGTAGCAGTGAAGATATCGAAGACCTGATCGATGATGGCCTGATCGCGGAAAGCCAGATTGGTACCATCGCGGGCGATCTGGGACCGGAAGGGTTGGTGTTTATTCCTGCGGCGGATTCTCCCAGCGGTGAGGCGTTGCTGGTGGTGGGCCATGAAGTCAGCGGCACTACCGCTGTCTATCAGGTCGAGAGCTTGTTCAGCGAAGAATAACAAGACATCCATGTCCAGCTGGCGGCCTGCGGGCCGCCTCTTTTGTTATGCCGGCGCCGCAGTACGAGTGAAAATAGACACCGTGGTCGCGCTTGGTGAGCTTGCGCAAATCGTTGCGTTTCAGTCTTGCTGCCGGGCCTTCTGTCTGGCCTCAAAAGCGGCTAACTGTTCCGGGGAGGCCGGCGTCTGGAAACGGGCTTTCCAGTCGGCGAACGGCATGCCATATACCCACTCCCGTGCGGCTTCGTAATCCAGCGCTACCTGGCGGTCTTCAGCGGCGGCCACCAGCCATTTCGACAGGCAGTTACGGCAGAAATCCGCCAGGATCATCAGGTCAATATTTTGCACTTCCTTGTGGTTATCCAGATGCTGCAACAGACGACGGAAAGCGGCGGCTTCCAGCTCGGTACGGGTGGCGGGGTCCAGTGTGGTCATGGCTCTCTCCTGACAGCGGGGGAACATAATACGTGCTGTTGGCGCCAGGCGTCGACGTCAGCGTCTCACCGTGCATACTAGAGGCATCCTTATTGAAACCCGCAGGGAGGAAGGGCGATGTCTTTGAAACGAGTCGTAGCGGTTGTTGGGCTGTTGCTGGTAGCGGCATGGGTGTTGGTCAGTTGCGGTATGAACAGCGAGGAGAAACGTCTGGCGGCCGCGATTGATCAGGCACTGCAGACCCGTGATCTGGGCTACTGGCAGGTGGATGATCTGGATATTGAGGATCAGCGCGAGCAGCAGACCGGCCCGGAGACCGTCATCACCTATAAGGTGGAAGCCATGCTGGTGCTGGAAAATGCCTTGCGCGAGGTGCGCTATGTGGATGATGTGGGCCAGCGAGTGGTAACCCGTACCGCCCTGAAAGAGGGGGAGGAACGGTCCCTGACGGCCACGGTGCAGATTATCGGCGGCAATGGCGAGGAGAATGTGGTGACCACCCTGGCTGAGCAGGACCTGCCCCGCGGTATGGTGGCCGAGGATTTCGAGCAGCGTTTTGATGGCTGGCAGGTTATCGCGGAAGACAGTGATGAATTTGTCGAGCTGGAGCAGGAGCTGCAGAAGAAGCTGGATAGCAGTCTCACTGTGCTGGCTGAAGCGGATCATACGCTCCGTCAGATTCAGGTACAGCTGATGGCGGCGAGAGCGGAGCTGGCGGTGCTCGAGGAGAACGCGGAATCCGTGGGGGGCTTGGGTGAGCCCATGGAGAAAGCCAGTCAGGAAGTCGAAGATCTGATCGAGCGGGTCGACGCTCAGGAAGCGGCGCGGGACAACGCCAGCGAGGACGTAGAGCGTCGCAAGCAGGCCCTGGCCAGTCTGCGTGGTGAGACTGAGACCGCGGAGTAACGAAAACCGCTCTGTCTCGGGTATCATGGCGCTCCCACAGTTCCCATGAGGCCCGAGACATGTTTGAACTTACCGTTACCCCACGCTTTTACGAAACCGATGCCTTCGGGCATGTGAATAACACGGTGGTCACGGGCTGGTTCGAAACGGGCCGTTCGCCCCTGTTTGAGTTGTTCGGGGGCGGCAAAAATCCGGCGGCTCTGCCTTTGATCCTGGCGCGGGTGGAAGTGGATTTCGTCGGCCAGATTTACTACGGCAGTGATGTGCTGCTGCGAACCGGCATCGAGAAAATCGGCAACAGCTCTTTCGTGGTCGCCCAGCAGGCCTGGCAGAACGGCAAGCTTGTCGCCCGCGGCAAGGCGGTGCAGGTGTATTTCGAGCACGACAAACAGGCCTCGGCACCGATCCCCGAGGCGTTTCGTCATACCTTGAGTCACCACCTGGCGCCGCTCCCCGACACCCTGTGAGAGGCGGTATCCATCGATGCCATAGCGCGCTACGTCTGGTGCCTTGACGCGCTGGCGCTACACTTGTCACTACACTGCAACGCGATACGATCGGTCAGCGAGGAATGAATGGCTTATCAGGGACAACAGCATTTTGATCACCGGCAGCCCGGCAAGCTGGGCGTACTGGTTACCAACCTGGGCACACCAGATGCGCCGGAAACCGGGGCCCTGCGTCGTTATCTGCGCGAGTTCCTGTCCGATCCCAGGGTGGTGGAAGTCCCCCGTCTGATCTGGTTCTTCATTCTGCACATGGTCATTCTGGTGATTCGCCCGCCACGCTCCGCCCGCGCCTATCGGGGGGTCTGGACGGAGCAGGGGTCGCCCCTGCTGGTGCATACCCGAGCGCAGTGCGACGGTATTCGCCAGCGTCTGCAAGCCCGTTATGGCGATGATGTGGTGGTGCGGTTTGCCATGCGCTACGGTTCGCCGTCCATCGCTGGCGAGTTGCAGGCTCTGGAAGAGGCCGGCGTGCGCAAGCTGCTGGTGCTCCCACTGTATCCGCAGTATTCCGGGTCTACCAATGCCTCGACCTTTGATGCGCTGGCCCGTGATTTCATGCAGCGGCGCTGGTTGCCGGATCTGCGTTTTATCAGTCATTACCCGGACTATCCGCCCTATATCGAGGCCATGGCGCGGCACATTGAGGCGTACCGTGAGGCCAAGGGCAGCGCTGACAAACTGTTGTTCAGTTATCACGGGGTGCCGAAGAAATATCTGCTCAAGGGCGATCCATACTTCTGCGAATGCCACAAGACGTCCCGCTTGCTGGCAGAGCGTCTGGGCCTCAATGATGACCAGTGGTTGACCACCTTCCAGTCCCGCTTCGGTCGCGAGGAATGGCTGCAGCCTTACACGGATCACACCCTCAAGGCCTTGCCGGGAGAGGGCGTAAAATCGGTGCAGGTGTTCTGTCCCGGCTTTTCCGCAGACTGCCTGGAAACCCTGGAGGAGATCGATGTGGAAAACCGGGGGTACTTCGAGGAAGCCGGCGGGGAAACCTTTGCCTACATTCCGGCCTTGAATGCGGAGCCCGGTCATATCGATGCGCTGGTCCAGCTGATCGAGGACAATCTCCAGGGTTGGGAACTGCCGGAAAATGATGCGGTGGGCCTGGCCGAGCGCCATCAGCGGGCGAGCCAGCTCGGTGCGCAACGATGATGTCGTCGGTGGTGTCCCGCAGCTTGGCCTGATGCCTATCCAGACGCCCGCTTTTAGCGGGCGTTTTGCTGTCAGTCACCCATATTGGGGATGTGCGTCTGGGGACCAGGGGGTAAGGTAATCCTGAAGCAACGGGAAGGGGCCTGGGGTGATCGGGGAATCTGAGCTCACGGAGGTGATGGATGCGATCTATTTTGCGCCTCATCGTAAAAACGGCTGGCGAGACTGTCTGGATCTGATCAACCACCGCTGTTCTGGGGAGGTCACTCAGCTGTTGATGCTCGACAAGGGCAGCCAACAGCCGATCGCCTGTTATCAGAGTCGCTCCGCCGGCAACCCTGACCCAGTGGATGGCAATACCGCTAGTTCGTGCCGTGTTCGTTATGAGGTCGGCAGTGTGCGGGTAGAACTGGTTGTGCTACGACCTGCGCAGAACGGCGTGTGGCATCCGGACGAGAGGGCATGCATCGAAACGCTGGTTCCTCATATCGCTCGGGCCATGCGTCAGGAAGAAGCGTCCAGAATGCTGACCGACCGTCAGGCGGCCATACACCGACAAAAACAGGGAGCCCTGTTGTTGCTGGATGGTCAGCAGCATGTCGCTTTTATGTCTAATGAAGCCGAGTCCCTGCTTGAACGGAACAGCGCTATCTCGCTGGAGGCAGGCCGTTTACGTTTGGTTCAGCGAAAGAAGCAGCAAGAGCTGGATAACCTGATGCTCAGGTGTTTTGAAAACACGGCCTCGGGCATGGTCAATCTGGATGCTGATGGACCGGATGGGGTGCGGCTTCTGGTGAGTACAGTACAGCTGAGGGAGGAAAAGCTGTTTCCATCCCATGGCCTGCTGGCGGTGTTTGTCGTGGGAGGGGAAAGTGAAGAAAAAAACGGGGAGAAGGTGATTGGGAAATGGCTTGGTTTGACTGATTCTGAATCACGAGTTGCAAGTCTTATCGCCCAGGGGCTGCGCCCTGCTGATATCGCCAAAGATATTCACCTTTCCGTGCACACGGTTCGCCATCATATCAAGAGCATATACCGCAAGACGGGGGTGCATTCCCAGTCTCAGTTGACGGCGCTGGTGTTGAATTTACCCACATGAGTTTTAAGAGGGTGTCAGGGTGGTACTGTATAGGGACGTGGGCCGGGTGAAATAGGGGGTGTGTCACCATGTTTTCAGGCAAGGGACTGGATGCATTGCTGGATGCGTTGTACTACGCACCTTATGACGCCTCTGGCTGGCAGGAATTCCTTAACCGGATGGTGGCGCTGTCAGGTAGTCGATCTGCCCGTATTCTTGTGATGAACCAGAACGCCGATCAGGTTTTTAACGGTGTACAAGTCAATACGGATGCCAAGGCACACCGGGCGTTTGTGGAGCATTTCGTCAATCTTTGTCCCTGGCGGCCGGGCCTGGCAAAGCTGCCGCCAGGTAAATTTTATTCCTCTTTTCTTGATGGCATTTGCGATCAGAAGACCTTCTATCGTTCCGAATTTTTCAATGATTGGGCCCGAGAACTGGATATTCACCATGGTGCCAGTGGCACGGTCTGGCAGCATGGTGGGCAGACCATTCAGATGTTCATGCAGCGCACGGGAGGGCAAGGGCATTTTACGCGCAACGAGACTGACGCTTTCAATGCGCTTGCGCCCCATATTCGTCGAGCGCTCCGTCTGGAAGCTATCCTCCATCAGCGTCAGCAGCAGCAAGACTATCTGGAACAACAAGGTCGATTCCGTGCCATGTTGCTACTCAATGCCCGTGGCGAGGTGGTTCACGGAACCGAAGCCGCGTGGCAGATGATTCGTGCCGAGCCGGCGATTCGATTGAATGGGGGAAAACTGCGTCTGCAAGACAAAAGCGGGCAGGATACACTCGACCGACTGCTGACCGCTTCCTTCGATCGCAGAAATAGGTATGCGCCGGTAACCGGTGGGGTCGTGCCAGTATGGCGTTACGACCGCACGCCCCTGCTGATTCAGATTATTCCCTTGCATCCGGATGCGGACAGCGGCTTGATGCCTGTGCCTGCTCATGTGGCCATATACCTGGTGGATGGTGAGCAGGACACTCACATCGATCATGACAAGTTGGCAACACTACTGGATCTGACTCGCGCCGAGGCCAGAATTGCTGCCCAGGTTGCCCAGGGAGACAAGCCCGCTGATATCGCGTTCCGTAGCGGTGTCTCCATCCATACCGTGCGGAGCCAGATAAAAAGTATTTTTATCAAGACGGAGGTCTCCAGTCAGGCCCAGCTCGCCAAACTGGTCAGTGCGTTGCCTGTACAACGTCAGGTCACACTTGATCGTACCCCTTTCCTGTTAACCAGCGCGGTATAAAGCGGGGGGCTCCGCGAGACTCCTGTGCTGCCGGTTCGTCACTAGTTATCCCCAATTTGGGGGATGCCTGCCCCGGCAGGCTTGTCTAGCCTGACCCTGCGTTTCAAAAAAAACGGAGGGATCATGAAAACGTTCAAGTATGGATCACTGGCACTCGCGGTGATGCTCACTGCCTGTGGTGGCGGAAGCTCCTCATCTGGAGGGGGTGGATCGTCTGGGACTGCTACCAAGACGGAAACCGGGGTGTTCACGGATAGTGCGGTTGAGGGTATTCACTACCAGACATCACCGGGTAATAAGCGCGGAACGACCACGGCGTTGGGTGAATACGATTATGTTGAGGGAGATATGGTGGTCTTCAGCATTGGTGACACCGCCTTGCCAGCTGTCACGGCAACCGGGCGAGTAACACCGGCAGATATGGCTGATGGTAACGATGCAGATGTGGTGATCAACGTGCTTCGTTTGCTGCAGACGCTGGATGACGACGATAACCCGGATAATGGTATTTCCATTAACCAGCAAACCCGTGATGATTTTATTGGCAAGGATGTGGAAGTGAACCAACCTGCCGCAAGCTTTGAGGCCGAAGCTGAAGCGGCGATTGGTGACACCCTGGTAACGGCAGAGGACGCTGAGGCGCATTTTATTGCTTCTCAGCAGGCTGATTTGCGAGGAAGCTGGATCTTTGTTGAGCCTGATGGAGAGAGCAGCAATGGTCTCGGCCCTAATGGGGAAGAGGTTAATGTGCTGACATTCATGGATTATGGGCGTTATGTCGTCGCTCACAAATATGGCAACGATGATCAAGGTCCCGCTACGGTGGAATGGGGGGATTACGACTGGGATCCGGGAACTGGCGCCGTCACGTTCGAAGTGATGGGGAACTCCGATGGCAATGGCGGGTTATGTGGCAATGACTCGGTTTGTAGCGATACCCTTCGGCTGGTTGGTGGCGAATTGCTTCTTGGTAGTGAGGCCGGAGCGGAAACGCCTTTCCAGCCGGTTCAGGATTCAGGTAATGACTATGTTGGCGCCTGGTACCTGCCAGAAGGGCTTGGTTTCAATGTGCTCACTATTCTGGATGGAAAACATTATGTGGTGGCTCATTCCGATAATGCTGAGGCCTATGAGGGCAATGCCCTTGTTGCCGCTTCTTCCGAATGGGGGACATACAGCATCATCAATGGTCTTTTTAAGGTAACGGGTGTGGAGGAGGAAACGGATGGGCCTGGCGGGCTATACGATGCCAGTAGTGACGGTGAGGCAGGTGCCTCGGCGTCAATTGAGGCAACGGCCTATGGTGATCTGAACATGGCATTTGAGGAAGAGGACAGTATCACTTTCGGTCGAATTGGTCGCTTTGCCGTTGACCTTGAAGACCTTGCAGGCAATACCCGAAGTGCGGTTGTCGAGCGTGAGGAGGATGGCTTCTTCGAAGGTATGATGATCGATTTCAGTATCGATCTTGTGGGGGAAAGCGACAAGGTCAATATCTATCTCAATGAAGATGGTACCGGTACGCTGACCTTCTCCCCCGGAACCGAAGATGAGGCGCCCAGCACGATTGACGCACCCTGGACGGCTTTGGACAGTGGTACTCTGGTTTTCACTGAAACCATGAGCGATGGCTCTACAGGAAGCTGGCGCCTGGCTCCCGTCAAAAACCGCAATTCTGATTCCGTGATTGTGGACTTCCGGCACGTGGATGGCGGCACAGAGAGTCTGCTTGGGTTCTTCATCAGTGACGTGGCGAACCCGGTTTCCGAAAATGAAGTGCTTGCCCAGTAATTTGGGTCAGTGCTCAGGAAAAGGGGAACGGTGGTTCCCCTTTTTTGATGATTCCGAACCCGATAAGTATTTTTATTTCAAAAAACGTGTCACCTAGGGAGTGTTCTGCTTGCCCCTGCGGGGGGAGCCTGGAGAGGCGGGAATAAGAACTATCGCAGTAACGCGGCCAGAATCCGGCTGATCAGCTCTCCTTGCCGGGAACAGCCGGTTTTCTGAAAAATGTGTTTGATCTGTGAGCGCACAGTGGAAATGCTACGACCCAGCTGTTCGCTGATTGCCTGTGTGCTTTTTCCGCTAATCAATGCTCCACAGACCTGCGCCTCAGCGGGGGTCAGGTCAAAGTAGGCGGCGATCTGGTCCGCGGTGGGTAGAGGGCGGTTGTCCGGTTCGTAGACGCTCACCAGTGCGCCGCCTGCCAGCAGTTCACTGTTCTCGATGGGGCGGATCACAAAGATCAGCGGCGCTCGACCCTCCCGTTTGAGGAACAGGGTTTCGCTGCAGTACGCTTCCTTGCCCATGCTGGAGCGAACCACCTGAGCGGACGCTCGCAAGAAGGCGCTTCGTACATCCTTTTCGGCAAAGTTGAAGCGTTCGTCACGGATGCTCAGACAGCGCTCGCGGTTGATCAGCTCGCGGGCCGCCTTGTTGGAATAAAGCACGGTGGCCAGGCTGTCCAGGACAAAGGTGGCATCCGGTAGCACGTCGATGATGGCGGATAGCGACGAGGCTGCCTTGCTGCGGGTTTCCAGTTGCCGATAAAGCTGCACGGTTTGCCGAATATGCGGTACCAGCCGATTCAGAGCATCCAGTTCAGCCTGCTGATAAGGGCCTTGTGCAACGGTTCGCTGAATGGTCAGCACGAAGCTGTGGGTACGGGTGTTATCGACCACTAGCCAGGCGGAATCCAGCATGTCCTGCTCATTTTCCCATTTGGAATAATCCTCGTCGGGCTGGAAATCAGGTAGCAGTGGCAGGGCCGACTGGAACAGGCCCGGTGCCTGCTTGACGGCCTGGTTGGTGACCACGTCCTGAGCGATCATGTTGTTTTCCAGATACCAGGTAATGAATGCTTCGGACAGGCCGTGATACCAGAGATGCTCCATACGCAAGGGCTGCCGGTTGATCACCAGTAGCTGTGCGGCACAGCCCTTGATGGCGTTGGTCAGCTTTTCCAGAAAGGCATGGAAGCCTTCGCGATGAGTCAAAGATCGGTAAAGGGCTTGAATCAGGTCTGGCTCATTATGTAAGACTGGCGCCATGGTCTTTTCCTGTTAGTCATGAAACGCACTGTGTGCGTAGTCGGACAATGCCATTCTGCGCTTGCCATTAGGCGTCCCCATGTCACTGGCCAAGCAGTGTCCGTGGTGAGGGCGGTGGCATCGACAGTTGCCGCCAACAACCGGGAGCGATCGGTTCAATGGGGTTGGGACGCTCTTGTCTATCCAACCTGTATGACGCTGCTCGCCAGAGTGCGGATCACATCCTGCCTTTTCTTTGCGCCCATCTCGAGATAGATGCTTTCCCGTTGGCTGCGCACGGTATCCACGATCACACCGTTCTGCTCACTGGTCTGGCCGGGGGATTGAACATTTACTCGGCCGATGGCCTCACTGTTTTCCGGGATGGGCTGCCCGGTCAACGGGATGAAAGGCCGGCGCACCTTTCTGCGACAGTGCGCCGGGCTGAGCAAACCTAGCTGCGGATATGACGGATCAGTTCGTCGGTGAACTCGGTAGTGCTGGCACGACCGCCAAGGTCCGGGGTCACCACTTCTCCCTTGCCGACGACGTCGCGCACGGTACGGCGCAGTTGTTTGGCCTTGTCGTGCATCTCGATGTAATCGAGCATCAGTGCGCCGGCCAGCATGATAGCGGTGGGGTTGGCGATACCCTTGCCGGCGATGTCCGGTGCGCTGCCGTGTACCGCTTCGAACAAGCCCCCGTGTTCGCCGATGTTGGCGCCCGGAGCGACACCCAGACCACCGATCAGACCGGCACAAAGGTCAGAGAGGATGTCACCGAACAGATTGGTGGTCACGATCACATCGAAGCGGTGCGGGTTCATGGCCAGCTGCATGGCGCAGGCGTCCACGATCATCTCTTCATGCTCCAGGCCGGGGTAATCCTCGCGGACCTTGCGAGCCACGTCGAGAAACAGGCCAGAGGTGGATTTCATGATATTGGCCTTGTGCACCACGGTGACTTTCTTGCGGCCCTGCTTCATGGCGGTGTCGTAGGCGAAACGCAGCAGGCGTTCGGACTCGGTACGGGTGATGCGGCTGCGCAGTTCGGCGGTTTCGCCATCCTCACTGACGGTCTGACCCAGACCGGAATAAATGCCTTCGATGTTCTCCCGCACGGTCATGATGTCCACGTTGTCATAGCGCGACTTCACGCCGGGAATGGACAGGGCCGGTCGCACGTTGGCGAACAGATCGA
The DNA here is from genome assembly GCA_036230225.1 of Pseudomonadota bacterium. Taxonomy (GTDB): domain Bacteria; phylum Pseudomonadota; class Gammaproteobacteria; order Pseudomonadales; family Alcanivoracaceae; genus Alcanivorax. The sequence goes on along the minus strand of JAZAJX010000207.1, from coordinate 23,592 downwards.
AGGTCTTGCGCAGGGTCACGTTCACCGAGGTGAAGCCGCCGCCCACCGGCGTGGTGATGGGGCCCTTCAGGGCCAAAGGGTTGCGCTTAAGGGTGTCCAGGGTTTCCGCGGGAACCAGATCCAGGCCCTGGTCCAGGGCGGTCTGGCCGGCAATGGCGTAGTCGAACTTGAGTCCGCAATCCAGGGCCTCCAGTACCCGTACCGTGGCATCCACGATGTCCGGCCCGATACCATCGCCGGGAATGACGGTGACGGTTCTTTCACTCATACAGCCTCCTGATTGCGGAATAGGGGAAAGGGTTAGGCCATTGTGCCCGCTGCAGGTTGCAAAATGAATGCCGACCAAGGTCGGTGCTTCCGCCCAGGTTCAGTAATGGGGCCCGGGACCTTCCTCTGACAGGGCATCATAGGGATTACGCAGCCGGCAGGCCTGAATGGAGAGGCAGCCACAACCAATGCATTGGTCAAGCTGACTCCGGAGCATGGTCAGATCGTGGATGCGTTCGTCCAGCTGGTGGCGCCATGTTGCGGACATGCGTTTCCAGTCCCTGGCGGTGGGGCTGCGTCCGTCCGGCAATGCTGCCAGGGCCTCGGCCACTTCGGCCAGCGGGATGCCAATGCGCTGGGCGACCTTGATCACGGCTACCCGGCGCAGGACATCGCGGTGGTAACGGCGCTGATTACCGGCGCTGCGTGAACTCTGGATCAGCCCTTTCTTTTCGTAGAAGTGCAGGGCGGAAACGGCGACACCGCTGCGTTCGGCGACCTCGCCCACGGTGAGAGCCTTGTGAATGTCCTCTGCGCAGGAAAGTGTCATGGTATTTTCCTCAACTAATATTGAGGTCTTATGCTGCCAAATCGTGATGAGGGTTGCCAGCGAGCCGCCATGATTTCGGGCATACTGTGGCGGCTGGAATATGGCGTCGCACCATTTCGTACTGCGCGCCTTGCAGAATCACTGAAGGAGAAGAGGGTGAGTGCTGTTATTTCCGTGAAAGACCTGGACAAGATCTATCAGGGAGGCTTCCAGGCGCTGAAGAAGGTCAATCTCGATATCCAGGCGGGGGAGATTTTCGCGTTACTGGGTCCCAATGGTGCCGGCAAGACCACCCTGATCAGTATCATCTGCGGCATCGTCAATCCCTCCAGTGGGACAGTGTTGGCGGATGGTTACGATATCGTTCGCGATTACCGGGAGGCGCGCAGCGCCATTGGTCTGGTCCCTCAGGAATTATCCACGGATGCGTTCGAGAGCGTCTGGGATACGGTGAGTTTCAGTCGCGGCTTGTTTGGCAAGCCCCGCAATGACGCCCACATCGAGAAGGTACTGAAGGTGCTGTCCCTCTGGGACAAGCGTGACAACAAGATCATGATGCTGTCAGGCGGGATGAAACGGCGAGTGATGATCGCCAAGGCTCTCTCCCATGAGCCCAAAATCCTGTTTCTGGATGAGCCTACCGCCGGCGTGGATGTGGAGCTGCGTCGGGAAATGTGGGAGATGGTGCGTCAGCTGCGCGAGCAGGGCGTGACCATCATTCTCACCACCCACTACATCGAGGAGGCCGAGGAAATGGCTGACCGGGTAGGGATTATCCGCCAGGGCGAGATTATTCTGGTGGATGACAAGACCCGGCTGATGCAGAAGCTGGGCCGCAAGCAGTTAACCGTGCATCTGGCGGAGCCCCTGGATGCGCTGCCTCCTGGCCTGGTCAGTGATGCCGTGGAGCTGTCCGGGGACGGCTATGCACTGGTGTATACCTATGATGCCAACCAGGAAAGTACCGGCATCGCTGAGTTGCTGCGTTCACTCAACGATGCCGGGATCGAGTTCAAGGATCTGCACTCCCGACAAAGTTCTCTGGAAGATATTTTTGTCGATCTGGTCCATAACGGACAGCCCGCTGCCAGTCACATCGCTGCCGGAGAGGTTTGATGAAATTGAATATCTACTCCATTCGTGCCATCTACAAATTTGAAATGGCACGGACCTGGCGCACTCTGATGCAGAGTGTGGCCTCGCCCGTGATTTCCACGTCGTTGTATTTCGTGGTGTTTGGCTCGGCCATCGGTTCCCGGATGGTGGAGATCGATGGCGTCAGTTATGGGGCCTTTATCATTCCCGGTCTGATCATGTTGTCACTGATGACGCAGAGTATTTCCAATGCCTCATTCGGGATCTACATGCCGACGTTTTCCGGGACCATCTACGAGGTTCTCTCGGCACCGGTGTCTTATGTGGAGATCGTCATCGGTTATGTGGGCGCGGCGGCAACCAAGTCGACGATATTGGGGATTCTGATTCTGTTAACAGCTCGCCTGTTTGTGGACTACGAGGTGCAGCATCCGTTAATGATGATCAGCTTCCTGCTACTGACTGCGATTACCTTCAGTCTGTTCGGCTTTATCATCGGTATCTGGGCCGATACCTTCGAGAAACTGCAGATTATCCCCCTGATGATCATCACTCCGCTGACTTTCCTGGGCGGCAGTTTCTATTCCATCGACATGCTGCCGCCGTTCTGGCAAACGGTAACCCTGTTCAACCCGGTGGTATACCTGATCAGCGGTTTCCGTTACAGCTTCTTTGGCAGCGCTGACGTGCATGTGGGTATCAGTATTGCTATGACCCTGCTGTTCCTGGCCATTTGTTTGGGGCTGGTGTGGTGGATCTTTCGGACGGGGTATCGGCTGAAGAGTTGACAGCGTGACGGACAAGTAACGATGTAAATTGAAACGCAAGAGGCCGCGCCCATAGGTTGGGCGCGGCCTCTTGCGTTTCAGCTACAGAAAAAACACTCCCGTAGCTGTCCACTATCAATAGTCAACTGACTCACGCGCTTATTTGCTCTCCACCCCGCAGTTTCGATACATCTGCCTTTGGCGGAGCGCCGAACATGCGGCTGTACTCGCGGCTGAAGTGAGAAGGGCTCTCATAGCCAACCCGGTAGCTGGCGGTGGCCGCTTCCAGTCCTTCGGTGAGCATCAGTCGACGGGCCTCATAGAGACGCAGTTTTTTCTGAAACTGCAGCGGTGACATGCGGGTCACCTGTTTGAAACTGTGAAACAGCGAGGACTCACTCATGTTCGCTTCTTCGGCCAATTCCTTGACCCGCAGCGGTTCCGTATAACGATCGCGCAGGGTGGAAATCACCCGGGAAATCCGGTTGGCCTGGGAATCCGCTGCCACAAACTTTCGCATCCGCGGGCCCATCTCACCGATCAGGGCACGATAAATGATTTCACGGCGGGCCAGAGGAGCCAGGACGGGAATGTCCTCCGGCGAATCGAGCAGGCTCAGCAGCCGATACAGGGCGCCCTGCATGCGCTCATCCATGTGCGACATACACAGACCGCAGCCCACTTCCGGGCAGGGGGTGTGCGGGTCGAAGCTGGCGACCTTGTCGCCCAGTTCCAGCACCAGATCGGTGACTTCCTGTGGGTCAACGGTAATCTTGGCTGCCAGGTAGGGGCGGTCCTGGCAGGCGTCAACGATTTGGCCCAGCACCGGCAGGTGCACGGAGCTGGCCAGGTAGCTCATGGGGCCGTACACAATCTCCCGGTCGCCAAGCTGGATGGTCTTGGTGCCCTGCAGGATGAAGATCAGTGACGGCTCATAGACTGTGGAACCACAGGGAGTGAGGTCGTTGGCCCGATACAGGTCCACGCCGTCGATAGCGGTCTGGCTCATGCCGGTACGCTCGGTCCAGCGACTGACGATGCCGGCCAGTTGCTGCTGCGGTCCGGCGCTGAGATGGCGGGGTAACTCCGGGGTAGTCACGGTCATGGCCTGTCCTCCTGTTGCCGGCAGTATACGCAGAGCGCTGCCGGCCCGTGTGCCCATTGAGACACTTTCTGCAGGATCAGGCAATCACTGCGCAGAAACCGGCAACCCGACAGCGCCTTGCCGGGGAATCCGGCAAGCGATGACCCAGCCATGAGGCTTGCCTGTCCGTCCCTTGAGGGACGCGGCCTGGCGGCACGGGGAACGGGGTTTACCTGGTGTTTGAGAATGACTTACCTCGCCGGGATGGGGCGCTGTCCGGGCTGTCACTTGCCTGAAAACACAATGCAAACCCCGCGTCACAAACCGGCCCTGTCTTGTCCAATGCCATGGGTTTTCCGGGTGGCTGACAGAATCAGGCAATCTTCACGCAGTAACCCGCTACCGCCATCAGATCGCCGTTTCGTATTGTCTGTGCCCTGGCAGGTGTCTCTGCCTGGCCATGCTGATGATGCGCGAGTGATCCAGCGGTTCCCCAGAGCCAATGCCTATGGCGGGGATAGGAATGTTTCCAGGTCGAGGGTAATTGACCTCAACTTAGCTTGAGGAAATAGAGTCGCTGATCTGGATTCAGTGAAGAGGCCGCCATGAACGCGGGTCCATGTCGAATGGCGACAAGGTGATTCGATAAGGCAGAGAGCAATGAGGTGCCTGAGGGTGATAACAGGAGACAGGGTAATGGAAAGTCTGAGTGGAGAAAGTGCCAGCGGAGCCGGTATCTATTGGGGGCTGTTGGTCATGCTGATGGCGGTGGTGTTTGTGTCCGGTTGTGATGCCCGTAGCGAAGCCGGACAGCCCATGCCGGCCCCGGAGGTGGATGTCGCCCAGGTGATCGCGGAACCGGTGACCTTGTGGGAATCCTTTACCGGGCGTGTGGTGGCACCGGAAACCGTGGAATTGCGTCCCCGCGTCAGCGGCTATATCGACCGTGTAGCGTTTGAGGAAGGCGCGTTGGTGGAGGCGGGTGACCTGTTGTTTCAGATCGACCCGCGCCCTTACCGGGCTCGTCTGCAGGCGGCCAGGGCGGAACTGGCACAGGCTAACAGCCAGCTGGCGCTGGCAAAAAGTGAAGCGGGCAGAGCAAAGACACTGCTGGAAAGCCGTGCCATCTCCCGGGAAGAGTATGACCAGCGCAGTGCGGCCCTGCTCAGTGCTCGGGCATTGGTGAATGCGGCCCGGGCAGCGGTGGAGACTGCCGAGCTGGATCTGCAATACACCCGTGTCACCGCACCGGTGGCGGGGCGTGCCGGTCGTGCCATGGTCACCAAAGGCAACCTGGCCAGTGCGGACCAGACGTTGTTGACCACGCTGGTATCGGTGGACCCGATGCATGTCTATTTCGAGGCCGACGAACAGTCTGCGTTTGACAGTCTGCAGGTGCCCGGCGCGGGGAAGTCCGCAACGGTGCGGATCGGGGTGTCCGGGGAATCCGGCTATCCGCACCGTGGCACGCTGGATTTTATCGACAACCGACTCAACAGCGGGACCGGCACACTGCAGTACCGGGCCGAGCTGGCGAACCCGGATGGCATTTTTAAACCGGGTCAGTTTGCCCGGGTGGAGATGCCGGTGGCCAAGCTGGAGCGGGCGTTGCTGGTCAGCCGCAAGGCGGTAATGACCGACCAGGATCGTCGTTTCGTCTATGTCGTGGACGACAACGACCAGGTGGTTCGCCGCCAAGTGACACCGGGTCGTAGCGTGGACGATTTGCTGGTTATCCACCAGGGCCTGGAGAGCGGTGACCGTGTCATCGTCAACGGTATTCAGAAAGTGTTCGGTGATGGCATGCCGGTGCAACCCAACCAGGTTGCCATGCGCGCCAGTGACGAGGCGCAACCTGCGGTCGCGATCGCACAACCCTAAACCATCCATATCGGACTCGAGTCCGGTCATTCAGGGAACGACAACGCGCGGCAGTGTCATGGCACTGCCGACGGGAGGCTTTTGCCATGAATTTCTCGCGTTTTTTTGTCGACAGGCCCATTTTTGCCGCGGTGCTGTCGATCATCATCTTTGCGGTGGGGATGATTTCGGTCCCCAGTCTGCCTGTCAGTGAATACCCGGAAGTCGTGCCTCCATCGGTGGTGGTGCGCACGGTTTATCCGGGGGCGAACCCCAAGGTTATCGCCGAAACGGTGGCCACACCGCTGGAGGAATCCATCAACGGGGTCGAGGGCATGATGTACCTCAAATCCGTGGCAGGTTCCGATGGGGTGTTGCAGATGACGGTGACCTTCCATCCGGATATCGATGCGGACGATGCCACAGTGAGGGTACAGAACCGGGTCAGTCAGGCACTGGCCCGCTTGCCCGAAGATGTTCGCCGCCAGGGGGTCACGACACAGAAACAGTCGCCTACCTTTCTGATGGTGGTTCATCTGACGTCCCCGGATGGTCGTTACGACACGCTCTATCTGCGTAACTATGCGCGGCTGCATGTGCGTGATGCACTGGCTCGGATTCGCGGGGTCGGGGATGCCCAGGTGTTTGGTGGTGGGGATTACGCCATGCGCGCCTGGCTGGATCCGGAGCGGATCGCGGCGCGCAATCTCACCGCCGGGGATGTGGTGGCGGCCATGCGCGAACAAAACGTGCAGGTGTCCGCTGGTCAACTGGGTGCCGAACCCATGCCCAGCAGTGATTTTCTGACCCTGATCAATGCTCAGGGGCGCTTGCGGACCACGGAAGAGTTCGGCGATATCGTGATCAAGAGTGGCGCCGATGGCGAGATCGTCCGGTTGTCCGATGTGGCCCGTCTGGCGTTGGGGGCAGGGGATTACACCCTGCGGGCGCAACTGGATAGCAAGGATGCAGTGGCCATTGGTATTTTCCAGGCTCCGGGTGCCAACGCGCTGGAAATTCGTGAAAAAGTGGTCAGTACCATGGACGAGATTGCCACCCGTTTCCCGGCCGGTGTGGAATACGAAACCGTCTATGACACCACCATCTTTGTCAGTGATTCCATCAAGGCGGTGATCAAGACCTTGCTGGAAGCCGTGTTGCTGGTGGTACTGGTGGTGACCCTGTTCCTGCAGACCTGGCGGGCTTCCATCATTCCCTTGCTGGCGGTGCCGGTATCTATCGTCGGGACGTTCGCGGCGTTATACCTGTTGGGGTATTCGATCAATACCCTGACCCTGTTCGGACTGGTACTGGCCATCGGGATCGTGGTGGATGATGCCATCGTGGTGGTGGAGAACGTGGAGCGGAATATCGAGGAGGGGCTGACGCCTCTGGCCGCCGCCCACCAGGCCATGAAGGAAGTGTCCGGGCCCATCGTGGCCATCGGGTTGGTGCTCTGTGCCGTCTTTGTCCCCATGGCATTTCTGGATGGTGTCACCGGGCAGTTCTATCGCCAGTTTGCGGTGACTATCGCCATTTCCACGGTGATTTCCACGATCAATTCGCTGACCCTGTCACCGGCACTGGCGGCCATGTTGCTCAAGCCACACAGCGCGCCAAAGGATCGCCTGACCCGCATTATCGATGCCTTGTTCGGCTGGTTGTTCCGGCCGTTCAACCGCTTTTTCAATGCCAGTTCGAATCGCTATCAGGGCGGGGTGTCTCGTTCCCTGCATCACCGGGGCGTAGTCTTCGTGATCTATGCGTTACTGCTGGCTGGCACCGGGTTGATGTTCAAGGTGGTGCCGCCGGGTTTTATTCCCACCCAAGACAAGATGTACCTGATCGCCGGGGTAAAGCTGCCGGAGGGAGCGTCCCTGGAGCGTACCGATCAGTTGCTCCAGCAGGTGGTGGATATCGGTATGGAGACAGACGGGGTGGCCCACGCGGTGGCATTCCCGGGACTCAACGCCCTTCAGTTTACCAACACCTCGAATACGGGGCTGGTGTTCTTCCCGCTGGACGCGTTTGATGAACGCAGCCGCAGCGCCGAGGATATCAACGCGGAAATCAACGGGCGCATCGCCGGACTGAAGGAAGGGTTTGCGTTTTCCTTCATGCCGCCGCCGATTCTCGGGCTTGGCAACGGCAACGGCTACCAGATGTTCATCGAGGACAGAGGGAATCTGGGATACGGGGAATTGCAGAATGCGGTAAACGCTTTCCAGGGCGCCGTAGCCCAGACGCCGGGCATGGGCTTCCCGATCACCAGTTACCAGGCCAACGTGCCGCAGCTCAATGCGGAAGTCGATCGCGAGCGGGCCAAGGCACAGGGTGTGCCGCTCACCGGGCTGTTCGACACCCTGCAGACCTATCTGGGGTCCACCTATGTGAATGACTTCAATCGGTTTGGTCGTACCTGGCAGGTGATCGCCCAGGCGGATGCGCCGTTCCGGGACAGTGTGGAAGACATTGCCAACCTGAAGACTCGCAACATTCATGGCGAAATGGTGCCGATGGGATCCATGGTCACCATCAGTGAGGATTTCGGCCCCGACCCGGTGCTGCGGTACAACGGTTATCCGGCAGCGGATCTGGCCGGCGAAGCCGACCCGCGCATGCTGTCTTCCGCCCAGGCCATGGATGTGCTGACGAAGATTGCCGATGAGGTGCTGCCCGCAGGCATGACCTTCGAATGGACCGACCTCAGCTATCAGCAGGCCACCCAGGGCAATGCCGCCCTGCTGGTTTTCCCGCTATCCATCCTGCTGGTGTTTCTGGTGCTGGCGGCCCTGTACGAAAGCTGGACCCTGCCACTGGCGGTCATTCTGATCGTGCCCATGTGCATGCTCTCGGCGCTGCTCGGTGTGTGGTACTTCGGGGGAGACAACAACATCTTCGTTCAGGTGGGGCTGGTGGTATTGATCGCCCTGGCGTGCAAGAACGCCATCCTGATTGTGGAGTTTGCCCGGGAGTTGGAATTGCAGGGCCGGGGTGTCGTGGAGGCGGCGCTGGAAGCCTGCCGTCTGCGGCTGCGGCCCATCATCATGACCTCCATCACCTTTACTGCCGCCGTGGTACCGCTGGTGCTGGGCAGCGGCGCCGGTTCGGAAGTTCGCCAGGCGCTGGGCGTGGCCCTGTTCTTCGGCATGCTCGGGGTAACCGTGTTCGGGCTGTTCCTGACCCCGGTGTTCTATGTGGCGTTGCGCAAACTGGCCGGGAGCAAGCGCCCGGTCAGTCATCACGCCAGTACCCTTGAGGGGGAAGGAAAGGGCGAGGCCCCCCATGGTCAGATTGAAGGAGACACCCATGCGTAAGTTGTCTATCGCCGCTGCTTCCCTGTTGCTGGGAGCTTGCGCGGTGGGGCCGGACTATGACGCGCCGGCGACCCCGGAACCGGAAACCTTTGCGGCTGCCGCGATGGTCGCCGGCGAGCGCGATCAGGCGGAGAATCGGTTCTGGTCCGGGTTTGATGATCCGCTGCTGGCACAATTGATCGAGCAGACCCTGGCCGCCAACCACAACCTGCAGGGAGCCCTGGCCCGTTATGAGCGTGCGGCGGCGCTGCTATATGGCGCCAGGCGGGAGCAGTGGCCCAGTATTACCGCCACAGCCGGTGGTGCCGAACAGCACCTGGCGGATGTGGAACGGACGCCACCGGGGACCGGGCCGGAGCGGGTCGAGTCCTACAACGCCGGCATCGCTGCCCAGTGGGAGCTGGACCTGTTCGGCCGGTTGCGGCGGGCGACTGAGTCGCAGCAGGCGGAGTTGGAAGCCGCCGGTGCGGACCTGGGTGCCCTGCAGGTGGCGCTGATCGGGCAGCTGGCAAGCAGTTACTTCGAGCTGCGAGGCCTGCAGCAGCAGTTGCAGGTGGCGCAGCAGAACGTCTCTCTGCAGGCGGAAACCCTGGCCATCGTGTCGGCTCGGGTGGATGCCGGGCGAGGCACCGAGTTTGATCGGGTACGTGCCCGTTCCCAGTTGCAGCGTACCCGGGCTGCGCTGCCCTCGCTGCGTGCGGGCATCCGTGCGGCCATGCATCGCATCGCGGTACTCACCGGCCGGCCGCCGGCCGCCTGGATTGCCACGCTGGAACCCGACAGCGGTCTGCCTGAGACGCTACCGGTGATCCCGGTGGATAGCCCCGGGGAGGTGCTACGGCGTCGGCCCGACATTGCCGCCGCGGAACGCCGTCTGGCAGCGGCCACGGCTCGAATCGGCGTGGCCACAGCGGATCTGTTTCCACGCTTTACTCTCAGTGGTTTGCTCGGTTCCGTGGCGTCGGATACCCGTGATCTGTTCAGCGGCCCGGCGGAAACCCGCCGGGTGGCCCTGGGAATCGACTGGACCTTCCTGGACCACGGCAAGGTCAAGGCGCGTATCGAGGCTGCGGATGCGGAGAGTCGTGCCGCCCTGGCGGCGTACCAGCAGGCGGTCCTGAATGCCCTGGAGGATACCGAGACTCGTCTGGTGCGTTACCAGCGTGCCCGCCAGCGTGCCGAGCACTTGCAGCAGGCGGCGGACGATGCGCGTCAGGCTGCCGCGCTCGCCCGAACCCGCTATGAGCGCGGTTTTATCGGTTATTTCGAGGTGCTTGCCGCAGAGCAGGAGCTGGCCACGACCCGTGATGCCAGTGTTCGCAGCCGCACCGGGGTGGTTTTGGCGATGGTGGATGTTTACCGTGCGCTGGCCGGAGCCCCCCACGTCGAGTAACACCGGGAGGGCGACGCTATCAGCGCCGCCCGCCCCTGACTCCTGGTTTTGTGATCCCGTATCATGGTGGTTGTCTTGTCCAGGAAAACACCATGATTGTTCGCGACCGTCCCAATGCCTTTGCGCTGCTGATTACCCTGCGCGGTTCCATTGTTCCGGAAATTCTCCCTCACCTTGTGCTGGTGGCCCTGTTCACCGTACTGCTCACGTTGGCCAGTCGTTATCAGGTGGTGGATATCAGCAGTCTGACGGTGATGCCGATTACCCTGTTGGGAATTGTGCTGTCGATCTTGCTCAGCTTCCGTAACAACGCGGCCTATGACCGCTGGTGGGAAGCACGCAAGCTGTGGGGACAGATGGTGCATGAAATTCGCAGTTTTGCCCGTGCCAGCAAGGCGTTGCTGGATGATGCCGGGGAAGAGCGCGAGGCGATGCTGGGCCTGCTGCTGGGGTATGCTCACGCCCTGCGTGGCCAGCTCAGGCAGGAGTCGGTGAAGGAGGCGCTGCTACGTTGGTCTGACAGGGACCGGGTGGAGCAGGCGCTGTCTCATCATAATGTGCCTGACTGGTTTCTGCGCAAACTGGGTGACGGGCTGGGCGACTGCTATCGACGAGGTCAGCTGGATAGCGTGGGGTTGACGCTACTGGACGAGAGAGTGTCGGCCCTGGCAGCCATTCAGGCCGGTTGTGAGCGACTGGCATCCACGCCGATTCCCTTTGCATATACCTTGCTGGTGCATCGCACCGCCTATGGATACTGCTACCTGTTGCCTTTTGCGCTGGTGGGCGCGGTTGGCTGGGCGGCGCCGGTATGCGTGGCCGCGGTGGCTTACACCTTTTTCGGCGTGGATCGTTTGGCAGAGCATCTGGAGACGCCTTTTGGCCGAGCCGCCAATGATCTTCCTCTGGATGCGCTATGCCGCATCCATGAAATTTCCGTGGCAGAGTCGTTGGGCCGAACGCCGCCCCCGCCATTGCCGGTGAAAGATCATCTGCTGCAATGACACGGCGCCCGTGTGGTTTCATGCATAGAGTGCGGCGACAGCCTTGTCCCTGTTGGTGCGCTGACGAAAGCGGATAACCGTCATGACGCCATGCCCGATAAGCATGGTGGTGGCGATCAGCAGCCAGACCACCATGATCAGTGAGTCCTTGGCGTTGCTGGCGGTGCGGGTCAGGTCCAGGCTGAGTTCTGGGGTTGTGTCGTTGTTTTTCTCGTAGGCGGTGACCATCCCTTGCAGGGAAAACGGTTTCCCCTCCGGATCGTCGATCATGGCCAGCAGCGCATTGAGCATGGTGGAGCCATCATAACGGTTAGCTTGCTGCAGGCTGTCGGGAACGCGTCCCTGCGACAGCCGGATCATCACGCCTCCTTGCTGGCTATTGGCGATGTCCCGGGCGATATCCTGACTGCGATCCGCATTCAGAGCATTGACCAGCTGACGCAGGTACGCAGCCAATTTATTTACCAGGTTTTCGCCAGTGATGGCGTGAACCGGGGCGTCGCTGTGCTGGCGGGCCTGTACGTCCGCTCTCAATGCTGACCAGGTTTCGGGCCGGGTATCCAGTGTGAAGGCCAGCCGTTCAAGGAAGAAACGGTGGATATGCCGGCACTGACGCTCAACGTCCCGGGAGCCGTCGCCTGCGTCACAGGCGGCATCCACGGTATCGATAATCCCCGGCAGGTTGGTGAAGATGACCGGCGTGCCGTTTTGATAGGTGTTCCAGCCTTTGGTGATCGCCAGCAACGTCAGGTAACTGTCCTTCTCTGTTTTCAACAACGTGTTGTCTTGCAGTCGCAGGCTGACCTCGCTGGCTTGGGTGTGGCTGGATTGGGGCGCATCGGCGCCCCAGTAAATATGACGGCAATTGAACCGCGGTGAATAGCCTCCCTGTTCAATAGCGCAATGGCCGTTACCGTCAATCTGAACCGCCATGCCAGGGCTGGGAGGTTGCGTTCGTATCTGCTGCGGTGTCGTGAGTGTCACGGTATCCGCGCCGCGCAACCACTGGCCGGCAAACAGGATATCCCGGGACAGTTGCGTGACACTGCTGAGCGGATACAGCAGGGCAATGCCTGCGATGATAGCCAGGGTCAGGTGGCGGCCCCAGTACACAGGCGGGAAGCGTCGGACTTCCTCATCCAGTGACATTCGGTTGCCATAGCTGACCACACTGTAGTCGTCCACACGGATTGCCATTTCCTGATGCTGGCCATCCTCGTAGGTAATGAAGGGACGCCAGTGATGCGGTAGCTCGAAACCAATGCTTTCGTTGAGCGTGACAGATATCCGGACGTTGTCGAATTCATCCACCGCCACAGGCGTCAGACGCACCTGGCCGGAAACCTGATTGACCTTGAGGGGGTCGCCCAGGGAGCGGCGCCGAAAAAAGAGGAACAGGGCAAGCAGGGCGCAGGCCAGGCTTGTCAGCAGGCATATCCCTGTGAAGAGCGGGGTTTCCACAGCCATGGCGATGCCGAGAAACGCAAAGGTGAGGGTCCAGAGAAAGGCTGGCATCAGGGCGATGCCTCGGCCCCGTCGTGCTTCTACCTCGGCGGGAGTTTCGTCGCGTTGCTCGCGGATGGTCAGCGACGGCCCTTCGCGGTCTTCCGGTTCATCCGGGTCTCGGAATACGGATGAGAGCTCACCGTATTCGCCGCTGTCCCACTGGTTCTGTTTCTGCTCACGGCGTTGCTCGCGATCCACGGCGCCGGCCAGGTCGAAGTCCTCATTGAGGGCAATGACGATGGCTTGTTTGTCGGCCAGCACGACCAGGGCGTCGTTGTGTTCACGGAGAAAGTATTCGGCATCATAGGGCAGCAGGACTTCCACGCCACCAATGGTGTCATGCCAGACGGTATTGCCGTTGGTTTCCAGGCCATGGCGCAGGTAGTTGCCGCTCAGCGGGTAGACGTCATCGCCAGTGAGTCGGCCCACGGTTTTGCGGTCCGTTTGCTCAAGAAGGGTATCAACAAGTCGTTGTTCAGTGGGGTCGAGCTTGCGTGCTGCCACCGCGTCCCGGCGAAAGGCAGTCAGGCTTTTCAGAGAGGATTTCTTGCGTCCCTGGTAGACGATCACGCTATAGAGCGTGGAGCCAAGAACAAAGACAATGAGTAGAATTTTCAAAATGGCCAGCGCTTCCATGGCGGCTCCTTCCCATCCAAAAAAGTCGCAGGATACGGATAGCCGTTAGCGCTGGCATCTGCCAGGAGAGGAAATTGCTGTGGGCTGTGACTGACGTCACAGCCCTGTCTGGATCAGTCGATCACGTTGAATGTCATGCCACCCTTGTCCTGCAGTCGAGCCAGCAGCGCATCGCCCAGCAGTGATGCGGTGGTCCAGAAACCGCCGGGAGCATCGTCGGCAATGTCCTGGGCGAGACAGGCTGCCGCTTGCCCCAGCAGCTTGGCGGTGGAGCCGTAGCCAGGGTCGGCATCGCCGGTCACCTTGACGCGCAGGCTATCACCGTTGTCCGTGACACCCAGGAAACGGATGTCGTAGAAACCCGCTTTCTGTGCTTCCGGGCTCGGACCTTCGCCGGGTTGCGGCACCACGAACTTGTTCAGCAACCAGCGGGTCGGTTTGATGGCGGCAGCGGCAAAGAACAGGCCGGTGCCGGTGCCAACGCCCAGGGCTTTCATGCGACCGCCCAGGCCGGCGCCCGTCAACATGGCTTCGTTGTAGGTGAAGGTGTCGCCGTAGGCATGGCCGTTGAGGGCATTGGAGCGATGCACGATACGACTGTTGATGGCGTCCATGACAAAAGGCGCGGCCCAGGCGCCGAAGTCTTCATCATGGCGAGGCATGCTGACACTGTTCTGACGTGCCGAGAATCCGTGGTTGGGCGGGCACAACAGATAGGGGTTGGCCAGTTTCCTGCGCAGGGCCGGGTCCTTGCCGGCTTCCTCGGCAATATTCATCATGCTGGCCACGGTGCCGCCGGAGACGCCCCCCTTGGCGACCTTGACCCGCATCTTGACGCGGGTGGCGGGAGCCTGGAAGCGTGCTCGGGCCTGTTGCTGAAGGAAGTAGGTGCCCATGTCTGAGGGGATGGAATCGAACCCGCAGCAATGCACGATGCGCGCACCGCTTTGCTTGGCCTGGTCCTCGTACTTTTCCAGCATGTCGGCGATCCACTGTACCTCACCGGTCAGATCACAATAATCGGTACCGCTGCTCACGCAGGCGCGGATCATGGGCTGCCCATAAAGGGCGTAAGGACCCACCGTAGAGACCACCACCCGAGTCTGTGCGCACAGCGCGTCCAGGCTGGTTGCCTCATTGGCATCGGCAGTGATCAGTGGCAAGGCGCTGCCTGCCTGGCCCAGCTGTCGCTTGACCTGCTCCAGCTTGTCTCTTGAGCGTCCTGCCGCTGCCCATTTCAGATCGCCATCTACCCCATAGGTATCGGTAAGGTACTGGCAGAGAATCTGGCCGACAAAGCTGGTGGCACCGAACACCACCACGTCAAACTGTGCATCACTCATGGCAACTCCTTGGAAATGAAGGCAAAGCGCAATCGGAACGACTGCCCAGTGATGGCTCTATCCTAAGGGATGGGGAGGGGGGAGCGTAACCGGCAAAAAAAGCCCCATCCAGGAGAATGGGGCAAATGCCATACCCGGGGACCTACTCGGTGGTTTGCTGTATCCGGTACTTGCGAATCAGCGCCTCGCGGCGAGCGGGGTCAAAGTTGATGTTGGCGGCGTTATAGTCAGCATGCGCCAGCAGTCGCCGATCCATGACCTTGAACCACAATGGTGGGACATAGCTGATCAGGAACATGCCGAAGTAGCCATTGGGTAACGTCGGCAGGTTGTCGAAATGACGCAGGCTCTGATACCGGCGAGCGGGATGGGCATGGTGATCCGAGTGACGCTGCAAGTGAAAGGAGGCCCAGTTGGAGAACATGTGATTGCTGTTCCAGCTGTGATGAGGCTGGGTGCGCTCGTAACGGCCATTGGCGTCCTTGTGGCGCAGCAGCCCGTAATGCTCCACATAGTTGGCGGAGGTCAACTGCAGGTAGGACCATAATGTGACCGCGGCAATGAAGGGCAGCATTTTCCAGCCGAACAGGGCAATGATGCTGCCCCACAGCAACAGGCTGAGCAGGCCGGGCTGGAGGATCTCATTGTGCAGGGACCATACCGGTTTACCGGCTTTGTGCAGTCTCGCTTTTTCCAGTTGCCAGGCCCGTTTCATGGTGCCGGGAATTTCCCGCAGGGCAAACTTCCAGATGGACTCCCCCAGCCGGGACGATGCCGGATCCTCGGGCGTGGCGACATCCCGATGGTGTCCCTTGTTGTGTTCGATGGGGAAATGGCCGTAGCCCAGGGGGGCCAGTACCAGCTTTGCCAGCCAGCGTTCGGTGCGAGTTTTCTTGTGTCCCAGTTCGTGGCCCAGGTTGAGGCCGGCGGCGCCGCAGATGGTGCCGGTGAGCAGGACCATGGCGACGATGCCGTGCAGAGGCAGGTCATAACTGCCCACGAACCACATGCCGAACAGGTAGGCGCCCCAAAGAATGGGCACCAGCGCATAGGTCATGCGCCGATAAAACGGATCTGCCTCCAGTTGCGGCACCACTTCCTCGGGCGGGTTGCTGCGATCCTCGCCGATCAGCCTGTCCAGCAACGGGATGACCAGGTAATAAAACGCCAGGGGCAGCCACAATAAGCCGGCGTTACCGGTGGCCATGGTCATCAAGGGGCCGAGGAATACGGTACCTGGCACGAAAAGGGAAACGATCCAGAGATGCCGTTTGCGGTCGCGATACTCCACGCCGGATGGACCGACAAAGACGCCAGCTTGGCTCATGGTATGACCTCATTGGTTATTGGTGGTATCTGAGTCCTGTCATGGTGTTCCCATGGCGCCGCGGGGGGCACCCCGCGAAGTGGCAATAAATCGTCATAAAGTGACAGACTAAACATGGCGTTTAGGGTTAGGCTGGGGCTTCATCATGTCCGGGAGAATGCAGGATGGCTGACAAGGCAGTGGACCGGTTGAAGCCGGCCATTCATCCCACCTACAGCCGTGTGCTCTGTGCTCACCTCAAACAGCAAGGGTTCAGCGATAGCGATATTTTCAACGGCACCCGGCTGGCCTGGCAGGAGCTGCTCAGTGAGCATCGTTACCTGAGTCTGGAGCAGCTATCGCGATTGATACATCGGGCCCTGTCGCTGACCGGAGAGCCCTGGATCGGGCTGACAATCGGGGCCTCGACCCCGGTGTCGGCACATGGACCGCTTGGTTATGCGGTGGTGTCAGCGCCGGATATTCGTAGCCTGTTGTCGGTCGTGGCCCGGTTCGTGGGCGTGCGGTTACAGTTGATCCGGCTTGAACTGGAAGAGTGTGAGGGGTGGGGACGATTGTCCCTGCATGAGAAAATCGACCTGGGCGACTGCCGGGAGTTTCTGTTGGGGGCCTTGCTGGCCACCTATTTTCAAATGACGGATGCAGTATCCACCGGGCGCGTTCCCGGAGTGACGGTGGCATTGCCGTTGGCGCGCCCGCCCTGGGCGTCAGAGTATGAGCGACTGTTGGGCTGCCCAGTGTCGTTTGACGCGCCACGTTTCATGATCGAGATTCCGCCAGAGCAACTGGCGGCGCCCTGTCTGACAGCGGATCCGATCATGCATCGTCATGCCCTTCGTGATTGTGAACATCAGCTCAAACAACTGCAGAAAGGCGGCCCCGTCAGTCAGCAGGTCAGTATGGTGTTACTGGATTGTCAGGGGGAGTTTCCCTCGCTGGACGACATGGCGGAAAAATTTGCCATGTCCCCGCGCACGCTGATCCGCAAACTGAAGGGAGAGGGAACGCGCTACCAGGAAGTGCTGGACGAAGTGCGCAGCGAGCTGGCGGCCTGGTTGCTGACGGAAACCTCTCAGCCCATCGAGCGTATTGCCGAGCAACTCGGTTACCGGGATACCTCCAATTTCAGCCGCACGTTTCGGCGCTGGTTTGGCACCACCCCACTCAACATGAGAAAGGCATCAGAGTAAAAGACCCCGGCGCACAGGGGGGGGTAGTTCGCCGGGGGTGTCCTTAGTGTTGCTTGAGGACGAAATCCACCTTCTCGCGCACGGCACAGTCCGGACAGGGCCAGTCGTTGGGTATCTGGAGCCAGCGGGTGCCGGGCGGGAAACCTTCCTTCTCTTCGCCGCGGCTTTCGTCGTAAACATAACCGCAGTTGGGGCACTGGAACTGATGCGGTGTATCAATCTCCTGCTCGGCTTGCCGCGCGGCCTGTACGGCATCATCCGGGACATCCGGCTCCGAGTCGGCACTGTGGTAGGTGACGACGGGTTGTTGCCACTTCGCCAACAGTTTTTCCCGCTTGTCCGGTTGCAGGTTGGCCTGGGTCAGGTCCCCCTTGTAGTGCTGGTACACCAGCGGATCCATTTTCTGATACCAGACAAAGGGGAGGTATGCCGGGATCAGCATGGAGGCATAACCGGATGGCAGCTGGGGGCTGTCGTCAAAATGCCGCAGCGCCTGGAAACGCCGGGTGGGATTGGCGTGGTGATCCGAGTGTCGCTGCAACTGATAAAGAAACAGGTTGGTGACGATGTGGTTGCTGTTCCAGGAATGCCGTGGCTCGCAGCGTTCATAACGGCCATCGGCTTTTTTCTGGCGCAGCAGTCCGTAATGCTCCATGTAATTGATCACTTCCAGCAGGGAGGCGCCGTAAAACGCCTGCAACAGCAAGAAAGGCAACACCACCCAGCCCAGCCATAGGGTAAGCAGGGTAAACAGCACCACGGTCATCAACCAGGACTGCAGATTTTCATTCTTCAAAGACCACAGAGGTTGTTCGCAGCGCTCCAGCCGCTGGGCTTCAATATGCCAGGCGGATTTGACGCTGCCGATCATGGTGCGTGGCAGGAAACGCCAGAAGGATTCGCCCATACGGGCACTGGCTGGGTCTTCCGGTGTGGCGACATTCTTGTGGTGCCCCTTGTTGTGCTCCACGAAGAAATGGCCATAGGCCACCGGCGCCAGAGTGATCTTGGCTAGCCAGCGTTCGGTTTTTCCTTTCTTGTGGCCCAGCTCGTGGGCGGTGTTGATGGCGATGCCGTTGACGGCGCCGACACTGAAAACCAGGCCCACCAGCCCCCAAAGCGGCGTATCGCCCTGGGCAACCAGCCAGGCTCCCAGGATGGTGGCGAGGTATTGCGTTGGAATATAGGCATAGACGATCAGGCGATAATACTTGTCGTCTTCCAGTTGCGGGACGGCAGACTCGGGGGGGTTATTGGTATCCGTACCGATTACCCAATCCGCAAAGGGGATGAGCCCATAGACCAGAAATGGCCCTCCCCAGAGCAGTCCTGGCCAATCCCAGACAAACATATAAATGAGTAGAAACGACACAGCGAGCACCGGAATGGCGGGGCTGAGTAACCATAGGTAACGTTTTCCGTCATGCCAGTCAGTGAAAGCGGCGGTTTGTTGTGCTGATTTCATCGTTCCACCTTGCCTGCCAAATTGTCACTTTTACGCTATACCCAATATTGCGGATGGCCAAGCCGTGCTTTGTATAAACTTGGCAACCTGGTGCGTGTTATTTTCATGACGCCAAACTGGTTTCAGCGGCGGCAAAAAGGCGTTGTGATAAGCAGTAAATTCCGGTGGGATAGGGAGAGCCATCAAATAGTCCGAGCTCGCCCGACCAGGGTGGGCGGATCGAATGGGTTTGACCGTTTTCAGGAGCGTGATGACATGGAAACGAACAGCGATTCTCATGATGTTGACGTGCTGATCATTGGTGCCGGCCTGTCAGGCATTGGTGTGGCCTGTCATCTCCAGAAAGAATGCCAGGACAAGACGTTCGCAATTATCGAGCGACGAGACGCGATTGGCGGTACCTGGGATCTGTTTCGTTATCCGGGTATTCGTTCCGACTCGGACATGTTCAGCTTCGGCTACGGTTTTCGCCCCTGGAACGAACTGAAGACCCTGGCCGATGGCCCCTCCATCCGACAGTACATTCGTGATACGGCGGAAAAGTATTCTGTCACCCCGCACATCCGTTATGGGCGCAGGGTCACCGGCGCGGACTGGTCCAGCGAGGCCCGGCGCTGGACGCTCTCGGCCGTCGATGAAGCGAGTGGAGAAACCGAAACGTTCACGGCCCAATTTCTGGTGGGTTGCACCGGTTATTACAATTATGACCAGGGCTACCAGCCGGATTTTCCCGGCATGGAACGCTTTCAGGGGCAATGCATTCATCCGCAACAGTGGCCCGAGGATCTGGATTACAAAGGCAAGAAGGTGGTGGTCATCGGTAGCGGCGCCACAGCGGTCACCTTGATTCCTGCCATGGCCGATGACACGGCGCATATCACTATGTTGCAGCGCTCGCCGTCGTATGTGTTTTCCCTGCCGGCCTATGACAAGCTGTCCGAATGGCTGGACAAGGTGTTGCCATCAGAATGGGTGTTCCGAATGGCCCGTTGGCGCAACATCAAGTTGCAGCGACTGATCTACGAAATTTCAAAAAAACACCCGAAACTGATGCGAAAGTTTCTGCTTGCCAACGTGCAACGCCATGTGGGCAAGGAGTTCAACATGAAGCATTTCAGTCCGCACTACATGCCCTGGGATGAGCGTTTGTGTGCCGTACCGGATGCGGATCTGTTTCGGGATCTGCGTGAAGGCAAGGCCAGCATTGTTACCGACCACATCGACACCTTTACCGAAACCGGTATTCGTTTGAAATCCGGGCATGAGCTGGAGGCGGATATCATCGTCACGGCTACCGGTCTGAACCTTCAGGTTCTTGGTGGCATGGCACTGTCACTGGATGGCAAGCCGGTGGACGTCAGTGAGCGCATGACTTACAAGGGCGTGCTGATGGAAGGCATTCCCAATATGGCCTGGGTTTTCGGTTATACCAATGCGTCCTGGACACTGAAGGCGGATATCGCGTCGGCCTATTTCTGTCGTTTGCTTAACCACATGGAGGCAGAAGGTTTGTCCGTGGTGGTGCCGGAAGGTGACAAGGAATTGACCATCCAGGATGCTTCCATCATGGATGCCCTGGCGTCCGGTTATGTGCAGCGCTCCAGCCATAAATTACCTCGCCAGGGGCGTCACCACCCCTGGCGGGTGATGAATCATTACGGCCGGGATGCGCACATGTTGCTGGAAGAGCCGGTGGAGGATGGGTTGCTGGCGTTTTCCTGACGGAAAAGATAGTCAGCTACGAGCTAAGAAAGTGCGCGAGAAAGCCTATGGTTTTTTTGCTCGACGCTCTTGGCTCGTAGCTCGAATCTGCACTTCACCCACAACACTTTTTGAATTTCTTTCCGCTACCGCAAGGGCAGGGATCATTTCGACCTGGCTTGAGCGAACTCACTGACGGGGTGCCATCCAGGTAATACCAGTGGCCGTTTTCACGCACAAAGCGGGAACGCTCTTCCAGCACGGTCAGTGCGCCAGCCTGCTTGCTGGTGGCCCGGAAATGGACCCAGCCGGTATCACCGTCCTCGCCGCTGGCAATAATGTCGAGTGCCAGCCATTGCTCGTCGTCGTCCAGCGTCAGCATTGCGGGGCGTTGGCTCAGGTGCCAGCTGCGGTTGAGGTAGTCGGTGTCCTTGCGGGCGAAGGCTGCGAACCGGGAACGCATCAGCGCCTCGGCGGAGGGGGCCGGCTGCCCCTGGTGCAGGGGCTGGCAGCACTGGGCATAGTCCAGGCCGGACTGGCAGGGGCAGAGTGTCATGGGGTGGCTCCGGAAAAACGGTCAAACAGGGCCAGCAGGTCCTGGCGACGACGCGGGAGGTGCTCTCCCTGTGGATCATTCAGCACCAGCGCATTCATGGCACCATTGAGGAGTATTGCCAGCCCGTCTGCACTACCCGAGAAGTGCAGGGCGCCTTCGGCCATGGCCTCACGAATCCCCTCGCGCAGCAGGGGGAAACTGTAACGTTCGTCCAGCTCCCGCCAGCGTTCGGGGCCCAGTACGGTGGGGGCTTCGATAACCAGGATGCGACGCACATCGTCTCTTGCCATGAAATCCACCCAGGCCAGACTGCCGGCCTTGAGGCTGGCGAGGCTACCATGCTGCCCGGCCACCGCCTTGTGGATGGCAGCCATGGCATCCTGGCTGAGCAGATCGCAGACCGCCTCAAACAACTCGGCCTTGTTGCGAAAATGATGGTACATGGCGCCCCGTGTGACACCCGCACCGGAGAGAATGGCCTCGGTGCTGGTGTGCGCATAGCCCTGTTGGGCAAACAGGTGGCGGGCCGCATTGATCAGGCAGCCGCGGGTCTGGGCCCGGCGTTGGGCATTGGTGGCCATGGATGTCCTCTTTTGGTTGACAAACAGACTATCAGTTTGTTTTTATTTTATCAAAGCAGACTGTCTGTCTGTTTTATCACAAGGAGGTATCCGATGAAGATCCGCGATCGTTATCCCATCGTGGTCACCGCGCATAAAGTGGCCTGCCGGGATTTCTGGCAGCAGCATTTCGGCCTGGCTGTGCTGTTCGACAGCGACTGGTTTGTGCTGCTGGGAGACGCGCAGCAGGGCAGCGTGGTGGCGTTTATGACGCCGGATCATCCCTCGGCACCGCCGGGGCCGGAGACCTTTGGCGGGCAGGGGATGTGTCTCGAGATCGAAGTGGAGAGTGCCCGCCAGGCGCTGGCGGATTTCCAGTCCAGAGGGGGAGCGGTGGACTATCCACTCAGCGACGAGCCTTTCGGTCAGCGCCGCTTCGGCCTCCGTGATCCGTCCGGATTATGGGTGGATGTGGTGGAGCAGATTGCGCCGCAGCAAGGCTATTGGGATCGGTACATGCCGACGATGTGACGTCAGTGATTCGCTGTGCGAGCAAAGCGCCAACGGGAGATGAGAAAGCCTACAGGCTCAGCAGGTGCCGCTCGATGGTAAAGACATGCTCATCGTCAGCGTCCAGGGCGCGCAGGGCTTCAGCAAGCTGCAGCAGATAGTCCCGGTTACTGCCGCTGGGACCGTGGCTGGTGGCAATTTGGCGGGCAATCAGCAGCTCGTCGCTCTGGCCGAGAAAGGCGGCATTATCCTCGGTGGCAATGTAGACCAGGCCGTCAGCCTGATCGCCATCAGCGAAGGTCAGCGGGGTGCGAAAGCGCAAGTAGCCATTTTTCTCCCGATGGTCCAGATGCGCGAACACATCCGGAGTGATGCGGTAGGCCATACCGGTGCAGAGGGCGCCCGGTGCCGGTATCAGGGTAACCACCCGGCCGGGCTTGTCCGGTGTGCCACGGTGATCGTGAGAGCCTTGCCAGAAACGCCGTGCCCAATTCTGAATGGTGGCCGGCTGACGTGCCAGAAACGGGAAGTCAGCCTTGTAGATCAGAGATCCATAGCCGAAAAGCCACACCGGCTGGTGTGGATCCAGCGGGTGGCGGCGGCGGTTTTCTGCAGAGGTATCCAGCATTGATCTCGGTTCGGATTCTTCACGTGTCGAGCGGTATACTCCCCTCTCGTAATGAGAGTCGGGGAAACCATGAAAGACGTGCGCGAAGAATATCATGCCGAGGGCCTGAGCGAAGAGAACCTTCATCATGATCCTGTCGAGCAGGCCCGCCGTTGGGTGGATGAGGCCATTGAGGCGGGGTTACCCTTGCCCAATGCCATGACCCTGGCCACTGTCAGTGCTGACGGGCAGCCTTCCAGTCGGGTGGTGTTGCTCAAGGGCATCGAGGGCGGTGGCTTTACCTTTTTTACCCATTACGACAGTCGCAAGGGGGAAGAGATTGCGGCCAACGCCAAGGTATCGTTCACCATGTTCTGGCAGCCCTTCGATCGGCAACTGATCGTGATCGGTGAGGCCCGAAAAGTGGATGAAGAAGAGTCCGACAGTTATTTTGCGTCGCGGCCCTACGCCAGCCAGATCAGTGCCGCTATCTCCCCGCAGAGCCAGCCTGCCAGCCGAGAATGGCTGGAAGCCGAAGTGGAAGCCTTGCAGGCGCAGCACCCTCAAGCCCCTGTCCCCCGCCCTGCCAACTGGGGCGGCTATCGCATCATGCCCACGGAAATCCAGTTCTGGCATGGCCGACCCAGTCGTTTGCATGATCGTTTTCGCTATCGCAAACAGTCAGACGGGAGTTGGGTGAGGGAGCGGCTGGCGCCTTAATTAATAGTTAATAATGAATAATTAATAACGCGCGGATTGACGTTGCGAGCCTTTCAAAAGGCAGGAGGCCGCGCCCCAGCGCTGGGCGCGGCCGCCTGGTCGGAACCACCACCGGTGCGCGTTGGCGCGGTATT
>JAZAJX010000206.1:0-30255 GCA_036230225.1 Pseudomonadota bacterium | reverse complement strand
GGGCACGGATGATTTCTTTCTCTTTTTCCAGCACATCAGCCGGAACCTGGTCACCGCTAACCACCATCGGGTTAACCGCTGCCACGTGCATGGCCACGTCTTTACCCAGTTCGGCATCACCACCTTTCAGGGCAACCAGCACACCGATCTTGCCGCCGTGAACGTAAGCACCGATAGAACCTTCGGCTTCCAGCTTGGCAGCACGACGGATCTGGATGTTTTCACCGATTTTCTGAACCAGCGCCTGACGGGCCTCTTCCACGGTGGAACCATCTTCCAGCTTCAGCTCACCGATCTTGGCAACATCGGTCTCGCCTGCAGCCAGGGCAGCTTCAGCGACCTTGTTGGCAAAGCCCAGGAAGTTGTCATCACGGGCAACGAAGTCGGTTTCGGAGTTGATTTCAACCAGAACAGCCACCGTGTTGTCGGCATTGGTAGCCACAACAGCAGCACCTTCAGCGGCGGTACGGCCAGCTTTCTTGGCCGCTTTGGCCTGACCGGACTTACGCATTTCGTCGATGGCTTTCTCGATATCACCATCTGCCTCTACCAGCGCCTTCTTGCATTCCATCATGCCAAGACCGGTGCGCTCGCGAAGCTCCTTAACCATTGCAGCAGTTACAGCAGCCATGATTATCCTCTCAATTTGGTAAATTTCGGTAAGGGCAGGCCCGCAGGCCTGCCTCGACGGATCAACCTTCGGCTTTCTCGCCTTCGGCCTCGTCGGCTACCTCGACGAATTCGCTCTCACCACCGGTCTGGTTCTGGGCGTACTGCTTGCCTTCCAGGATGGTGTCGGCGGCCGCTTTCACGTACAGCTGAATCGCACGGATGGCGTCGTCGTTGCCCGGGATCACGTAATCCACGCCATCCGGGTCAGAGTTGGTGTCGACTACCGCCACCACCGGAATACCCAGCTTGCGGGCTTCCTGCAGGGCGATGTCTTCGTGATCCACGTCGATCACGAACAGGGCATCGGGCAGACCGCCCATGTCCTTGATACCACCGATGGAGCGCTCGAGCTTGTCCATCTCGCGCTTGCGCATCAGCGCTTCTTTTTTGGTCAGTTTGTCGAAGGTACCGTCCTGGGACTGGGCTTCCAGGTCACGATAACGCTTGATGGACTGACGGATGGTTTTCCAGTTGGTGAGCATGCCGCCCAACCAACGGTGATCAACGTAGGGCATACCGCAACGCTGAGCTTCTTCGCTCACCGCTTTCTGCGCCGCACGCTTGGTGCCAACAAACAGGATCTTGTTGTTGCTGGCAGCCAGCTTGTTCAGGAACGCCATGGCGTCATTGAACAGGGGCAGGGTTTTTTCCAGGTTGATGATGTGAATCTTGTTACGGGCGCCAAAGATGTAAGCGTTCATCTTCGGGTTCCAGTAACGGGTCTGGTGGCCGAAGTGCACACCGGCCTTCAGCATATCGCGCATGGTTACGCTGGACATTGTTAATACTCCACTTTGGGTTAGGCCTCCACGCCCCCGCATAAACCCAACCAGCAACCTTAAATAAGAGAAGCCGGCACCCGGGGCTATGTGACGGGGCATGTGTGATTTCCTTCCCCACGCAACGACGGTTACAATGCGGCACTTGTTGCCACGGACCGTCAGAGAGCGGGAAAGCGCGCGCTTTATACCACAGACACCCTTTCCAGGCAACGCCAAAGGCACGCCACCTGCATATAGCGTGCCGAAAAACACCCGCTCAACTCACTGAAATAGCTGGAGTTTCCCCAAGTCTCATGAATGTCGTCATCAAAACCCCCGAACAGATCGCCAAAATGCGCGAAGCCGGCAAACTGGCCGCCGAGGTCCTGGAAATGATCGGCGAGCACGTTAAACCGGGGGTCACCACTGAGGAGCTGGATCGACTCTGCCATGACCACATCGTCAACAAGCAGCAGGCCATCCCCGCTTGCCTGGGCTACGGTGGCGCCCCGGGCCGCATCCCGTTCCCGAAATCGGTCTGCACCTCGGTAAACCACGTGGTCTGCCACGGCATTCCCAACGACCGCAAGGCCCTCAAGAATGGTGATATCGTCAATATCGACGTCACCGTTATCAAGGATGGCTGGCACGGCGACACCTCCAAGATGTTCTTCGTCGGCGAGCCCTCCGTCCTTGCCCGTCGACTGGTGGAAACCACCCGGGAGTGCATGATGGCCGGCATCCGCATGGTGAAACCGGGGGTACAGCTGGGTGACATCGGGCACCGGATCCAGAAACTGGCAGAAAGCGAGCGATTCTCCGTGGTACGTGAATACTGTGGCCACGGCATCGGAGAGGGCTTCCACGAGGAACCCCAGGTCGTCCACTACGGCAAGCCTGGCACGGGTCTTGAATTGCAGGAAGGCATGGTCTTCACCATTGAGCCCATGATCAATGCCGGCAAGGCCGCCAACAAGTTGCTGCCGGACGGCTGGACCGTGGTCACCAAGGACCGCAAGCTGTCCGCCCAGTGGGAACACACCATTGCGGTAACCGCCGATGGCTATGAGGTACTGACTGCCCGCAGCGAAGAAACCGATCTGTACTGATCGGCACTCGCCACCGGTTCCATGCCGGCGCCATAATACGTGCGCTGGCGTGCCCGCAACTTCATGACAGGATCCGCATGACTCTCTCCCCTGCTCTGACCCAGGAACAATTGTTCGAGGCCCTTCAGGAAAGCGCCCAGCCGGGCCAGTATGCCCGCCAGTATCTTGAGCAGGGCCAGGAGCGTCTCAACCAGGCTTTCGAGGCGACCGACATTACCGAGCTGGTTCACGCCCGCGCGGACCTGGTTGACCAGGTCATGATCGGTGCCTGGTCCCTGTTCGGTCTGGCCGACAGGGACGGGGTCGCGCTGGTAGCCGTAGGCGGCTATGGCCGCGCCGAGTTACATCCCTGCTCCGATGTGGATGTGCTGGTCCTGATGGCCGAGGACCCGGACCCGTCTCTGCGTGATGGTCTGGAGCGGTTTGTCGCCTTTCTGTGGGATATCGGCCTGGAAATCGGCCACGCCGTACGTACGCTTAGCGAATGTGTGGAACTGGCCCGGGAAGACATCACCGTGGCCACCAACATTATGGAAGCCCGCACCCTGGCCGGCAGCGACACGCTGCGCGAGCAACTGGAAGAGCGGACCGGGCCGGAGCACATGTGGGATTCCGCCGCCTTCTTTGCCGCCAAATGGGAAGAACAGACCGCACGCCACAAACGCTTCAACGACACCGAGTACAACCTTGAGCCGGATCTGAAAAACGCCCCGGGAGGTCTTCGCGATGTGCAAATGATCGCCTGGGTAGCCAAACGGCATTTCAACGCTGACAGCCTGGAATCCCTGGTCGAAGTGGGTTTTCTGACCGATGAGGAATACGGTGTTCTGCGCAAGTGTCTGGATTACCTCTGGGAAGTGCGCTGGCAGCTGCATGTCCATACCGGGCGCAATGAAAACCGTCTTCTGTTTGATCATCAACGTCAGCTGGCAGAACGACTGGGTCATGAAGATTCCAATGCCAACCTGGCGGTAGAGCATTTCATGAAGGGCTTTTACCGGGTTGCCCTGGCGCTGTCAGTGCTCAACGAAATGCTGCTGCAGCTCTTTGATGAAGTCATTCTGCACAGTGAGGCGCCGGAACAGGTCCGGCCACTCAACCGTCGCTTTCAGGTACGCAACGACTACCTGGAAGTGACCAGCCCGGATGTCTTCGAAAAACATCCCAGCGCGCTGCTGGAGGCCTTTGTGCTGATGGCACAGAACCCGGAACTGAAGGGCATCCGCGCCGCCACCGTCCGGGCACTGATTTATCATCGCCGTCAAATCAATGAGGCCTTCCGCAACAATCCGGAAAATACCGGTCTGTTCATGCAGCTGCTGCGCAGCCCCCACGCTCTGTTCTCCCAGCTGCGACGCATGAAACGCTACGGCATCCTCGGCAAATATCTGCCGGAATTCGGTGGCATCATCGGCATGATGCAGTACGACCTGTTCCATATTTACACGGTGGACGCCCATACCCTGCTGGTGATCAAGAACATGCGCCGCCTGCGCTATGAAGACCTCCGCGAGGAGTTCCCGCTGGCCAGCGAAGTCTTCTACCGTCTGCCCAAACCGGAACTGCTTTACGCCGCAGGTCTGTATCACGACATCGCCAAAGGCCGTGGCGGAGACCATTCCGAACTTGGCGCAGAAGATGCCATCCATTTCTGCCAGCGACACGGACTCAGTGCCTGGGATGGCAAATTGGTGGCGTGGCTGGTGAAAAACCACCTGACCATGAGTGTGACTGCCCAGCGCAAGGACATCTCCGACCCCGACGTGGTCTATGAATTTGCCCGCAAGGTGGGCGACCTGGTGCACCTGGACTACCTGTATGTGCTGACCGTGGCAGATATCAACGCCACCAACCCGACGCTGTGGAATTCCTGGCGGGCCTCCCTGCTACGCCAGCTCTACACGGAAACCAAGCGCGCACTGCGCCGGGGGCTCAACAACCCGGTTGAAAAACAGGACTGGATCGACGAAACCCGGGACGCCGCACTTAAAATGCTCACCGAGCGGGACCACGATCCCAGGGCTATCGAAACCCTGTGGGCCAACATTGGCGACGAATATTTTCTCCGTGAAACTCCACGGGATATTGCCTGGCACACCGAAGCCCTACTCGACCGGGAAGACCCGGACGATCCGCTGGTACTGATTCGCGAATCCAGCCAGAGCGTGCTCGCCGGTGGCTCGCAGATCTTCATCTACACCCCGGACACCCGGAATCTGTTCAGCGCCACCGTGAATGCCCTGGATACCCTGGGGCTGACCATCATGGATGCCCGTATTATCACCAGTGCCGATGGCTTCAGCCTGGATACCTATATCGTGCTGGACGAACATGGCACCCCCATCGGTGAAGACTGGGCGCGCATCGAACAGATCCGCAAGACCCTCACCGAAACCCTGAAGCACCCGGAGCGATTTTCCACCACCGTCAGCCGGCGCATGCCGCGCCGCCATAAGCACTTCGATGTGCCCACCCAGGTGGTCATCAGCAACGACATCGTCAACGACCGCACCGCCGTGGACATCCAGACCCTGGATCGCCCCGGCCTGCTTGCCCATATTGGCCGCATTTTCATGCGCTTCGAACTGCTGGTACAGAATGCCCGCATTGCCACGCTGGGCGAGCGCGCGGAAGACGTCTTCTTCATTACCGATCTCAATGGTGACCCGGTTTCCGATCCGGCCCTGTGCCAGGAACTTCAGCAAACCCTCACCAAAGAGCTCGACGACAAAAACAACGGAAACGCCTGATTCATGAACCCAGATCTGGAACGGTTACATCCCTACCCGTTTGAAAAACTGAAAGCCCTGTTTAGCGACCTGCCCGCATCGGACAAGCCGCCCATTGCCCTGTCCATCGGCGAGCCCAAACACCCTTCTCCGGAGTTTGTGCAGCAGGTGCTGCGTGACAACGCGGCCCTGCTTTGCCGCTATCCGACCACAGCGGGCATCCCTGAACTGAGTCAGTCCATCGCCGCCTGGCTCAAACGTCGTTTTTCCCTGAACAGTGTGGATGCCGCCAGCCAGGTACTGCCCGTCAACGGCACCCGGGAAGCCCTGTTCGCCTTCACCCAGGCCGTCATCGACCGCCAGCGTCAGCCGCTGGTGCTGATGCCCAACCCGTTCTATCAGATCTATGAAGGGGCCACCCTGCTGGCCGGGGGCGAGCCCCTTTACCTGCCCTGCACCGACGACACCGGTCTGCAGCCGGATTTCGATGCGGTCAGCGAAGACACCTGGATCCGTACCCAGCTGCTGTTTATCTGCACACCGGGCAACCCCACCGGCGCTACCCTGAGCAAGGCCCAGCTCAAGGCCCTGATTCAACTGGCCGACAAATACGATTTCGTGATCGCCTCCGACGAGTGCTATTCCGAAATCTACCGGGACAAGCCGCCGGCCGGCCTGTTGCAGGCCTGTGCGGAGCTGGGCCGCGACGACTACCGTCGCTGCGTGGTTTTCCACTCTCTGTCCAAACGCTCCAACCTGCCGGGACTTCGTTCCGGCTTTGTGGCCGGTGACAGCGAGATACTCAAACGCTTCTTGCGCTATCGTACCTACCACGGCTGCGCCATGCCCATTCATCACCAATTGGCCAGCATTGCCGCCTGGGACGATGAAAGCCATGTGGAAACCAACCGGGCACTGTACCGGGAAAAATTCGACGCGGTACTGGACATTCTCGGCGGCCCACTTAAGGTATCCGCCCCGGCCGCCGGCTTTTACCTGTGGCCCAAAACGCCCATTCCGGATGAAGAATTTGCCCGGCGCCTGCAGGCCGAACAGAATCTGACCGTCTTGCCCGGCAGCTATCTGTCCCGGACCGTGAATGGCAGGAACCCTGGGAAAAACCGGGTACGCATGGCGTTGGTGGCACCGCTGGAGGAATGCGTGGAAGGGGCAAAACGGATCAAGGCGTTGCTGGATACGCTGTAAAAGCAGCAACAAGCCACAAGCTTCAAGCTGCAACACGGAACAGGGCTGGCGCAACCTGAACGCCCTGCCCGTGCACAAATGCCGCAATGAAGCGCGCCGATAAAGCTGAAAGGCTCTACGGCACATCTCGCGTCGAGGCTCGTAGCTTGTAGCTCGAAGAGGAAAACACATGGAACTGACCATTTTCGGTATCAAGAACTGCGATACCATGAAAAAGGCCATGAAGTGGCTGGACGATAACGGCATCGCCTATCACTTCCATGACTACAAGAAGGAAGGCGTCCCGGAGCAGCGCCTGCGCCAGTGGCAGGAAGCGCTGGGCTGGGAAACCGTCATCAACCGCCGCGGCACCACCTGGCGCAAGCTGGATGAGGCCACCCGGGAATCCATGAACACGGAAAAAGCCATTACCGTGGCCGTGGAAAACCCGTCGATCGTGAAACGCCCGATCCTGCAAAACGACGATTTCATTCTCGCCGGCTTCAAAGCCGACGAGTGGCAAGACACACTGAGTTAAGCGCCAGACGCTGGACGTCAGGCGCACGCATAGAGAGGACAGCATGAGCAACTTTTTCGCCATCGCCCTGGGCTGCGGCACCAAGAACCGCAACGACAACTGGCTGGAAGTGTTCTACCCGGACCCGGCCATCAACCCGGACGACAAACTGGTTGACGTGATTCGTGAAGAACTGGGCTACGAAGGCGGTAACGCCGCCATCGAATTGACGCATCGGCAGGTGCAGCACATTGCCCGCGAATGGCGCGAGGCAGGCTTCGAGCATGAAGCCAGCTATGCCGTGGCATTCCAGGAGTCTGATCGTCCGGTGGTATTGACCGTACTGGAAAGCGATGCGGAGCCTGCGTCCACCCCGGAGGCCTACCTGAAGTTGCAGCTGATCTCCCACCGTCTGGTCAAACCCCACGGCGTCAATCTGTCCGGCATGTTCCCCTTGCTGCCCAATGTGGCCTGGACCAATGAAGGTGCCGTGGATCTGGACGAGCTGCCCGAGCGCCAGCTGCTGGCCCGTCTCAACGGCAAGCTGCTGGAAGTGAACAGCGTGGACAAGTTCCCCAAGATGACCGATTACGTGGTGCCCAAGGGCGTGCGTATCGCCGATACCGCACGGGTACGCCTGGGCGCCTATGTGGGTGAAGGCACCACCATCATGCACGAAGGCTTCATCAACTTTAATGCCGGCACCGAAGGGCCGGGCATGATCGAAGGCCGCATCTCCGCCGGTGTCTTTGTGGGCAAAGGCTCCGACATCGGGGGCGGCGCCTCCACCATGGGAACCCTGTCCGGCGGCGGCAACATGGTGATTTCCCTGGGTGAAGGCTGCTTGCTGGGCGCCAATGCCGGTACCGGCATTCCCCTGGGCGATCGCTGCACCGTCGAGGCCGGTCTCTACATCACTGCCGGCTCCAAGGTGCAACTGCTGGACGACAAGGGCGAGATCGTCGAGACCGTGAAGGCCCGGGACCTGGCCGGTCAGTCCGACCTGTTGTTCCGTCGCAACACCACCACGGGTGCGGTGCAGTGTCTGACCAACAAGAGTGCCATCGCCCTGAACGAAGAGCTGCATAAGCACAACTAAAGACAGGAGCAAGCTGAAAGCTCCAAGTTGCAAGGCGCGGTCAGGGCCTCGGTAATGTCCAGTGCTCTGCCCGCGCACAACCACTGCACTTGAAGCGCGGATACCAGCGCTGCTGTATTGCGCGGTCTTCCCCGCGTTGACACTTTCAACTTGAAACTTGCAACTGAATTCCCGGAGCCTTCATGTCCCGTACCCTCGACTACACCAAGCAACTCATCCGCCGCGCCTCCGTGACTCCCGAAGACGAAGGCTGCCAGGACTGGATGATTGAAAAACTCGAAGCCCTTGGTTTCGAGTGTGAAACTCTGTGGTTCGAGGAAGTGCGTAACCTGTGGGCACGGCGCGGCAAGGATGGGCCGGTGTTTGCCTTTGCCGGCCATACCGACGTGGTACCCACCGGGGATGTGTCTGCCTGGAAGTACGACCCGTTCACCCCCACCGAAGAGGGTGATCTGTTGTATGGTCGCGGCACCGCAGACATGAAAGGCTCCATTGCCGCCATGATGGTTGCCATTGAGGATTTCGTGGCCGCGCATCCTGATCACCCCGGCAGCCTGGCCCTGCTGATCACTGCCGACGAAGAAGGCCCTTCCGTCAACGGCACCGTCAAGGTCGTAGAGACCCTGCAGGCAAGGAACGAGCATATCGACTATTGCCTGGTGGGCGAGCCTTCCTCCACCCATACCGTGGGCGATGTGATCAAAAACGGACGCCGAGGCTCGCTGGGCGCCCGTCTGGTGGTGAAAGGCATCCAGGGCCACGTGGCCTACCCTCATCTGGCCCGTAACCCGGTGCATGACGCCGCTCCCGCTCTGGCGGAGCTGGCTGCCACGGAATGGGACCAGGGCAACGATTTTTTCCCGGCCACCAGCTTCCAGATTTCCAATATCAAGGCTGGCACCGGGGCCACCAATGTGATTCCCGGCACCTGCGAAGTGATATTCAACTTCCGCTTTTCCACGGAGTTGACCGATAGCCTGTTGCGCGAGCGCACCGAGGCGATCCTGGACAAGCATGGTCTGGACTATGATCTGACCTGGACCCTGTCCGGCCAGCCATTTCTCACCGATCGTGGCGCCCTGGTGGATGCTGCCGTCCATGCCATCCGTGATGTCACCGGACGCGATACCGAACTGTCCACCGCTGGAGGCACCAGCGACGGCCGTTTCATAGCCCCCACCGGTAGTCAGGTCGTGGAACTGGGCCCCACCAACGCCACCATTCACAAGGTGGACGAACACACCAGCATCAGTGAATTGGATACGCTGACCCGCATTTACACCCGCCTGCTCGAAAACCTGATGCAGTGACACCCGGTAGCGTGGATGTGCGGGGCGGAAACGCCCCCCCTGACGTCCACTTGTCACGCCTGTAGTCGCCCCTCTCGAGGTACGAACCCGAGCCCTGACGAGGGACACCATGGCGCGTGTTTTTTGACTCTATCGCACAGTAAGCGCCATACCGATCTTTGCTAGCGCGGTTCATACCTCGAGAGGGGCGCCTACAGCAGGCCCGAATTATCCGTTACCATGCTCCTAACATGACACTGCCAGAGAACGACGATGTGGCTGCATGAAATTCCGGTGGGTGGATTACTGATCAGCCCCATGGTGTTGTTTGTGTTGCTGGCCATGGCGCTGACCTTGATGACCTATCTGCTATTGCGACAGCTTGGCTGGCACCAGCAGCTCTGGAAAAGCGCCTGGGTCTACCTGTCATTGTTTATCTGTTTTGTCGCCCTTTCCCTACGGATCCTGAGTTGATGCAACAGTCGCTTCGCATTCTGATTACAGTGGTTCTGGTGATTCTGGCCCTGCTGGCCGGCAACTGGGTGTGGAATTATTACCTCTATGCGCCCTGGACCCGTGATGGCAAGGTACGTGCGGAAATTATCACGCTGTCTCCCGATGTGTCTGGCTGGGTCAGCGAACTGCACATCCGGGACGATCAGACCCTCAAGCAGGGTGACCCCCTGTTTCGCATTGACGACACCCGTTTCAAGGCGGCTCTGGCCCGCGCCGAAGCCCAGCTGCTCCATGAACAGGAAAGCCTGCGCCTGGCACAACATCAGTATGAACGCCGCAAGCGGCTGCATGCCGGTAACAGCATCAGCCGGGAGGAACTGGACAGCGCGCGGATCGAAGCCCAGCTCGCCGCTGCCAATGTGTCCCTGGCCCAGGCGGAACTGTCCACCGCCAGAATCAATCTGGAACGCACTCGGGTCGCGGCTCCCGCCGATGGCACCGTGGTCAACCTGACCCTGCAACAGGGCAACTTCGTCAAGCAGGGTACCCCTGTGGTATCCATGGTCCGGTCAGGCAGTTTCTACGTGACTGGATACTTCGAGGAAACCAAACTGCCCATGGTGGAAGTCGGCCAGCGAGCGACTGTGGTGCTGATGAACGGTGCCCACAAACTGCGAGGCAAAGTCACCAGCGTGGGCCAGGCCATTGCCAACGCCAACACCCAGACTGATCGCCAGCTGTTGCCCCAGGTGCAGCAAAGCTTCAACTGGGTACGGCTGGCCCAACGTATTCCCGTGCATATCGAACTGGACAACATTCCCGATGACATTCTTCTCGCCGCGGGCATGACTGCCACCGTGCGCTTGCACGAGCGAGACCAGCCGAGCGCTCCATGACACTGGACCCACGCCTGGCAGTCCTGCTGACTCCGGATCGCCAGTCCGTCCTGTTCGCCACCAAGGGTGTCATTGCCATGGCACTGGCATTGTACCTGTCCATGCTGTTGCAGCTGGATCGTCCCTACTGGGCATTGATTTCCGCCGTTTTTCTGCAGGTGCGTCCGGAAACCGGACTGGTTATCGAAAAGGGATTCTGCCAGATCGGCGGGACCTTGGTGGGCGGCGCCATGGGCCTGCTTATCCTGGCCTGGCTGCTCCCCTACCCGGCCCTGGCCATTGCCGCCCTGACGCTGTGGATCGGCCTCAATGCCGGTGCATCCGCCTGGGTGCGCCAGGCCAACTTCATTTACGGTTTCGCCATGGCGGGCATAACCGCTACCTTGATTGTGGTGCTGGCCATCGCCGACCCGGCCAACACCTCCAGCCTGGGCATTTTCCATATTGCCAATGCCCGGGTCAGCGAAATCATTCTCGGCGCGATCTGCGCCACTCTGGTCAGCAGCCTGCTATGGCCGGTACGCGTCAGCAGCCTGCTCAAGGAGCATGCTCGTACCGCGTTGAATCAGACCCTGGCCTACCTGGAACTGGAACTGGATCCCTCGGGCACCCACGCCCGTCGCCACAGTCAGATGGATACCCTGTTGCAAGGGATTTTCGCCCTCAGCGATGACAGCAGCGCGGTGCTCTACGAAGGCAGCCATGGGCCCGGTCGCGCACGGGCCGCCACGGTGATTTGCCACAAGACGCTCTCATTGGTGGCCCGCATCCGGGTCATCGGCCGCCTGATGCGTAACCACGATGAGCTGCTGACCCCAGCCTTGCGAGAACTGCTGGACACCCTGCGCGCCGCCTTCCTGCGAATGCGAGAAACCGACTCTGGCGACCAGGCCATGATGATCGCTCAGGGCCTGCGCCAGCAGCTGCGCGAGGCCCGTGGGGAGCAGGCCGAGGACGCCCCACCTCTGCAGCGACGTTTCTTTCAGGTGGCTCAGAACCTGACCGCTGACCTGATTCTTGCGCTGGAAGCCAACCGTGCCTTGCATGTCAGCCATGAGGTGCAATTACGGCCGCAGGGGCTGAAACCCTATCGGGATCTGCAGATCGCTGCCGCCGTGGGCCTGCGCAGCGCTCTGGTGTTTGCCATTGCTGCGGGCCTCTGGGTGGGGACGGCCAGCCCCATGGCCATCATGCTGATGATCATGCCAGTCATGTTCACTATCCTGTTTGCCCGCCTTCCGGAACCGGACCAGGTCCTGAAACGGGCTACCTTCAGCTCGGTGCTGGCCGCCCCGGTGGCGCTATTCTTTACCCTGCCCCTGCTGGCACTCAGCAATGGCGACTTTCCCCTGCTCATCCTGATTCTTGGCGCCCCCCTTTTCGTCGGCCTGCTGGCCATCAGCAAGCGCCTGACCCTGCCACTGGGGCTGGGCTTCTGCACCCCCTACATCATTCTCGTGCAGCCTGGTAACGGCATGGACTTTGACGTGGCCCGGGCGGCCAGCAACGGACTGGCCATCACTGCCGGCATTGCCATTGCCTTTCTCATGTTCCGGCTGATCACCCCACCCAATGGCCCCGGACTGCGACGCCGGCTGATTCGCGAGACCGCCACGGATCTCACCTTGCTGAATACACCGTCAGAACGCCCCGGCACCCATGAGGAATGGTTCAACGCCCGCATGGCAGACCGGTTGCGCTGGCTCACCGTTTGCGACAAGGCGCTACCGGAATCTCAGCGCCATTTCACTGACCTGGGCCTCACGGGATTAAACCTGGGCCAGGTATCCCTGTGGGTCCAGAGCCGATTACGGAACAATGCCCCCGCCACACTGATCCACAGCGCCGACGCCTGGCAACAGGCGCTGGCAGCGGCCTACCAAGCCTGTTCCCGAGGCACCGTGGACGACAGCTTTCGCAAACAGTCGGAACAGCTCAAACTGGCGATGGAGCAGGCAGAGAATCTGGCTTCCCGTGACCGCGAGCTGATCGCCGGCGCTCTGGAGCGGATTGCCCTGACATTCGAGCGCATGGCTTACCGCCTGGCAGTGGTGCCGGGCAATCGCGATGCCAGTACCCCGGGCGCCAGTTAGATCGGCCCGAACAGCCCTAGCCAGAATGTCTACTCTGTGTTTACCTATGTGCCTTTTCCGGGCCACCCACTGGCCCCAACTGAACAGCCTACAGGCCGCCCTGGCGGCCTGTCGTGACGGAGACTCCCTCACATGACCGCGCAAGAGAAACTGGATAGCAACACCGTACTGGACACCAACCCGGCCACCGGCACGGCTGTCGCCGAACTGAATGAAACCGATCTGGGCAAACTGCCCGACATCATGGCTCGCGCCCGCGAAGCCCAGGCTATCTGGGCCGCCAAGTCCTACAAGGAGCGTGCCCGGCACATCGACATGATGCGCAGCTACATTGTCGACCGCGCCGATGATCTGGCCCGCACCGTCAGCGAAAGCAACGGCAAAACCCTCACCGACGCCCTTGCCACCGAGGTGCTGCCCTGCGCCCTGGCCTGCAAGTGGTATGCAAAAAATGCCGAGAAAACGCTGAAAGAAAAAAGTCGGCCCGGTGGCAGCATCCTGTTCTTCAACAAGAAGACTCACATGCTGCGGGTGCCACTGGGTGTCGTGGGTATCATCAGCCCCTGGAACTACCCGCTGTCCATTCCCTTCGGCGAAATCGTCATGGGGCTGATGGCAGGTAATGCCATACTGCTCAAAGTGGCGGCCGCTACCCCCGCCGTGGGACGCGCCATCGAACAGATCATCGCCGCCGGCGAACTGCCCGAGGGGCTGTTCCAGCATATCGTCGGTTCCGGCTCCAAAGTGGCCACCGGCTTCTTCGAAAACGGTGTCGACAAACTGTTCTTCACCGGCAGCGTCCCCGCGGGCAAAACCCTGATGGCCCAGGCGGCGGAAACCCTGACCCCGGTATCCCTGGAACTGGGCGGCAACGACCCCATGCTGGTACTCGACGATGCCGATCTGGAACGGGCCACCAATGGCGCCGCCTGGGCTGGCTACCAGAATGCCGGGCAAAGCTGCGGTGGCGTGGAGCGTGTCTATGTGGTGGATGCGGTCTATGACCAGTTTGTGGATCTGCTCGCCAAGAAAACCCGCCAGCTCCGCCACGGTGTCGGTTGCAAGGGGTTCGATGTGGACATCGGCAGCCTGACTACTGCCGGCCAGTTACGTACTGTCCAGCAGCACCTGGAAGATGCCCTGGCCAAAGGGGCTCGCATTGAAGCCCAGTCCCGCCCGGTCGGCGATGTGGAAAACGGGTTTTTCCACCCGGCCACCCTGCTGACCAATGTGACTGATGACATGCTGACCATGTGTGACGAGACGTTCGGCCCCCTGATTGCCGTCCAGCGCGTTGCCAATGAAGAAGAGGCCATCCGCAAGGCCAACGCCTCCAACCTGGCACTCACCTCTTCAGTGTGGACCAGGGACAACAAACGGGGTCGCGCCATCGCCGCACGCCTGGAGTCCGGTGTCACCACCATCAACGACCACCTTTACAGCCATGGCCTGTCCGAAACCCCCTGGGGGGGCTGGAAAGAGTCCGGTATCGGCCGAACCCATGGTCCCGAGGGCCTGGAAGAAATGACGCAAGCGAAGGTGGTGAACTGGGATATTCTGCCGTCCAAGCGCAACATCGTCTGGTACCCGTTTGACGAAGCCACCTACAACGGTCTCAAAAACGCCCTGCACTTCGTCTTCCCGAAAGGCCTTGGCCAGATGCTCAGCGCGTCTCTGAAACTCACCCCTTTCCTGGTGAAGAAAATGTTCACCAAATGGAAAACGGACTAAAGCTGTTGACAGTTAGCAGTTGAACGTTGACAGCGTCGCGATCCAGGTTGTCTGTCACCGGAACGCAAGAGGCCGCGCCCGATATACGGACGCGGCCTCTTGCGTTTCAGATCAAAACAGTTGTTTCTCGCGACGCTGTCAACGGTCCACTATCAACTGATCCTGTCGAGCCACTCCTGGTCCGGTGCATACCACCAGGAACTCATCACCGGGTGGGTGAACTCCAGCATACGATCCTTGATGGTATCGTCAGCGATACCGTACATCCGACGTAGCAGGTAATCGTAACGATCCAGCTCGCAGCTGAAGGCAAGAAAATACAGCCCATGTTCCGAACTGTCCCCATAGGGCACAGAGCGACGCCAGATCTTCTGGGGCACACCATCGCGATCCACGTCCGTGCGACCCACATGGGCATTCGGCGGCATGCGATCTTCATCAAACTCCACCGCATCTTCCTTGGTGCGACCAAACACGTTTTCCTGCTCACTGACCGGCAACTGGTTGAATGCCTTGAGGTCATGCACCCATTTCTGACTCAGTACCCAGCTTCCTCCTGCGCCGGGGTGCGGCTTTGCAATGAACGCCGCCTGCTCGGCCTTGTCTCCCGTAGGGTTGCCGATGCCATCCACAAAGCCGGTCAGGTCACGCATGTCGTGATAGACGAACCCGGTCAACTCCAGCTGGGTGGAAAGCCGATCCCCCACCACATCACGCACCTGCATGCCGGTATCGAAAAGATCCCCCCGCTCTTTTGCCTGCACCCATACCCACAGAT
The DNA here is from genome assembly GCA_036230225.1 of Pseudomonadota bacterium. Classification (GTDB taxonomy): domain Bacteria; phylum Pseudomonadota; class Gammaproteobacteria; order Pseudomonadales; family Alcanivoracaceae; genus Alcanivorax. The sequence goes on along the minus strand of JAZAJX010000206.1, from coordinate 14,940 downwards.
CCCCCTGGGTTGCCGGCACATGGCCCTCCAGGGAGAACGGCGGAAAGGTAAAGCGGTTATCCAGCTGCTCCCAGAGCGCTGGGCCAAAAGCCAGAAGAACCGGCGTTTTCTCACTTTTCAGAGAATTGAGTTGCGTCAGTGCCGCCCGAACCGCCTGTATGTCCTGGCCACTGCTGAGACAGAATTCGAAGAACAGATGATGCTGGAAACTACGATCAAAAATCCCCGCTTGCGGTGTCGACACCGGAAACTCCTTGTCTGGATTATCGAGACTCCCAGTGTAGCAAAAAAGCGTGAGTGCGACGTCGCCGGGGCATCGTGAACAACCGGCTGTGCCGGCGCGATCTGCAAAATTGAAACAAATTGAAATATCCGCTGGTGTCCCCACTACGGGGCTTTCGCTACACTTGGCTCACATTGGTAAACAGTATCCGACTATGACACCTTGGCTTGGCCTGGATCGCCTGGGCTTTTTCCTGATACGCATTTTCCTGCGTTTGTGCACACGTGCTAACGCACTGCCCGCCAACCCCGAAGAGCTACAATTTTCCGCCAACACCCCGGTGGTCTATGTATTGCGCGACCGTTCTGCCGCGGACGCAGCGGCAGCGGACCAGTCCGCCCGCCAGCTGGGCCTATCCTCGGCCTTGCATGGGCTGACATTGGGCAAAAGTCACCTGAGCCATAGCTACTTCCAGCTTTATCGTCGCAAGTTCAGCAACGGGCGCCAGCGCAGCCCCGTCTCCCCTCCCCGACTGGAGAAGCTTGTCACTGCCCTGCGCGCCAACCCGGACGCGGATGTTCAGCTGGTACCGGTGTCCGTTTTCTGGGGTCGTCGCCCGGAAAAGGAAAGCTCCATGTGGCGACTCCTGTTCGCCGACAACTGGTCTCCGGCGGGTTTTATCAAGAAATTCTTCATTATCGTGACCCAGGGGCGTCAGCTCTACGTCCAGTTCAGCAAGCCCATGTCGCTGCGGACCCTGGTTGACCAGTGCCCCAGCGACGAACAGGCTGTTCGCAAGGCCTCCCGCATCCTGCGTGTGCACTTCCGTCGCCAGCAGGAAGCGGCCATTGGTCCGGATCTGTCCCACCGTCGTACTCTCACCAACACGGTGGTGGATTCCATTCCGGTACAAGATGCCATTCGCGCGGAAGCCGGACGCCAGGATGTCAGCCCTGACAAACTGGAAGCCAAGGCGCGCCGTTACGCCATGGAAATCGCCGCCGATTACTCTCACACGGTCATACGCTTCCTGGAGCTGTTCCTTAACTGGGTGTGGAATCGCCTCTATGCCGGTGTGCGGCTGTATAATCTGGACAATTTGACCAGAGTCGCCGGGGATCACGAAGTGATCTACGTGCCTTGCCACCGCAGCCATATCGACTACCTGCTGCTCTCCTTTGTGGTATTTCGCAATGGCCTGGTTCCCCCCCATATTGCCGCAGGCATCAACCTGAACATGCCGGTGGTAGGCACAATTCTGCGCCGTGGCGGCGCCTTCTTCATGCGCCGCAGCTTCCGGGACAACCCGCTCTATGCCGCCGTTTTCAGCGAATACCTGCACACCATTACCGTGCGCGGTTTCTCCATCGAGTATTTCGTGGAAGGTGGCCGCAGCCGCAGTGGCCGCATGCTCAAGCCCCGCACCGGTATGCTCGCCATGACACTGCGCAGCTTCCTGCGTGATGCCCGCAAACCCATTGCTTTCGTACCGGTGTATGTGGGTTATGAGAAAGTGATTGAGTCCGGCTCCTACATCGGCGAACTCCATGGCAAGAAAAAACAGAAAGAATCCGTCGGCGGGCTGATGAAGTCATTGTCCGTATTGCGTAGCCGGTTCGGCCAGGTCCACGTCAATTTCGGTGAACCCATCAAACTGGTGGACTTCCTGGATCATCACCACGGTAACTGGCGCAATGAAGACATGCCGGCCGGCGAAACCCCGGCCTGGTTCAAGCATGTGGTGAATGAGCTGGGACAGGACGTGGTCGAGTCCATCAACGCCGCTGCGGTTGCCAATCCGATCAACCTGCTGAGCCTGGCACTGTTGGCGTCACCCAAACACACCATGGATGTGGCGCAATTGCGCCAACAGCTGGAGCTGTACATCACCTTGCTTAAACAGGCGCCCTACAGTGATTGTGCGGCCCTCGCTACCGCGGATGCCGATGCCATCATCCAGTACGGTCTGGACAATGAGTTTCTGGAGCGGATTGAACACAAGCTTGGAGACGTGGTCACCACCGATGAAAAAACCGCGCTGCAAATGGCCTATGTCCGAAATAACAGCCTGCACCTTTTCATCCTGCCCGGGCTGATCTGTTCCCTGGTGATGAACGCCCGCTCGATCAGCATGGACACCCTGCAGAGCATGGTAAAACTGCTCTATCCCTTCCTGCGCAATGAATATTTCCTGCACTGGCAGGACGGCGACGACCTGGCCCAGGCCGTCACCAAGACCGTGGCGGTGCTGGAACAGCAACAGCTGATCAGCCGCGAGGAGGACTGCCTGCATGGCGCGGCGGTTCACACCCATGAGTCCGATATGCTCGACCATCTTGGGCAAACGGTGATGCCGTCACTGGAGCGTTACTACCTGACCATCCGCCTGCTGGTGCAATATGGTTCAGGCATGCTCAACGCGGATCAGCTGGGTGAACTGGCCCACCAGACCGCCCAGCGATTGTCCCTGCTGTATGAGTTCAACTCTCCGGAGTTCTTTGACAAGGTGGTTCTGAAAAACTTTATCAGCCAGCTCTACGGCACCGGTCTGGTGACCATTGATGAAACCGGCGCCCTGGTATTCGACAGCAAGCTGGAAGCGCTGGATGATGAAGCCCGTCGTATTCTCAGCCCGGATATCAGCGATGCCATCCAGAGGGTAACCCGGATCACTGATATTGAGCATCTGGTCGAAGAGAAACCGGTAACTGCCTGACCCCGTCCTTGCCGGGAAACGACCAACACGGCGTTTCCCGGTCATTCACTCATAGACATCGAAACGGATGGCTTTGCCGGCAATCACATGGTGTGGGGCCTGCCCCGCCAGCGGTTCGGCTTTACCCGGCCGTTTCACCACTACCCGCAGGGCCTCGCAGTCCATGGCCCAGTCAAGCAACGTCCTTTCTTCACTCTCGTTGGGATACGCTGCCAACTGCTGCAGCCATTGGAGATCTTTTTTCACTGCTGCGCTCTTGTCCCGGGACGGAAACATGGGGTCCAGATACACCGCATGGAGAGGCGGCAAGCGATGGCTCTCCACCTGGCCACAGGGAAGCAGGGTCATGGCAGCGGCCAGCTCTGCAGGCGCACGGCGCAGCCCATCGGCAAGCATGGCATGGAGAATGGGGGAACGCTCGGCCAGCAGTACCGGGAAACCCGCCATGGCGATCAGGGCCGCATCCCGGCCAAGACCGGCGGTGGCATCCAGGACCGTTCGGCTCTCCCCCCGGGGCTTACCCAGTGCCTTGACCAATCGCTCATGTCGGACCCGCTCCGGAGTCAGTCGATAGCCCTGTTTGCCTTCATTGAAGTTGACGCTTAACGGGATTTCGCGGCCGCCCGGTCGCCACAGACAGAGATGTTCTTCCTGCCAGCCCAACACCAGGGACATACCCCGCGCAACCGCCTCTTCGCTGCTTGCCACGGGACTGCCCGGCAGTCCTGTGGGACAGCCCGGCAGGAGTCCGGGTAACACGTCCCCCATGGGATCAGGCCAGCCAGACCAGCAGCGCAACGCCCAGGATCAGGCGATACACCACAAACGGCAGCATGCCGATGCGTTCCAGCAGTCGAATAAAGAACACGATGGTCAGATAGGCGGTGACCGCACTGACCGCGGCCCCCAGGGCCATCAGCCCCCAATCTACCGGTAACTGCTGATCCACCAGATCCTTGGTCTTCAACAGGCCGGCCCCCAGAATCACGGGAATCGACAGCAGGAAGGAAAACCGCGCTGCATCTTCACGCCGGTAGCCCAATGCCAATGCCGCCGTGATAGTGATGCCACTGCGGGAGGTACCGGGGATCAATGCCAGGGCCTGGGCCAGACCGATGAAGATGGCACCGGCGACCCCGAGCCGGGTGAGGCTGAATTCCCGCTTACCGAACACATCCGCAGCCCACAGCAAGGCACCGAATACCAGTGTGGTAATGGCGATGACCAGCGCCGAGCGCAACTCCTGCTCAATCCAGTCATCGCCCAGAAAGCCGAATGCCACCGCCGGTATGGTGGCCAGCACCACCAGCAATCCCAGCTTCAGGTCATCGTTCATGGTGCGCTGTTGCACCGCTGTGCCGGCCCCTCCGATCATCGCGAACAGATCACGGCGATAATAGGCCATGACCGCCATCAGGGTGCCCAGATGCACCGCCACATCAAAGGCCAACCCCTGATCCGGCCACCCCAGTACCTGGGAAGGCAGAATCAGGTGGGCGGAACTGGAGATGGGGAGAAATTCGGTAAGTCCCTGTATCAGGGCCAGCACCAGGGCCTGGAACCAATCCATTGAGAATCCTTATCGGCGAAAGGTAGAGATCAAACAGTCAGGGACTCTATTCGGTGGCAGTAATCTGGTAACCCTGCAGAAACTCCGGCGGCATGCGACGAGGCTTGCCGGAATCCAGCGCTACGCAGACCCAGCGGGTACGTCCACGCAGCAGGGTGCGACCATCGGATTCGCGTACGATCTGATATCGGCGGGTGATACTGATGCGCTGATCGTTTTCCACGATCCAGGTGCCGATCTTGAGATGTTCTCCTTCAAACGCCGGCGCCAGATAATCCACTTCGGTGTGACGGGCCACCATCCCTCGATTGAGTTTCTGGTAAAGATCCCAGCCCAGCCCCAGGGCGGCAGTATGGTCCCAGGCAATCTGCTCCATGAAACGCAGGTATTCGGTATTGTTCACATGCCCCATGACATCAATGGCTTCGGCGGGCACGGTAACCGCCAGTTCATGCACATCGGGAAGATCCCAGTTGATCATCGTACAGCTCCCTGAATTACCTGATCGCGAAGATACACCGGCTGTGCCTGTTCGGCACTGACACCCTCCCCGCGCTGAAACCCGGATAATGCCAGCCTGGCCACGGCTTTCGCATGGGGATGAACGTCGGGCTCACAGCGACTCTCGCCATAGGCCCGGACCAGTGCATCGCGATACACCAGGCCGGAACCGATGATCATCCAGTCCCTGTCGGGCAACGCCGGCAGCGAATCCGGGTGAAACAGACCGTCATCAAACAAGGTGGAAGCCCGCCCGCCATCACAGGCATAGGCTCCCAGATAAAGTTCTCCCATGCGGGCATCAAAGGCCGCAATCACATCCCGATGAGGCATTTCCTCCTGAGCGCTCAGCGCACAGGCAGCCAGCGTAGAGACACCGATAACCGGCAGATCCGCCGCAAAGGCCAACCCCTGGGTCACCGCCGCCGCCACGCGGACACCGGTAAAGGCGCCCGGCCCATGGCCAAAGGCAATGCCATCGAGTTGACGCAATGAAAGTTGAGATTCTGCCAGCAAGGCTTCCACCATGGGCAGCACGCGTTCGGTCTGCCGACGCGGCGCCTGCTCGAAATGTTCGAGTACGCTGTCACCGTTCAGAATCGCCACCGAGCAGGTTTCGCCGGCGGTTTCCAGAGCCAGGATTCGAGTCATGATTCCATCTGTTCCGTTGCCTGCCCCTGTCGGGCCAGATAATCAAAAAACCGTTGTACCACGTCCAGCTTCCGGGTGCGGGTCATGTTTGGCAGGCTGTTCACAAATAATTTGCCGTAACTGCGCGTCAGCAATCTCGGATCGGCCACCACCAGCAAACCGGTGTCCTGCGGATCGCGGATCAGGCGCCCGGCTCCCTGGCGCAATGCCAGCACCGCCTGGGGCAACTGGTAGTCACGGAACGCGTTGCCACCATTGCGGTTGATGTGCTCTATACGGGCCGCGGCCACCGGATCCCCGGGGGAGCCGAATGGCAGTTTATCAATAATCACACAGCTGAGGGCCTCGCCGCGCACATCAATGCCTTCCCAGAAACTGCTGGTTCCGAGGAGTACGGCATTGCCCTTCTCACGGAAACTGTCCAACAACTCTCGACGCCCGGATTCACCCTGAACCAGTAACGGATAGGTCAGCCGCGGGCGCAGCAGGCCGGCGGCCTCCCGCAATGCCCTATGACTGGTAAAAAGGAAAAAAGTGCGACCCTTTGCCGCCTCAATGACCGGCACCATGGCCTCACACAGGGCAGCGGTATAACCGGGATCATTGGGGGCAGGCAATCCATCCGGCGCATAAAACACCGCCTGGCGCTTGAAATCGAAGGGACTTTCCAACCGCAGGGTGGTGGCCGTATCCATACCGAGACGCTTCTGGATGTGCTCAAAACGCCCCCCCACGGACAGCGTCGCCGAGGTCAATACCCAGCTGCAGGGGTGACGCTCACGTTGCGCCCGCAACTGGGCAGCCACGGACAACGGCGTGCTGTGTAGCACCACGGTCCGCTTGAAGGTTTCAAACCAGTAGACCCGGTTGGGCTGCTCCCCTTTCAGGTAGGCTGCCAGACAGTCCACCTGTTCACTGGCGCGACGGGCACAGGCTTCCATGCCACGGCTGGCCTTGGCCAGCGGGCCGAGAAAGATTTCCAGTTCACGCAAGGCCGCCAGGAGTGTGTCACCCGCTTCGATCACAGCATCCTTTTCTGCCACTTCGGACCAGGGCTCCCGGCGCTCGCCGTCCCCCAAACTCAGCCGCAAATCCAGACAGCCCTTTTCCACCGCAGCGATCAACTGATTGAGCCGGGCCAGATCGGCAGCGGTCTGGCTGGCTTCTGACAGGCTGTCGCGCCCCAGCTCCTGGACCTGCCGGGTGCTCAGCGTGTCGCCAAAAAACGCCGCCGCAATTTCCGGTAGCTGGTGGGCCTCGTCGAAAATCACCGTATTGGCCGTGGGCAACAATTCCGAGGCGGCCCCGCTGCCCCGCAGGGCAGCATCAGCAAAGAACAGATGGTGATTGACCACCACCAGATCCGCTTCCTGGGCTTCCTTGCGAGCCTTCATCAGGGGACATTCCTGGTAACTGGGGCATTCGGTGCCCAGGCAATTGTCTGCCGTGCTGGTGACCCAGGGCCACACTGGTGCATCTTCGGGAATCTGCTGCAGCTCGGCGATATCACCGGTACGGGTTCGCTCGGACCAGTGCGCCACAATCTGTAATTGTTCAGCGGTTTCCCGGGTCAGGAAACGCGCCTCTTCCTGATGGAGGGCGAGCCGATAGGGACAGAGATAATTGGCCCGGCCCTTCAGCAACGCCACCTTGCGTGGCAAGCCCAGGGCTTTCCTGACCAGCGGCACATCCTTGAAAAAGAGTTGGTCCTGCAAGCTCTTGGTACCGGTGGACACCAGCGTCGGGCCTTCGGATAACAAGGCAGGCACCAGATACGCCAGGGTCTTGCCGGTACCGGTTTCCGCTTCCACCATCAGGGTGCCACCCGTTCCGATCACGGCTTCCACCGCCTCGGCCATGGCCAGCTGAGGCTCACGGGGCTGATAGCCCGGCAAAAGCGGCGCAAAGCGCGTCAGATCGGTAAGATGATTACGGGCACTAGTCACATGATGTCCTGAATAAAGTCTGCCTGCCGCAGGTTCCCGGCAGGCGCGCAGAGCATAGCCCATTCGCCAGCGGAACCCAACGCGGAGCGCATCAACAAGCCATGGAAAACTATACCCTGATTATCCTGGCGGGCGGCCAGGGAAAACGGGTCGGCGGCGCCGACAAGGGATTACTGGAGCTGGACGGCAAACCCCTGATCGCCCACCTTCTCGAGCATCTCTCCCCTGCCCCGGCCCGCATCGTTATCAGTGCCAACCGCAATCAGCCCACCTACCGGCATTGGGCGGATCAGGTGGTAAGCGATGAACGGGATGGTTTTCTGGGGCCCATGGCCGGTCTGGAGACGGCATTGGCGAACTGTCAGGGGCTGTGCCTGTGTCTGCCCTGTGACCTGGTGCAACCGCCGGGTCCCATGCCGGGAGACTTGCTGAAGCGGGCCGCGCCCGAGCACGTCTGTGTGGCACAGGACCCGATTCGCCGACAACCCCTGTGCCTGGCGCTCTACGCGGAAAAGTGGCGAGATGCCCTGCGCACCTATCTGGATAGCGGTGGCCGTAGTGCTTACGGTTGGCTGGATCAACTGCCCGTGAACCCGGTTGCGGTGGCCACGCCACTACAGAACCTGAATCACAGCCTGCATGGGCAGGATTGAGAGCGGGATCGCTTTCCCGCCATCCCATCACCATAAACAACAATGCCCGCTCAAGGCGGGCATTGTCAGTAAGCGATCAACCTGATTATCAGGCAGTCACTTCCTGGATCTGCTTCATCAGAGCCACCTGATCGGCTGAAGGCTGTGCCGTCTGCAGCGCCATCAACTTGCTCATGTCACCTTCGATACGGATCTGGCCACTCATGAAGCCTTGCATGCCGGCGGACTGATCACCTTCGATGAAGATGCGCTTGGCCAGATCAGCGGGCAGGATCATGGTGGTCGGTGCGTCAGCGTGATGACCTTCTTCGATCATGCCGCCAACCAGAGCCAGCTCTTTGTCGCCACCGTCGGTGGAAACGTTGATGTTGATCACCAGGTCCGCCAGAGCCGCCGGGGTTTCCACCTCGCCGGCACCGTCACGAATCTCTTTAACTTTTGCAAACCACTCGTCAGACAAAAATTCCAGGCTCATTCTTCTCTCTCCTTAACCTATCGTTGTGGCTTCGATACCCCGCATAAACCGGCATCGCCATTCAAACGAGCGTTCGAAACTTACCCGTACCTTATAGAAAGCCCCCAGGGGTGGCAATAGCCGGGCAAGCGTCTATCGGGGACAAAAAACCCGGCACAAGGCCGGGCTTTTTGGGTCGCCTCGATCACACGATCATTACAGGTCGTAACCGCGCTCTTCGTGCAGGGCAATATCCAGCCCCTGGGTTTCTTCATCGCTGTCCACACGCAGGGCGGAGAACAGCCCCACCAGCTTGAGCAGGCCCCAGGTCACCACACCGGTATACACAAAGGTCGCCACCACACCCAGTGCCTGAACGCCGAACTGATCCAGCATGGAATACTCAGGCTTGGCGAAACCGAAACCGGAGAACAGCCCCAGCTCCGTGGAGGCAAAGATGCCCGCAAACAGGGTACCGAGAATGCCCCCCACCCCGTGCACCGGAAATACATCCAGGGAATCGTCGATTTTCAGCTTGTGCTTGATGAAGATAACCGCATAGAAGCAGATCACACCGGCACTCAAACCAATCACCAGGGCCGCCGCCGGTCCGACAAAACCGGATGCCGGAGTGATGGTACCCAGGCCCGCCACCATCCCGGTGGCAATCCCCAATGCCGACGGCTTGCCGAATTTTTTCCACTCCATGGTGATCCACGCCAGCGACCCCGCCGCTGCCGAAATGTGCGTTACCAGCATGGCCATGGCCGCATCGCCACCGGCGGCCAGCGCCGAGCCACCATTAAAGCCGAACCAGCCCACCCACAGCATGCCCGCACCGGTGACCGTCATGGTCATGTTGTGGGGCATCATGCCGTGCTCCGGGAAGCCCTTGCGACCGCCCAGCACCAGGGCAGCGACCAGCGCCGCCACACCGGCGGTGATATGCACTACGGTGCCGCCGGCATAGTCATACAGACCCAGGTCGGCCAGCCAACCACCACCCCAGACCCAGTGGCAGACTGGCACATAGACGCCCAGCAGCCACAGCACGGAGAACGCCAGCATGGGGCCGAAGCGCATGCGCTCCGCGAAGGCGCCCACAATCAGAGCCGGCGTAATGATGGCAAAGGTCATCTGAAAGAGGCCATGCAGACTTTTTGGCAGGGTGCCTTCCAGGGTGTCCTTGCCAATACCGGCGAAGAAAGCATGGTCCAGTCCACCAATCCAGGCATTCAGGCTACCGCCATCGGAAAACGCCAGGGAATAGCCGCAAATCAGCCACACCAATGACACTGCACAGGTAATGGCAAAGCACTGCATCAGCACGGACAGTACGTTCTTGCTACGCACCAGGCCGCCATAGAACAGGCTCAGCCCCGGAATTGTCATGAACAGCACCAGCGCGGTGGCGGTGAGAATCCAGGCGGTGTCGCCCGTATCCAGGCCATCGGCCAGCGCCAGCGACGGCAGCATCAACAATACAGCAAGCAGTTTTTTCATCATGGCCCCCTTAAATGGCTTCGTTACCGGTGTCACCGGTGCGGATACGGATAACCTGCTCCAGGTCGGACACGAAGATCTTGCCGTCACCGATCTTGCCGGTACCCGCCGCCTTCATGATCGCCTCGATGGCCTGATCCAGATCCTCTTCGCGCACCGCCAGCTCCAGTTTCAGCTTGGGCACGAAGTCGACCACGTACTCCGCGCCGCGATATAGCTCGGTATGGCCTTTCTGGCGTCCGAAGCCTTTCACTTCGGTAATCGTCATGCCCTGTACCCCGACTTGAGCCAGCGCATCGCGGACGTCGTCCGCTTTGAACGGTTTGATCACCGCCGTCAGCATTTTCATGATTGTCTCCTGATCCACGCGCGCCCCAGTGAGCGCACCAACACGATACGTGCTGAAATTTATGCACCGGCATAGCGCATACAAGAATCAGGCCACCCTGATTACTTTTTTATTTCAGTCACTTGGAGGCAACAGACTGCTTTTACGCACCAATAAGGAGCCTTTGCACCGCGGCTGTGCACGGTTTTGAGGCATTAACCAAGACCAGGATGATGCAGCGTTATCGACAGAGGGGGCGTCGAGGGGCGGGTCGCACCAATACCTTGCGCTTCCGGATGACAGGGACAGGGCGAAGGCGATAAGGCCGATAAGCCATGCCGCAAAGGCGACAAAGCGCCCTTCGCCCGGCTCGGGGGCGAAGGGCGCGAAGGGGGTCAATACAGATAATTGAACATCTTGCGACGGTATTCACTGGCCAGCGGGTCGCCTTTGGGCAAACACGCAAAGACTTCCAGCAACGCGCTACGGGCAACCCCATCGCGAAAATCCCGGTGATCGCGCAGCAGCTGGAGCAAGGCATCCAGACCGGCCTGGAATTGGCCGGCAGCGGCAGCCTGCAAGCCGAAGGCATGCAGATCTTCCGGCGTTGGCTGATCATTAATACGTTGCCGCAGCTCTGACAGCGAAGCACTCTCCCCCTCCAGCTTGTCCAGCAAGGCAAAACGGGCGCGGAAAGGACGCAATGGCTCGGCATCTTCGGTGACTTCGGCCAGCACGGACTGTGCATCGTCCAGTCGCCCCTCCCCCAGCAGGTATTCCACCAGCAAGGCACGAATCGCATGCTTGTCCGGGGTCTGCTGCAAGGTCTGGCGCAGGGCCGCTTCTGCCTGTTCACCGTGGCCGGCCTCGATGGCCATGCGGACCTGCTCGATAAAGCCCTCTTCCTGCTGTTGTTCCGCCGCTTCCGGATCGACCACGGGAGCCAGCCACTGGCGCAAGGCCCCTTCCGTCTGGGCGCCATCCAGTTCACTGACCAACTGGCCCTGATAAACCAGTTTCAGACTGGGCAGGCTACGCACACCAAACTGGCTGGCCAGCATCTGCTGTTCGTCAGCATTGACCTTGGCCAGAATGACCTTGCCCTGATATTCATTGACCAGACGCTCCAGAATTGGCGCCATCTGCTGGCAGGGCTGACACCAGCTGGCCCAGAAATCCACGATCACCGGCACTTGCCGGGACTGCTCGAGAATTTGCTGAATGTTCTGTTCGGTTGCCTCAATGATGCTGTTGTTCGATTGCAACGCCTTGCTCCTGAAAGCCTGAAAACGGCAGTAATTGTACGGGATGGTCTCAATTAAATCCGGTTAAATCCTGTGCAACCGGGCACTTTCACAGGTTAGACTCAAAGGGTCGGGTCGTCAGGGCTTCACGCTCTGTACATGACCCGTGAGTACGCTGGATCGTATTCCACTGAAACCGTGGCTTCATTGCGGCGCCCGACGCAAGCCTGTGCCGCCACAGCATATTTTCCCTGGCCGTTCTTCCGGCTCGGTTCGGGAAAACCCTGTGAGCCCCAGCGCTTGCGTCCCGCCCCCCTACTGAATCCCCGGTTTCAGGTTCAAACCTAGGCAAAGGAGATCACCATGCTTAGCCTGTTGGCTATTGTAGTGTTAATTGCCACCCTGATGACCCTGTTCTATCAGCGAGTCAGTCGCGGCATCGGTAGCGTCGTGTTTGTGGTTGTCTGGCTGTTAAGTGCCTTCCTGGCATCCTGGCTGGTGCACCCGATCTCACTGATTTTGCTTGCCGCCGGTGTGGCCTTGCTCAATCACGTGGATTTGCGACAGAAGTTCATCACCAAACCCGTGTACAACGCGCTTGGCAAGGTCATGCCAGCGATTGGCGATACAGAACGCGAAGCCATTGAGGCGGGCACCACCTGGTTCGAGACCGACCTCTTTTCCGGTCGCCCGGATTGGGAAAAATTCGCCCACATCAATTTTTCCACTCTTACTGACGAGGAACAGGCGTTTCTGGACAACGAAGTCCAGGAGCTGTGCGACATGCTCGACGAGTGGAAGATTTTCCACGAATTGCGGGATCTGCCCGAAGAAGTCTGGGATTTCCTCAAGCACAAGGGTTTCTTCAGCCTGATCATTCCCAAGGAATATGGCGGCAAGGCATTTTCTCCCTACGCCCAGAGCCGCATCATGAGCAAAATTGCCACCCGCTCCCTGACGGCAGCGGTAACTGCCATGGTGCCCAACTCCCTTGGCCCCGGTGAACTGCTGGCTGAGTACGGCACCGACGAACAGAAAGACCGCTGGCTCCCCGGTCTGGCCAAGGGCGATGAAATCCCCTGCTTTGGCCTGACTGGCCCTGAGGCAGGCTCTGATGCTGGCGCTATTCCCGATACTGGCGTGGTCTGCAAGGGCAAGATTGACGGCAAGGAAGTGCTGGGCATGCGCCTCAACTTTGCCAAACGCTGGATCACCCTGGCACCGGTTGCCACCGTGGTCGGTCTGGCCTTCAAGCTTTATGACCCGGAGCACTTGCTTGGTGACAAGGATGAGCTGGGTATCACCTGCGCACTGATTCCTGCCAACACCCCCGGCGTGGAAATCGGTCGCCGACACTACCCGGGCTCTCCGTTCATGAACGGCCCCATTAATGGCAAGGACGTCTTTGTTCCCCTGGATGCCATTATCGGGGGGCCGGACATGGCCGGCCGCGGCTGGCGCATGTTGATCGAATGTCTGGGGGCCGGTCGCGGGGTCTCTCTGCCCGCCCTCGCCACCGCCAGTGGTGAAATCGGCTATCGCATGACCGGCGCCTTCGGTCGCATCCGGCGCCAGTTCAATACCGCCGTGGGACAGTTCGAAGGGGTTCAGGAAGCCTCTGCCGAAGTGGCCGCCATCGGCTACACACTGGAAGCCTATCGGCACCTGGTAACCCGTTCCCTGGAGGACGGCGCGCCTTCCGTTGTCACTGCCATGGCCAAGTACCATGCCACCGAGATGATGCGAGAGCTGATCAACCATGGCATGGACATCGCTGGCGGTCGCGGCATTCAGTTGGGCCCACGTAACTTCCTGGCCCTTCCCTACCAGTCCACCCCTATCGCCATCACTGTGGAAGGGGCCAACATCCTGACCCGCTCGCTGATGATCTTTGGCCAGGGTGCCATGCGTTGCCATCCTTATCTGTATGACGAGCTGCAGGCGATCCAGGCGGAAGACAAGAAGCAGGGTCTGCAGGACTTCGACGCCCTGTTCTTCTCTCACGCCGGACACACCCTGGGCAACATCAGCAGTGCCATGATTCAGGCCGTTGCCGGCCCCTACCTGTCCGATGCGCCGGGCAACTCAGACGCGTTCAGCGCGCCCTGGTACCGGTTGGTAAACCGCTACAGTGCGGTGCTGTCCAGCACCGCAGACATGGCACTGGCTCTGCTGGGTGGCGACCTGAAGCGTCGCGAGCTGCTTTCCGCGCGGCTGGGGGACGTACACAGCCAATTGCTGATTGCCTGTGCGATCCTCAAGTACCACGCCACCCTGCCGCGGGACGAAGCCAATGATGCCCACGCCAGCTATGCGCTGCGTCGGGCCTTGAGCAAGGCCCATGACTCCCTGGATGCCTTCTACCGTAACTTCGGGTTCTTCGGCATTGGTTATGTTCTCAAGGGTCTGTTCTTCCCGTTCGGTCGCCCCTGTAAGGCGCAGGCGCCCAGCGATGAGCAGATTCGCACCCTGGGTGAAATGATCATGTCACCCAGCTCGGTGCGGGATGCCCTGGCGGAACCGGCCTACATTTCACAGGATCCGGAAGACGCCATTGGCCGAGTGGAGGCTACCTTCAACAAACTGCTGGAAGTCGAGCCGGCCTATCTGGCTTTCCTGAAAGCCGATGGCAAGGGGCAACTGTCAGGCAGTACGGTACTGGAGAAACTCCAGGACGCCGCCAGCAAAGGCATCATCGATGCCGACCAGGTGGAAGCCGTCAACGAGTACGATGCCATGCGTTATGACTGTCTGCTCACTGATGCCTTCGACAAGCAGCTGAAGGACGTCAAGGTGCATGCGGAACGCCCCATGATGTAACCCTGACGGGCGGAGGTGGCCACTGGCCCCTCCGCTTTCATCTCTCTTACTCCAACCCTTTCCTGACGAGCCTCACTGTGGGAGTGGTCGTTCGACCACGACCTTTCCCTGAGCAGATAATCGCGGTCGAACGACCGCTCCCACAAGGGGGAACCCCCTTCACCGCCAACCGGTCCACACTTTCACAAAAAGCCACAAAGTCGGTCCCGGGGTCGAAATTGCTGCTTTTTCCATCAGTTATCCCCCTGTCACCCCGAGATCATGCAGATTTAACATTGATCTCACCCTTTTAGCGCTGGTACGCCCCGCCGCTTTCGTCTAGGCTTTGCCA
>JAZAJX010000205.1:0-18820 GCA_036230225.1 Pseudomonadota bacterium | reverse complement strand
AAGTCGCCATCGCGCCGCGGGGTACCTTCTTCGGGCTGTTGTGCCAGATTCTCCTGCTGCCGATCATCGCCCTGGGTGTGGCCCTGGCCATGGATCTCTCGCCGGCGCTGGCAGTCGGTTTGATCGTGATCGCCGCCTGTCCCGGGGGCACTACCTCCAACCTGTTTGTCTATCTGGGGCGCGGTGACGTGGCCTTGTCCATCGTGCTGACGGTGCTGGCCAGCCTGATCACAATTGTGACCCTGCCTGCGTTTACCGGCTGGGCTCTGGAGCGCTTTCAGGACGCGGACCAGGTGTTCGAGCTGCCGGTGTTGCGCACCATCATCACCCTGTTCGTCATTATCCTGTTGCCGGTGGCCATCGGTATGGCGATCCGCCATTTCCGTCAGAGCTGGGCGGAAAAGGGCGAAAAGGCCGTGGGGTTGTTGGGCCTGCTGGTGCTGGTAGCGGTGATCGTGCTGCTGATGGTGGAGTTGGGTGAAGAGGCGCTGGAACTGTTCCGCAAGGCCGGTGTATCGGCGGCGATTCTCAACATTGCCGGGCTGGCACTGGGGATGGTGGGTGGTCGTCTGATCGGCCTGAGCCGGGATCAGGCGTTCACCGTGGCCATCGAATTGGGTATCAAGAACGGCACCCTGGGACTGATGGTGACCCTGACCCTGTTGCACTCCGAGGCCATGTCAGTGCCGTCTGCGGTCTACGGTGTACTGATGTTTGCTTTCGGTTTCCTGATGATTGGCTATGCCAGGCTCACCGGTATCGGCCGGTCTGCCCGGGTAGCCGGGTAACGGTATTCAGGAGCCGGCATGGTTGCCGCCACCCGTCGTGGCGGTATCCAGGGACGGGGTGTCGAGGAGCGAGGACACGGGGACGACCTCGATGCCTGCCTCTTCCATGAGAGGCAGCACTTGCTGAAGATAGTGCACGGTTTCCGGATAAGGGTGACCGATGGCAATGGCTCGGCCCCGTTGCCGTGCCAGCCGGATCAACTTGTTGAACTGCGCGTTGATGCTGGCCAGATCCCGGTTGTTGTCCAGAAAGATGTCCCGCCCGGCATTGGCCAGTCCCTGCTGGCTGGCTACCTTCTGGGCCACGGTGTGGCTGCTGGTGCGACTGTCCACAAAGAATAGCTGATGGGCCTTGAGTTCGGCCATCAGCCATTCCATGGGCTCGTTCTGTTCGGTCAGGGCACTGCCCATATGGTTATTCAGTCCCCGTGCCTGAGGGATCTGGCTCAGTGCCTGACGTACGCTGCCGAGCAATTCATTTTCGTTCATGTCGACTCGCAGGCCTCCCCGGTCAAGAGCAGCATGGTGGTGGGCGGCCATGGGCATGTGTACCAGCACTTCCTTGCCGGCCAGGCTGGCCCGTTCGGCCAGCCGCCGGCCGTGGGGGGAATAGGGAATGACAGCGCAGGTCACCGCCGCCGGCAGGTCGGCAATGGCCTGGCCGTGCAGGCGGTGATAGCCAAGATCATCGATGATGATGGCAATACGCGGCGCTTGGGCAGCGGCGTGTGACAGGGTGAGTAGCAGCCCAAGGCCGAGAAGCAGGCGACGCATCAGGGGCTTTGGTTGGCGCGGGCCAGGACCATGCCTTTCAGTACGGAGAGGGCCTGAGCCAGCGCGTAGTCTTGTTGGGCGAGGGACTGCTGGGAGCCCTTGCCGCGACTCTCTCCGTTCTCATTGTCCAGATGACGAGGCAGATCCGCTTCTCGCACCTGCATGTCTTCGCGCACTTCCAGTTTGGTGACCACGTCCACGGCGATATCCGGCTCGATGCCCTCCGCCTGGATAGAGCGTCCCTTGGGGGTGTAGTAACGGGCGGTGGTCAGTTTCAGGGCCTTGTCTTTGCTCAGAGGAAGCACGGTCTGTACCGAACCCTTACCGAACGTACGGTTGCCGACCACGATGGCGCGCCCCTGGTCCTGCAGGGCGCCGGCGACAATTTCCGAGGCAGATGCGCTGCCGCCGTTGACCAGCACCACCATGGGCATACCGTTCAGCTGATCGCCGGCTCTGGCGTTGAAATCATTGCGACTGGTCTTTTCGCGGCCCTGGGTATAGACGATCAGGCCGTTATCCATGAACAGGTCGGCCACTTCCACGGCACCACCGAGCACGCCGCCGGGGTTGTTGCGCAGGTCCAGCACGAGGCCGCGCAGGGCGCTTTCACTGGTCAGTTTGTTCAGTGCCTTGCGGGCATCATCCCCGGTGTTGTTCTGGAACTGGGAGATGCGGACGTAGCCCAGACCCGGTTCCAGCAGACGGGATTTGACGCTGTGCAACTGAATCTTGTCGCGCTTCAGGCTCACCTGATGGGGTTTCTCGTCGCCTTCGCTGAGCACCATCAGCTCGATTTCCGAGCCGATCTCACCGCGCATCAATTCCACCGCTTCGCTCAGGGTCAGCCCTTTCACAAAGGTGTCGTTGATTTTGAGGATCAGGTCGCCAGCCTGAATGCCGGCCTTGCTGGCCGGTGAGCCGTCTACCGGGGTGACGACTTTGACGAAGCCGTCTTCCATGGTGACTTCAATGCCCAGACCACCGAACTCGCCAGTGGTGGTGACCTGCAGATCGTCGAACTGGTCCGGGGTGAGGTAGCTGGAATGGGGGTCGAGTTCATAGAGCATGCCGCGAATGGCGGATTCGAGCAGCTCGCGGTCATCAATATCGTCGATGTAGGCGCCGCGGATACGCTCCATGACTTCGGCAAACGCGCGCAGCTCATCCACGGGTACGCCCTGCTCGCGTGCCTGCTGATCCAGTGCCGGGTCCTCGGCATGTACGGTGAGGAAGGGAGCGGCGCAAAGCAGTGCGGTTACCAGCGTAGTACGCACAAAGGACAAGCTAGTTGTTGGCATTCGGATTCCCCGGCAGTCACGCCACTGATGGGCGGTGCGTGTCAGTCATTTGCGTTGTGGGCCAATGGCGGCAGTGTAACACGGCGATTACACCAGCGTGTGGGGTTCACGGCCTTGCCGCGATGACGTATCTCGAAGTACAGACCACTGGCGCGATTGTCGCCGGAGTTGCCTGCCAGTGCCAGGCTGTCACCGGCAGCGACCCACTCGCCAACTTCCCGCAGCAAGCTCTGGTTGTAACCGTAGAGCGTCAGGTAACCGCTGCCGTGGTCGACGATGGTGAGCAGGCCGTAGCCGCGGACCCAGTCCGCAAATACGACCCGACCCGAGTAGACCGCCCGGACCGGTGTGCCTGCCGGGGCATTGAGAATCACCCCCTGCCAGCGCAGGGCGCCTTCGCGGGCACTGTTGTAGCTTGTGCCGATGCTGCCCTGGACCGGCCAGGGTAATTTCCCGGCCAGCTTGCCGAAGGGTTTGCCGCCCAGGTCTGCAGGAATATCGTTCAGGCTACGCTGCATGTCCTGTAGCAGTTTTTCCAGCTGTTGCTGGTCGCGTTTCAGTTGGCTGAGGCTGGAGCCCCGATCCTCCAGGGAGCGATTCAGGCTGGCCAGACTCTGCTGGCGACGTTGCTGGGCCGCCTGCAACTTGTCCGCATGGCGCTGCACGTCGCTGCGTTTGTCGAGCAGGGTCTGGCGGGCCTGCTCCACACGCAGGCTGATGGCCTTGAGCTCATCAAGCTCGCCGTTGACCGTCTTCAATCGGTCGCTGCGAGCCCGTTGATAGTATTCCTGATAGCGCAACAAGCGGGCGATCTGGTCCGGCTGCTCCTGGTTCAGGAGTAGTTTGATCCGTTCCTGGCGACCCGCCTGATAGCTGGCGCGGACGGCTTTGCCCAGCCAGTCGAGTTGGGTCTGTTTTTCCCGGGCCAGCCGGGCCTGTTCCTTTTCCAGGCCGGCCAGTCGCTGGCGGGCCTCGTTGGCCTTTTGCTCCAGGCTGCGCTGTTCCCGAGCCAGACGACTGATGCGCAGCTCGGCGTCGCGCAGGTCCGCCTGTACCGTGTCACGTTCGCGCAGCTCACGGTTCTGTGCTGCACTGAGCTCGCTGATTCGGCTCTTGAGCTGTTCCAGTTTGGCCTTGGACGGCGCATTGTTGCCCCATGCCAGCGTGGGCAGGAGCAGTAATAGCAGGAATCCGGGGCGCATGGTTTTACCTTACCCCCTTGCGGGTGTGTATACTTGGCGCCGATTTTCCATCGGCGCGGGGCTGTCCAATTATCTGCACAGCATCGCCCATTGCCACTGATTCGGGGTTCCAATGAGCCAATTGCTTGAATTTGCCAGTAACCATTACCTTCTGGTGTCCGCCTTTTTCCTGCTGTGGGCCGTGTTCTTCGTGCTTGAGTCCCGCCGTGGTGGCAAGGCTCTGAGTCCTCAATTGGCCACCAATATGGTGAACCAGAAGGAGGCGGTTATCATCGACCTGCGCGACAGTGATGAGTTTCGTGCCGGTCATATCGCCGGCAGTATCAATATCCCTGCCAGCCAGGCTCTTGAGCGTATTGCAGAACTGGAAAAATACAAGGACAAACCTGTCATTCTGACTTGTGATATGGGTGCCAAAGCCTCACATCTGGGTCGGCAACTGCGCAGCAAAGGGTTTGCCGAACTGTATCGGATTCAGGGTGGGCTCAATGCCTGGCGCGGTGCCAGCCTGCCGGTCGTGAAAGGGTAGTCTATGGCTCGAGTCGAACTTTATACCACCAGCTGGTGCCCGTTCTGCATTCGTGCCAAACAGCTGCTCAATAGCAAGAACGTGCCCTTTGAGGATACGGATGTGGATCGAGAGCCTGCCCAGCGCGCCGTCATGATGCAGCGCGGCGGTGGTCGAACGGTACCGCAGATCTTTATTGATGATCGCCCCATCGGCGGTTGTGATGAACTTTATGCTCTGGAGCGCGCCGGGGACCTGGATTCCCTGTTAGGCGCCAATTCGGGGGAGTAACAGGAGAACAGCAATGGCTGAACAACAACAAGTGTTTCAATTGCAGCGTATTTATCTGAAGGATGCGTCTTTCGAGTGCCCGGGGGCGCCGGAAGTCTTTCTGGAAGAGTGGAAGCCCAAGGTCAATGTGCAGCTCAACAACGGTGCCCGCCGTATCGGTGAGACCGATGAGTTCGAAGTGGAATTGACCGTGACCGTGACGGCCAGGGACGAGAAGGAAGAAAAAACCTTCTATCTGGCGGAAGTGAAGCAGGCCGGTATTTTCACAGTGAAAGGTGTGGAGGGTGAAGAGCGGGCCCAGCTGCTCGGCGCCTACTGCCCGAACCTGCTGTTTCCCTATGTCCGCGAAGTGGTCTCGGATCTGGTCGCCAAGGGCTCCTTCCCGCAGATGGTGCTGCAGCCGATCAACTTCGATGCCCTGTACCAGCAGCAACGCCAGCAACAGGCGAAAGCGCAGGCGGAAGCTGCGGGGGAGACGGTGCAGTAACTGCAATTAATAGTTAATAATGAATAATTAATAACTCCGCAGGGTAATACTCGCTGCTTTTAAACGCAAGAGGCCGCGTCCATGGTTTGGGCGCGGCCTCTTGTGCTTCGGGCTAGTATAGAGCGGGATCGCGCCGTTATTAATTATTAACTATTCATTATTCGCTGCCCCTATGTAGTCCAACTGCCGCCACGCTTCATACAGCGTCACCGCCACCGCATTGCTCAGGTTGAGGCTGCGGCTGTTTGCCACCATGGGCAGTCGCAGTTTCTGTGGGGCGGGTAGGGTGTCGAGAATGGCGTTGGGGAGGCCGCGGGTTTCCGGGCCGAATAACAGGACGTCTTCGTCCTGAAAGGCTGCCTCGCTGTGGGGATGGCTTGCTTTGGTCGTCATGGCAAATAATCGACGGCCTGCCATGGCATGCAGAAATGCCGAAAAATCGGGATGCACATCCATGTTGGCCAGTTCGCTGTAATCCAGCCCGGCCCGGCGCAGCTGCTTCTCTTGCAAAGAAAACCCCAGTGGTTCAATCAGGTGCAGGCGTGCTCCGGTATTGGCGGCCAGGCGGATAATGTTGCCGGTATTGGGGGGGATTTCCGGTTCGAACAGGGCGATATGAAGCATTTGGTTTTGCCTTGGCGGACGGCTCATGGTACTGCTTAAAGCCGGATAAACAAAAAAAATGAGCTGGTACGATGATACTGAAAAAAGCGCTGCTCGCGTTGCTGTTTTTGCTTGCTGCCTGCGGCGAAAAAGAAGGTGAAATCCTCCACGTGGCGCCCTATACCTCCGCCTGTATCGGGGCGGGTCCCATGGACTGCCTCAGGGTGCGCAGTGACAACGACGCCAACTACCAACTCTTCTACAACCATATCGATGGCTTCGATTTCGAGCCGGGGTTCAAATATACCTTGCGGGTCAAGGTCGAAGAGGTGGCGTCTGTGCCGGCGGATGCCAGTAGCCTGAGTTATACGCTGCTGGAGGTGATCAGCAAGGACGCCGTCAACCCGTGAAGCGAAGAGGGGAGTGGGTGTGAAGTGTGTGTTCCGTGCCCGAGACGGGATAGAGGCGCATATGCTGGCCGATCTGCTTGAGCAGGTCGGCATCATGGCCCAGGTGCAGGGGGATATGCTGCAGGGGGCCATGGGCGAACTGCCGGCGGCCGGATTGGCCTCGGTGTGGGTAGCGGAGAGTGATGAAGCGCGCGCCCGGGAAGTGATTGCAGACTTTGAGGCCAGTCAGCCTGCCGATTCGGTATCCCCGCCACGCTCTGTTGGGCCGCGTTCCTTTACCAGGGGGCTGTTGCTGGGCATGGTGATTGGCGCGCTTGCCATGTTGTTACTGAGGCGCTGACAATCTGATGAACATAAAAAAACCGGGCAAAGCCCGGTTTTTTTATGTTTGCGTGTCAGGGGATTACCGGCCGGCACGTTTACGTTCGGTTTCGGTAAGCAGCTTCTTGCGCAGGCGCAGATGGTTGGGCGTTACCTCTACCAGTTCGTCGTCCTCGATGAAGTCCAGAGCCTGCTCCAGGCTGAAGCGAATCGGCGGCGTCAGGACGATGTTCTCGTCGTTGCCGGAGGCGCGCATATTGGTCAGCTGCTTGCCCTTGGTGGGGTTGACCACCAGATCGTTGCCGCGGCTGTGAATGCCGATGATCTGGCCTTCATACACGTCAACGTTGGGATCAATCAGCATGCGCCCGCGTTCTTGCAGGTTGAACAACGCGAAGCCCAGCACCTTGCCCTTGACCATGGATACCAGGACGCCGTTGATGCGCTTGGCCATGTCGCCGGGCTTGTATTCACCATAGTGGCTGAAAGTGCTGTTGAGGATACCGGTGCCTGAAGTCAGGGTCAGGAACTGGCTGCGGAAGCCGATCAAGCCGCGGCTGGGCACCAGGAATTCCAGGCGCACCCGGCCCTTACCGTCCGGTTCCATGTTGGTCATTTCCGCCTTGCGCAGACCCAGCTGCTCCATGATGGAGCCCTGATGCTGTTCTTCCACATCGGCGACCACGGTCTCGTAGGGTTCCTGCTTTTCGCCGTTCTCTTCGCGGATGATGACCTGCGGACGACCCACGGCCAGCTCGAAGCCTTCACGACGCATGTTCTCGATCAGTACGGACAGGTGCAGTTCGCCGCGGCCGGAGACCCGGAACTGGTCCGCACTGCCGGTTTCTTCCACGCGCAGGGCTACGTTGTGCTTGAGCTCGGCTTCCAGCCGCTCGCGGATCTGACGGCTGGTGACGAATTTGCCGTCCTGACCGGCAAACGGTGAGGTGTTCACGTGGAAGAACATGCTGACGGTGGGCTCGTCCACGCTCAGCGGTGTCAAGGCTTCCACATTGGCCGGGTCACACAGGGTGTCGGAAATGTTCAGCGGATCCAGGCCGGTGATACAAACGATCTCGCCGGCGGAGGCGGTGGGGGCATCCACGCGCTCCAGGCCGTGGTACCCCATGATGGTCAGGATCTTGCCGCTGCGCACGTTGCCTTCGGCATCGATCACCTTGACCGGGCTGTTGGCCTTGATCTGGCCGCGTTTGACCCGGCCGATACCGATGATGCCCAGGTAGCTGTTGTAGTCCAGGGAAGAGATCTGCATCTGGAAGGGGCCATCGGCATCCACGTTCGGATAGTCCACCTTGTCGACGATGGCCTGCAGCAGCGGGGTCATGTCATCGGCCAGGTTGTCCGGGTCTTCGCCGGCGATGCCGTTCAGGGCAGAGGCGTAGATGACCGGGAAATCCAGTTGCTCGTCCGTGGCGCCCAGGTTGTCGAACAGGTCGAAGACCTGGTCCATGACCCAGTCCGGGCGGGCGCCGGGGCGGTCAATCTTGTTGATGACCACGATGGGTTTGAGTCCGGCGGCGAAGGCCTTCTGGGTGACGAAGCGGGTTTGCGGCATGGGGCCGTCCACCGCGTCCACCAGCAGCAGGACGGAATCCACCATGGACATGACCCGCTCTACCTCGCCACCGAAGTCGGCGTGCCCGGGAGTGTCCACGATGTTGATGCGGTAGTCGTTCCACTGGATAGCGGTGTTCTTGGAGAGGATGGTGATGCCCCGTTCTTTCTCCAGATCGTTGGAGTCCATGACCCGCTCAATATCGCCAGCGCGATCTCCCAGGGTGCCGGACTGTTGCAACAGCTTGTCCACCAGGGTGGTCTTGCCGTGGTCAACGTGGGCGATGATGGCGATATTGCGCAGACGTTCAATCACAGATGTAGCTCCGTTAAGAAATGGGCGAGATGCGCCAGGGGCCGGGTTCCAGGGTGGATTCGGCCCCGCCTGATGGCCCTGAAAAGGCGCTTGCATCCCGCGGGGGCGCGCATTATAGCAGCGCTGGCGACAGGTGATAGCCCGTCGGTCAGGCTTTCGCGTAACATTCATGATTGTGAAAAGGTTCAAAATTTTACGGTTGTTCCAGCGAGTGGGGAACGGATCGCCTAGAATGGCGCAACCATTTCATCGCGGACGGGTCAGAGCATCCGTCCGTCGCTGCTGCCGGTTGCAATAATCCGGTAATAATGCGTTTATAATCAGGTTGTTATGAATCGATTTGTCCTGGTGCCGTTGGCCGCACTGTTGCCCGTTGTCGCGCTCTCCGAGGCGCCGGCGAACAAACGGATCTTCGGATTGCACGAACGCGTGCACCTGCGTGAGCTTGGTATTACAGTGCCTGCCAAACTGGATACCGGGGCGGATTCCGCCTCTCTAAGCGCCCGTTACATAAAGACCTTTGAGCGGGACGGTGTGAAAATGGTTGAGTTTGATATAGCCATCGACCGGGATGACCGCGAGGAATGGGGAATCACTCAGGAACAGTGGGATGATGTGGAACTGCCCCTGTCGGGCCATGTTCGGATCAAGCGCCGAGCAGAGAGTGTGCAGGATGGTGAGCGGGATTTCAGCCGCCGCCCAGTGGTGACGTTGACGGTCTGCATGGGCGACCGTTGGCAGGAAATTGATGTCAACCTGACTGACCGCAGCGAGTTTCGCTACCCGCTGCTGGTGGGGGCGGACGCCCTGACCGGGTTGGGTGCTCTGGTGGACCCGTCGCTGTCCATGTCCGTGGGCAGGCCGGGTTGTCAGGAGGATCAGATGGAAACAACGACAACGGAGGCTGCCGGGGCGCAATAACATGGGGTCTGTCAAATTACAGGCGCGGTTTCTGGCCGTGTTCCTACTACTGTTGGGCGGTGGAAGTATTGCGTACCAGTTGCTGGTACAGAAGGTGCCGCTGACTCAGGACGAGAAGGACCCGGTGTGGGTGGTGGATGCCCAGGTCAATTTTGTTGCCCGGTCCAACAAGCCCATCAAGGTGCGCATGTTCGTGCCGCCGCAGGGCACCGGTTATACCACCCTCAACGAAAGCTTTATCTCCAACAACTATGGCGTGAACGTCAATGTGGAGAAGGGTAACCGGCAGGTGACCTGGTCAGCTCGCCGGGCAGAGGGCAATCAGTACCTGTACTACCGGTTGATGCTGACGCCTCGCTATGCGGAAAGCCGGGAAAACGAACCCGGGCCCCAATTCCGCCCGGCCCCGGTGCTGGATGGCCCGGAAAAACTGGCCGCCGAAGCGCTTCTACAGCCGATTCGCCAGCATTCCGCCGACGTGGAAACCTTTATTGGTGAGACCATCAAGCGAGTCAACGAGCTGGAAAACGATAATGTCCAGCTGTTACTGGGTGGCGATGTGAGCCCGGAGAACCGTGCCCGTGTGGTGGATTTGCTGTTGGCCATGTCCCATATCCCGGCTCAGCCGGTGCATACCCTGCGTCTGGTGGAGGCTCAGGAGCAGCAGCCGGAGCTGTGGCTGCGCACCTATAACGGCAAGACCTGGCTGTACTTCAACCCGCTGGATGGTCAGCAGGGGCTGCCGGAGGACCGTCTGGTGTGGTGGAGCGGCAATGACTCTCTGCTGAATATCGACGGCGGCCGTTCGGCAAACGTGACGCTGAGCGTACACCGCAATGAGATGAGCGCCCTGCAGCTGGCCCAATCCCTGCGCTTGCAGGATGCCAGCAGTTTTATCGACTTCTCGCTGTATGAGCTGCCGCTACCGTCCCAGCAACTGTTCCGTATTTTGATGATGATCCCGGTCGGGGTGCTGCTGGTATTGCTGATTCGGTCCCTGGTCGGCATGGAGACACTGGGTACCTTCACGCCGGTTCTGATTGCGCTGGCCTTCCGCGAGACTCAGGTGGTCTGGGGGGTGTTGCTGTTTACCTTCATTACCGCCATTGGTTTGTCGGTGCGTTCTTATCTGGAACACCTCAAGCTGCAGTTGCTGGCGCGGCTTTCCATCGTGCTCACCTTCGTCGTGATCACGATGGCAGTGATCAGTCTGCTGGGCTACAAGCTGGGTGTTTCCTCGGGGCTGTCCGTCGCTCTGTTCCCCATGGTGATCCTGACCATGGTCATCGAGCGGATTTCCATTGTCTGGGAAGAGCGGGGTGGTTCCCAATCCCTGAAGGTGGCGCTGGGTACCTTGGTGGCAGCCGTGCTGTGTCATCTGTTGATGGTGTGGCAACCGCTGGTCTATTTCGTCTTTACCTTCCCGGGTGTGTTGCTGTGCATGGCGGCAGTGATGGTGCTGATGGGGCATTATCGCGGCTATCGTCTTACCGAGCTAATGCGCTTCCGGGCCATGGTGGGGCACTGAGATGTTCTGGTCGAAGACCCGCAAGGCCCTGCGCGCTCGTGGCGTGATGGGGATCAACCAGCGTAACGGTGACTACATCCTGCGCTACAACAAGCGCAGCCTGTATCCCCTGGTGGATGACAAGCTGCAGACCAAACAGATGGCGCTGGATGCCGGTATCCGGGTGCCGGAGCTGTATGGCGCCATCGCCACGGAGCAGGGGATTTCCACCCTGCATCGGGTGGTGGAGACCCACCGGGATTTCGTGATCAAACCGGCCCAGGGGGCGGGGGGTGACGGGATCATGGTGATCGCCGACCGCTTCGAGGATTATTTTCGATCTGCTTCCGGGCGGATCGTCACCACCGAAGAGCTGGAGCACCACATCTCCGGCATTATCTCCGGCATTTATTCCCTGGGCGGTCACCGTGACCAGGCCCTGATCGAATACCGGGTGCGCTCCACCGAGCTGTTCAATCGCATCAGTTTCGAGGGGGTGCCGGATATCCGCATCATTGTGTTGCAGGGCTACCCGGTGGCGGCCATGCTGCGTTTGCCCACTCGGCAGTCCCAGGGCAAGGCCAACCTGCACCAGGGCGCTATCGGTGTGGGGCTGGATCTCTCCAGTGGCGTGACCCTGGGCGGCACCTGGCACAACCAGCGGATTGAGCGCCATCCGGATACCGCCAATGCGGTGGCCGGGCTGACGGTGCCGGACTGGCAGGAATGCCTGGAGCTGGCGGCCCGTTGCTATGACCTGACCGGCCTCGGTTATCTGGGGGTGGATCTGGTCATGGACAGGGAGTTCGGGCCCATGATGCTGGAGTTGAATGCCCGCCCCGGGCTGAATATCCAGATCGCCATGGATGATGGCCTGCTGCGTCGCTGCAAGATAGTGGAAGACCATCTCGACAGCCTGGGTAATGTCAAACGGCCGGCTGCCGAGCGTATTGCCTTCTCCAAAAAGCATTTTGCGGTGGCCGGCCCGGTGCCGGTGGCAGAAACGCCGTCGCCCGCACCTACTCCCTGACGCCCTGACCGCGTTGCTCTCCCTGCCAGAGCAGGGTGATCAGCGGGTCATCGGGGCTCCCCAATACACTGTAGAAGCGATAGTCGGCACGCATGCTGTTGCCGTCGTCGCGAAAGTCCAGCGTTACCAGGCCATGGGTGGCGCGTGTGAATCGCTGGTTGTCGCTGGATGGGCCCAGATCATTGTTGATGCTGGCGGACCCGGAGATCAGTTGCCGGGTGCCCTGATACTCCCCTTCATCAGACAGGATATGGTCGTGACCGCCCAGTAGCAGGTCGAGCCGGCCGATCAGCTTGTCATGCAGATGCAGGCCCATCATTTCCCCGGCATTGCCATGGGAGCCGGAGCTGACCATGGGGTGATGGGAAAAGGCCAGACTGAAGCGGCAATGGTGATGGTGTGCGGTGTCCAGTGCCTGTGACAGCCAGCTGCCCTGGCGCCGGAAGTAGTACCATTTCTCGAACCAGGTGGTTTCCAGGCTGAAGGCGCAAGCATCCGGCCATTGTTCGAAGTAGTAATAATGGGGAAGGTAGATGAGCGGATGTTTCCTGGCGATGGTCAGCCAGGCGTCCGCATTCTGCTTCCAGTCGTGGTTGCCGAGCACCAGGTAAACCGGGATGCCGGCATCCAGCGCCGGTCCCAGCGGGGCAAAGAAGCGCTCGGTCAAGAGCGGGTCGTGCGGACCGGTAATGCCGTCCGGATAGACCAGATCGCCGAGATAGCGTATCTGATCGCATTCCAGCATAACCAGAGCGCGACCCACGGCCATTGACGGCGCATTGCCCCAGCCGCCGTCCCCGATCACGCAGACCCGTTGCCCGGCCAGAGGGGTTGTGTGCATCAGCCAGGGGCCATGGGGGGTATGCCACCACCAGCCCAGACAGGCGGCAGCCATCAGCAAGAGCAGCAGACGAATCAGGATACGGGGGCGCATGGATTCCGGTTAGGGCGTCGAGTGCCACGAGTCTGCCTCAGGGATATTACCCTCCGGTGACAGTCGGTCCCGTGTGAAGGGTGCGTCGAGAGGGTACCGTTGATATACTTCGCCGCCCAATTTTTGAGCGCCCAACAAGGCAAGCAGGTTTTTTCACATGACACAGGCAACCCAATCGATTCAGCGTCGCGCCGTCGCTCTGGTTTCCGGCGGGCTGGACTCCATGCTGGCAGTGAAAGTGATGCAGGAGCAGGGAATCGAGGTGGAAGGCGTCAACTTCTTCACCGGCTTTTGTGTGGAAGGGCATACCCATGCCATCCGCAAGAAAGACAAGGACAAGGAGAAGCGCAATAACGCCCTGTGGGTGGCCGAGCAGCTTGGCATCAAGATGCACATCATTGATATCTCCGAGGAGTACAAGGATGTGGTGCTCAACCCCAAGCACGGTTACGGCGCCAACCTGAACCCTTGTCTGGATTGCAAGATCTTCATGGTCAATCAGGCTACCTTGATGATTAACAAGGCGCGTGAGTTTGCCGGCGATCGTGGATTCGACTTCATCATTACCGGCGAGGTCATCGGGCAACGTCCCAAGAGCCAGCGCAAGGAGACCATGCCCATCATCAGCCAGGAATCCGGCGCCGATGATCGACTGCTGCGGCCGCTGTGTGCCAAGAACCTGCCGGCGACCTTGCCCGAACGCGAAGGGTGGGTCGATCGCGAGGCTCTCTACGATTTCTCTGGCCGTAATCGCAAGCCGCAAATGGCGCTGGCGAAAAAATTCGGGCTGGATGATTTTGCTCAGCCCGCAGGCGGTTGCTGCTTCCTGACCGATGAGTCCTACTCCAACAAGTTGGCCGACCTGTGGAAGGCTCGTAATGAACGCCGCTACGAGCTCGACGACATCATGCTGTTGAAAGTGGGTCGCCACCTTCGCCCGCAGCCCAATTACAAGTTGATCATCAGCCGTGAGGAAGGGGAAAACCGTTTCCTGGAAGGTTACCGTTACCAGTTCACCAGTATCACCACGGTGAGTTGTCCGGGGCCGTTGGCGCTGGTGGATGGCACGTTCGAGAGTGACGACGAGTTGAAGCAGGCTGCGGCCGTCGTGGCTCGTTACTCCAAAGGGCGTGTTCTGGATGAGGTGACTCTGGAAGTCCGCCAGCCGGATGGCGTGGCTCGCCAGGTCACGGTGAAGCCGGCGCTCCCGGAGGATGTGCCGCTTTCCTGGAATGTGGGGTAAGGAGACGTCATGACAGAGGTAATCCATGAGCTGGATACCCGGCGACTGTTGTGCCCGATGCCGGTCATCAAGACACAGAATAAAGTGCGTACCCTTGCCACGGGCGACTGCCTGCGGGTCATCAGTACCGATCCGGGTTCCTTGAATGACATCCCCGCCTGGTGTCGTATCAATGGCCATGACGTACTGGAGACCGGGGAAGCTGGTAACGAAGTCTTTGTGATCCTGAGAGTCGGCGAGGATAATGGCGCACTATTTTAGTGCGCAATCATGGTGCAGTGCACCATAATGGTTCTTTCTGTGGGCGTATTTTTCGCCTTTTCCCGTTCTTAGGCGGCAAATGCGCTAAAAAAGGGCTGGCATGGTATTTGCCTCCCTATTGGCAAAGCAGGCCTGGTGGCCGAGAATACCGGCTCTCTGTTCTGCCCTGTTGCGGGGCGGGGCAACGAGCCAGAGACAAACCCGCTGTTCCTTAGGAGGACGCACGACAATGTCTGAAAAGACCCTCAAGCTGATCAAAGAAAATGATGTGAAATGGGTGGACCTGCGCTTCACCGATAGCCGTGGTAAGGAGCAGCACGTAACCCTCCCCGTGGGCGAAATCGATGACGATTTCTTCCAGGACGGCAAAATGTTCGATGGTTCCTCCATCGCTGGCTGGAAAGGCATCAATGAGTCCGACATGATCCTGATGCCTGACGATTCCACTGCGGTCCTGGACCCGTTCACCGACGTGGCCACCCTGAACCTGCGCTGTGACATCGTTGAGCCTTCTACCATGCAGGGCTACGAGCGCGACCCGCGTTCCGTTGCCAAGCGTGCCGAAGAGTACCTGAAGTCCACCGGTATCGCTGATTCCGCCCTGTTTGGTCCGGAGCCGGAATTCTTCGTATTCGATTCCGTACAGTGGAAGTCCGACATGCAGGGCGCCATGTACAACATTCACTCCGAAGAAGCGGCGTGGGTATCCCACGAAGATTTCGAAGGTGGCAACATCGGTCACCGTCCGGGTGTGAAAGGCGGCTATTTCCCGGTTCCGCCGGTAGACAGCCTGCACGACCTGCGTGGCGCCATGTGTTCCGCCATGGAGCAGATGGGTCTGGAAATCGAAGTGCACCACCATGAAGTGGGCACTGCGGGCCAGTGTGAGATCGGTGTTGGCGCCAACACCCTGACCGCCAAGGCTGACGAAGTACAGATCCTGAAGTACTGCGTGCACAACGTGGCACACGCCTACGGCAAGACCTCTACCTTCATGCCCAAGCCGCTGATCGGTGATAACGGCTCCGGTATGCACGTGCACGTGTCTCTGGCCAAAGATGGCAAGAACCTGTTCGCTGGCGACGGCTACGCTGGCCTGTCCGACGAAGCGCTGTACTTCATCGGCGGTATCATCAAGCACGCTCGCGCGATCAACGCCTTCACCAACGGTTCCACCAACTCCTACAAGCGTCTGGTGCCCGGTTTCGAAGCCCCGGTAATGCTGGCCTACTCTGCCCGTAACCGTTCCGCTTCCATCCGTATTCCGTTCGTGAGCAGCCCGAAAGCCCGTCGTATCGAGGCGCGCTTCCCGGATCCGTCTGCCAACCCCTACCTGTGCTTCGCGGCACTGCTGATGGCCGGTCTGGACGGTATCAAGAACAAGCTGCACCCGGGCGATGCGATGGATAAGGATCTGTACGATCTGCCGCCGGAAGAAGCCAAAGACATCCCGACCGTGGCTCACACTCTGACCATGGCTCTGGATTGCCTGGAAGCGGACATGGACTTCCTGATGGAAGGTGACGTGTTCTCCAAGGATATGCTGGAAGGCTACATCAGCCTGAAGCGTGGTGAGATCGAGCGTCTCAACATGACTCCGCATCCGGTCGAGTTCGACATGTACTACTCTGTTTAATCCCTGGTGGATCTAAACTGAGAAAAAGCCCCCGCTTGCCGGGGGCTTTTTTTTGCCTGTGCTATTCTGTCTGCAAGCGCTAATTTGTGCATTTGGCCCTTTCCGGATTCTCGTGGACAGGGGAGAATCATGGGAATGGGCATGGGAGGCGATGATGACAAATAACGGAATGCTGCTCCTGGCGGGCCTGTTGGTTTTTTCTGCGCAGGTGCCTGCACAAACACAGCCGGACCCGGCGGCGGAGAGCAAAATTTACCGTTCCGTGGATGAGAATGGCAATGTGATTTTCAGTGACCAGCCGTCGCAGGAAAGCGCGTCGGAAGAGGTGCAGCTGCGTAAGCCCAATGCGGTGCCGATGAAGCGAGTGACATTACCAGAAGGGAATGCCGGCAGTAATGAAAAGGAATTGGCTGAAGCATACCGCACCCTGGTGATCACCAGTCCCGAGCCGGAAAGCACGATCCGAAACCCCATGGAGCCGGTGCCGGTGGAGGTGGACCTGGTGCCGTCCCTGCAGGATGGGCACCGCCTGGTGCTTTTCGATAATGGGGAGGAGCAGCCGGGTTTGGCGCTGAATCCCATGATTCGCGGCTCCCATTCCCTGGTGGTGAAAGTGTTGGATGCCGAGGGAGAGGTATTGATTGCCTCCTCGCCTGTGACGGTCTACCTGCATCGCACGACGGTGCAGAATCTGAGTAATGGGGCGGGTGCGGTGGCCGGTCCGAATACGATCGGTAAGCCTGCAGGTCGCGCGGATGCCGCCCAGACCGGTGGTTCGGCATCCACGGGGGCGCCTGCGCGCGGCGGAGCGCGAGCTACGACAGGTTCGCCCGCAACGCCGTCCCGGCAGCGCCCTGTTCTGGCTCCCCGGTAACGCACCAAAAAGGTGCGCCCCCTCTCCCTATCCCGCTACACTGTTCATCACCGGGCTTCGTTCCCTCTGTTAACGACCTGAAGTCGTGCGTCTCTGTGCGATTCAGAGGTGGCCTGATAATTGCTTATGCCCTGTTATGGGCCAACAGTTGATGGGTGGTGTCACCTTGCACAAACGTTTACTCGATCACTTGCGCACCGCGGTGATCATGCTCGATCACGAGTTGCAGGTCCGCTACCTGAATCCGGCGGCGGAAATGCTGCTGGCGACCAGTGTCAGCCGTGCTCTTGGGCAACCTCTCCCGGATTACTTCTTCGATGATGAGGAGGCGAGGGTGGCTCTGCGCCAGTGTATGCAGGACGAGCACCCCTTTACCCGGCGCGAGGCTCGGCTGGCGGTGGCGCCGGGTCATGAGATCACCGTGGATTATTCCGTCAGTCCCATCAATGAGCCTGGGCAGCCGTTGTGTCTATTGGTGGAAATGCAGTCCCTGGACCGGTTGTTGCGGATTACCCGGGAAGAGGCGCTGATCCATGCCCACCAGGCGACCCGGGCTCTGGTGCGGGGGGTGGCTCATGAGATCAAGAATCCGCTTGGCGGGATTCGTGGGGCGGCGCAATTACTCGAGCGCGCCTTGCCGGATCCGGAGCTGACCGAATACACCAAGGTGATCATCGACGAGGCCGACCGCCTTCGTACCGTGGCGGATCGCATGCTCGGACCGCGCAAGCCGCCGGAATTCAAACCGGTCAATGTGCATGAGTGTCTGGAGCATGTGCGTCAGTTGTTGTTGGCGGAGCACCCGGAAGGGGTGGCGATCTGGCGGGATTACGATATCAGTCTGCCGGATGTCATCGCCGACCGGGATCAGATGATCCAGGTATTGCTCAACATTATCCGCAATGCCACCCAGGCATTGCTGGAGTCGCATACGGAAGATGCCCGCATTGTGATGCGCACCCGGGTACTGCGGCAATTCACCATCGGTTCCCAGCGCCACCGGCTGGTGCTGCGGGTGGACATTATTGATAACGGCCCTGGCATTGCCCCGGATGTGCAGGAAACCCTGTTCTATCCCATGGTCAGTGGCCGGGCCAGTGGAACCGGGCTGGGCTTGTCTATTGCCCAGTCCATCATCAGCCAGCATCAGGGGCTGATCGAGTGCGAGAGCGTACCGGGCAAGACCGTATTCAGTATTTTGCTGCCAATGGAGCAGCCGGAAGTAACGGAGAGCGAACAGCCATGAGCGTCGATAAAGCAGCCATGAGCGCCGATGTAGCCGTGAAAAAACACAACGCAGAGATAGCAGGGAGAGGCGGGTCATGAGCGTAACCGTATGGGTAGTAGACGATGACCGTTCCATTCGCTGGGTGCTGGAAAAGGCGCTGAGCCAGGAAGGTTACGCGGTGACCTGTTTTGAGGACGGGGACGAGGCCCTCAACACCCTGGAAGAGGGCGGGCAGGAACCGGAGGTGCTGATCAGCGATGTGCGCATGCCGGGTACCGACGGTCTGCGCATGCTCAAGATCTTGCAGCGCAAGAACCCGGATCTGCCAGTGATCATCATGACCGCTCACTCGGATCTGGATTCGGCAGTGGCGTCCTATCAGGGTGGGGCCTTCGAGTACCTGCCCAAGCCGTTTGATGTTGACGAGGCAGTGGCGTTGGTACGCCGTGCCATCAAGCATCGAGAGGAATCCCGAGGTGAGCTGCCGGCGGCGGTGGAAGAGGAGCCCACCGAAATCATCGGTGAGGCCCCGGCCATGCAGGAAGTGTTTCGTGCCATCGGCCGGCTCAGCCATTCCAATGTGACGGTACTTATCAATGGCCAGTCAGGC
>JAZAJX010000204.1:0-28794 GCA_036230225.1 Pseudomonadota bacterium | reverse complement strand
CCGTAAGCCAACAAGGTACCGTTGGGGCGGCGCTTTGCCAGGGTACGCAGGCGCTCCAGCAGGGTTTCAATACTGTCCAGATCGCCGATGGGCGGACTGTTGGCATCCACCGCCACCGCCGACAGTCCTTCTCCGGGGAAATGGCCGTGGGCCTCGATAAAGCCGGGCATCAGCACGCCGCCTTCCAGGTCCACCACCTGTACATCTCGGCTCACCTGCTCGCGCAGCGAGGCACTGTCCCCCAGGGCTACGATTTCCCCGCGTTTGACCAGCATGGCATCGACCTGGGGCTGGCGATCATCCATGGTCAAAATGGTACCGTTGGTAAAAAGCTGTACCGGCGGCGGTGGCGGATTAAACCAGCGATGCACACCGGCGACGCCGACAACGAGCAAACCCAACAGCGACACGGCCCCGACCAACCAGACTTTTTTCATAGCATTGCTCCTTTGCGCAAACTCTACCGTGGACCCGGGCCAATATCATATTTGTTAATGAAAGAGATCAGCTCAGCCCATACCTAACCGGTACCCAGGCGCGCTATAGTGAAGCCCCTGGCAAGGGTGGCGCACCATATTGGATCAACTTTTCTGCACCAAGACGAGGAAAAGGCGGCATCATCCTTGCATTAACCGCGATGAATTTTACAGCCACGCATCGTGGACGCCCGCTGACGGCCACAAGCCGATATCGGGATCAAACCGGAGACAGAGAACCATGAAAGCATCAGATTTGTTCGTACGCGCCCTGGAAGCGGAAGGGGTTGAACACGTCTTCGCCATTCCCGGTGAAGAAAACCTGGACCTGCTGGAGTCCCTGCGCGGCTCGAAAATCAAACTGGTGATTACCCGTCACGAGCAGGCCGCCGGCTTTATGGCCTCCACCTATGGACGTCTCACCGGCAAGGCCGGCGTGTGTATGTCCACCCTGGGCCCCGGCGCCACCAACTTCGTGACCGCCGCCGCCTACGCCCAGCTGGGCGCCATGCCCATGGTCATGATCACCGGGCAGAAGCCGATCAAGACCAGTAAGCAGGGGCAGTTCCAGATCATCGATGTGGTCGACATGATGCGCCCGCTGACCAAATTCACCAAGCAGGTGGTGAGCGGCGACTCCATCCCCACCCGTATCCGCGAGGCCTTCCGCCTGGCCCAGGAAGAGCGCCCCGGCGCCACCCACCTGGAGCTGCCGGAAGATATCGCCCGGGAACACTCCACCATGCCGGTGACCGAGCCCAGCGCTACCCGCCGCCCGATTGCCGAAGACAAGGCCATCTGCAAGGCCATTGAAGCCATCCAGGGGGCGCGCAAACCCCTGCTGCTGGCCGGTGCCGGCGCCAACCGCAAGCTGACCAGCAAGATGCTGCGCCAATTTGTGGAAAAGCTGGGCATCCCGGTGATTACCACCCAGATGGGGAAAGGCGTGGTCGACGAAACCGGCGCCCATTTCCTGGGTAACACGGCGCTCTCCGATGGTGACTTCGTTCACCGCGCCATTGACCAGGCGGACCTGATCATCAACGTGGGCCACGACGTGGTAGAGAAACCGCCCTTCTTCATGCGCCCCGGCGGTGCCGAGGTGGTTCACATCAACTTCAACTCTGCTCAGGTGGATCCGGTCTATTTCCCGCAGATCGAAGTCATCGGTGACATCGCCAACAGCCTGTGGCAGCTCAAGGAACGCCTGGAGCCCCAGGAGCACTGGAGCTTCTCCGACTTCCATCGCATTCGCGATGCCCTGCAGAAGCATATCCGTGAGGGCATTCAGGATGACAGCTTCCCGGTTCGCCCCCAGCGACTGGTGGATGAAATCCGTCGCATCATGCCCGAGGACGGCATCCTCACCCTCGACAACGGCATGTACAAGATCTGGTTTGCCCGCAACTACCCGGCCACCCAGCCCAACACCGTGCTGCTGGATAACGCCCTGGCCACCATGGGGGCCGGCCTGCCTTCCGGCATGGCTGCCAAGATGGTGTACCCGGACCGTCGCGTGATGGCAATCGTGGGAGACGGCGGCTTCATGATGAACAGTCAGGAGCTGGAAACCGCCGTGCGCCTGAACCTGGATATTGTGGTACTGATCCTGCGCGATGACGGCTACGGCATGATCAAGTGGAAGCAAAGCGATATGGACTTCCATGATTTCGGCCTGGATTTCCAGAACCCGGACTTCGTGGAATACGCACGCTCCTACGGCGCCAACGGCCACCGCGTGGAATCCACCGCCGGCCTCGCGCCGCTGGTGGAGGAGTGCTACAAGGCCGGCGGCGTCCATGTGATCGACTGCCGGGTGAACTACAGCGACAACAACCGGATTCTCAATCAGGAAATCCGTGAGCTGAGCAGCAAGCTGTGATGTCAGGTGCCGCGGTCTTCGTCATGCAAGCATGACTTCCCACAGAGAGTAAGCCCCTGTGAGAAGCGATGCTTGCATCGCGAAAAGCCCGGCACCACGTAGTGACTCTCAGAGAGTACGTAGCCAGCGACAACCTCATGGCCCCCAACCACGCCATCAAGGAACCGACATGCTAAAAGATACCTACCCCTACTACCTGGCTAACGAAGCGGTCTTCGCCAACCAGGACCTGGACGTGACCGACAAGTACAGCGGTGAGGTAGCCACCCGCGTGGCCATGGCCGATGCAGCCACCATCGACCAGGCCATCGATGCCGCCGACAAGGCCGCCGCCGCCATGGCAAAACTGGCGCCCTACGAGCGCCAGGCGATTCTCTATCACTGCGTGAAACGCTTCGAAGAGCGCTATGAAGAACTGGCCCTCGCCCTGTGCATCGAAGCGGGCAAACCGATCAAGGATGCTCGCGGCGAAGTGGGCCGGCTGATTGATACCTTCCGGGTCGCCGCCGAAGAAGCCGTACGCATCGACGGCGAGATGCCCAACCTGGAAATTTCCGCCCGCGCCAAAGGCTATCGGGGGATGGTCAAGCGCGTGCCCATCGGCCCGTGCTCCTTTATTTCCCCGTTCAACTTCCCGTTGAACCTGGCTGCCCACAAAGTCGCCCCGGCCATCGCCGCCGGCTGCCCCTTTGTCCTTAAGCCGGCCAGCCGCACGCCCATCGGCGCCATCATCATCGGGGAAGTGCTGGCGGAAACCGATCTGCCCAAGGGCGCGTTTTCCATCCTGCCCTGCCACCGCGAAGGCGCCGACCTGTTCACCACCGACGAGCGCTTCAAGCTGCTCAGCTTCACCGGCAGCCCGGATGTGGGCTGGGACCTGAAAGCCCGCGCTGGCAAGAAGCCGGTGATTCTGGAACTGGGCGGCAACGCCGCGGTGATCGTGGATGAGGATGCCGACCTGGAAGACGCGGTGAACCGCATCGTCTTCGGTGCCTTCTACCAGTCAGGCCAGAGCTGCATCGGCGTGCAGCGCATCCTGATTCACGATGCCATCTACGACGCGCTGAAAACCAAACTGGTAGAGAAAACCGCCGCCTTGAAAATGGGCGATCCGAAAGACGAAGACACCTTTATCGGCCCGGTGATTTCCGAAGGCGAAGCCAAGCGCCTGGAAAGCTGGGTCAATGAAGCCGTGGATGCCGGTGCCACACTGTTGGTGGGCGGCAAGCGTGATGGCGCCATGCTGGAAGCCACTCTGCTGGAGAATGCCCCCAAGGGCACCAACATCGTGGAAGAGGAAGCCTTCGGCCCGGTGGCCGTGGTCAGCCGCTTCAGCGACTTTGATGAGGCGCTCAAGACGGTCAACGATTCCAAGTTTGGCTTGCAGGCCGGCATCTTCACCCGCGACCTGTACAAGGCCCAGAAAGCCTGGGACGAACTGGACGTGGGCGGCGTGGTCATCGGCGACGTCCCCAGCTGGCGGGTAGACAACATGCCCTATGGTGGCGTGAAGGATTCCGGCCTGGGCCGCGAAGGCATCCGCTGGGCCATCAACGACATGACCGAAGAACGGCTGCTGGTGATTCGCACCCCGCAGTCCTGACCCTTACCTCCCTCTGGACCAGGGAGCACGGGCCCGTCATCGTCAGGTGACGGGCCCGTTTTTCTTTTCAGGATCACCAAATCGTTGTTGTCCTGTCACCCCGTGGTCATCCCCTGCTGGTTTGCTGAGGCCTCACGCCAATTCAGCAACCGGGACCCCGACCATGACCCTGATTTCCCGCTGGGCACTGACCACCACCGCCGCCGCCATCCTGGTAGCCTGCGGTGGCGACAGTGACAACAACCGCAACACAGACGATAACGGCGGCAATACCACCGCCCCCTATACCCTGCAGCTACTGCACTTCGCGGACATGGACGGTGCCACCGGCGCCCTGCAGAACGTGGGCCCCTTCTCCGCTGTCCTCGACAAACTGCGTAGCGAGTACCCGGACAACACCCTGGTACTCAGTTCTGGCGACAACTACATCCCCGGCCCCCGCTACTTTGCTGCTGCCGATAACAGCATGTCAGTGGTGCCGGGCATTGCGGTTGCCGGCAATGGCCGCGCAGATATCGCGCTGGTGAATGCACTGGGCTTACAGGCCAGCGTGGTCGGTAACCACGATCTGGATGGCGGCACCGAGGCCTTCGCCGGCATTATCGGTATGGAGGGCAACTACCCCGGTGCAGCGTTTCCCTACCTGAGCACCAACCTGGACTTCACCACGGATGCCAACCTGGCAGGCGCGGTGCAACAAGATGGACAGCCGCTGGACACCCTGCCCAACGGCGCGCTGGCTGGCTATGGCAGCCTGGAGGTCGACGGCGAGACCATCGGTATCATCGGCGCCTCCACACCGGCACTGGGCAATATCACCAGTACCGGCGACATTACCATCAAGCCGGCCAGCGGCGGCAATGTCGCCCTGGCCGCGGAGATTCAGCCGGCGGTGGATGCCCTGGAAGACGCCGGCATCAACAAGATCATCCTGCTCGCCCATATGCAGACCATCAGCATCGAGAAGGAATTGGCCACCCTGCTGGATGGCGTGGATATCATCGTCGCCGGTGGCTCCAACACTCTGCTGGCGGACGACAATGATCGTCTGCGGGATGGCGATACCGCCCAGGACACCTACCCGCTGATGTTCCACTCCGCCAGCGACGAGCCGGTACTGGTGGTCAACACGGACGGCGATTACAAATATCTGGGTCGACTGGTGGCCCAGTTTGACGACAGCGGCGTGCTACTCACTGACAACCTGGACGACACCATCAACGGTGCCTATGTGGCGGACGCCGCCATGGCGGAAGGAGCCGCCATCAACAGTGACGTCACTACTATCGTCGATGCCCTGAATCAGGTGCTGGCTGCGCGGGATGGCAATATCCTGGGGCATACCAGCGTGTATCTGGACGGCCGCCGCAGCCAGGTGCGTAGCCAGGAAACCAATTTGGGCAACCTAACCGCCGATGCCAACCTGTGGATTGCCCGCGAGTATGACGCCACCGTGCAGGTCTCCATCAAGAATGGCGGCGGTATCCGTGACGATATCGGCTATTTCGCTTACCCGCCCGGTTCCACCTCTGCTGACGAACTGGAATTTTTCCCGCCCGCGCCCAACGAGAGTGCTGGCAAGGCCAGCGGCGACATTTCCCAGTTCGATCTGGAAGGATCCCTGCGCTTCAACAACACCCTCACCGTGGGGGATGTGACCGCCACGGAACTGCATCAGCTGCTGGAGCATGCGGTCGCAAAGGTGGAAAGCGTCGCGGGTCAGTTCCCCCAGGTAGCCGGCCTGCGCTTCAGTTTTGATCCAACACAACCCGCCCGACTGAGCACCTTGAACGGCGACGCCACGGACCAGGCCGGACAGCGTGTTCGCAATCTGGTGGTGCTGGACGAGAATGGTGCCGTCGCTGACACGGTGGTAGAGAACGGCAGCGTGGTTGGCGATGCCAACCGCACGTTCCGGCTGGTAACCCTGGGCTTTCTCGCCACGGAGGGCGGCAACGGCCTGGGCGGTGATGGCTATCCGTTCGACTTTCCGCTGGAGAACCGTCTGGACCTGAACAGCGAAGTCCTCCCGGCGGAAG
The DNA here is from genome assembly GCA_036230225.1 of Pseudomonadota bacterium. Lineage (GTDB taxonomy): Bacteria > Pseudomonadota > Gammaproteobacteria > Pseudomonadales > Alcanivoracaceae > Alcanivorax. The sequence goes on along the minus strand of JAZAJX010000204.1, from coordinate 22,794 downwards.
GCAGCAATGCCGCCACTTTTGCCGACCCTGGCAGCGAGCAGGACGCCCTGGCAGAGTACCTGCTGGCCAACTTCGGTACCGAAAACCCGTTCGTTCAAACAGAAACCGATGCGGATCTGGACGAGCGGATTCAGAATCTGGAACACCGCATGGATACGGTACTGCCCTGATCCTGCCCTTCCGGGCCGGGCACCCTTGTCCGGCCCGATGCCCCAACAAGCACGACAGTACTTCCTAACCCGCAGACAGTCCTAGACGAACACCATTCATACCAAATCAACAATCTTTAACTATTTTTCTATTCAATAATCGCAGTATGCTATTTGTGAAATAGATCACTTTTTTGTGTTTTAGCGATGCGCAAAAGCACACCGACTGGCGATAGCCTTCTTGGGTACCGGCAGCGGACAGACACAATGGGAAGACAGCAAACAAGGAGCTTGTTCTGATGAAAAAACATATCCCTCTGGCCAGTTTCGGCTCCATCCTGATGGCCGCCTCCATGAATGCCTCGGCCGTCACCAATACCATGACCAACATCGTCACCCTGGCGGATGCCTGCGATGTGGCCGCCATCGGTACTGACTTCGGCGTGCTTTCCGCCCCCATTCCGTCGGGCGGGGTCAATAACGTGATCACTGCCAATACCGCCACCGGCAATGCCGTGACCGGTAACGATGCGCACCCGAATGCCGGAGCAGATGGTGGCGCAGGCAATGACGACACTCTGGAGTTGAACACTCCCATTGCCACACTGAATACCGCGCTGGCTGCCATTCTGGATCCACTGACAGCACAAGCATTAACCGTACCCGGCGTTTACGTGGCCTGTACCACGACGCCGGTCAGCGTCACCCTGGAAGGACCGAGAGTGACCGGCGGCTCAGTGAATTTCACCACCACAACGACCGCAGGTTCCCAGGGACCGATTCTCACCAGCATTATGGATGGCGTGGGCGGTGGTGCAGTCGCCACCACCAACCAGGTCAACTACGAGTTGAGCTTCACAGAAACCGTGGTCAGCCAGGATGTACTGGGCCTGGTTAACCTCTTCACCGGTGTCTACACCTCCATCGGCAGCATCCCCGGTGACCAGACCGGCAATACTGTTGTCGCCGGCAACTATACGGACGTCCTGACTGCCACAGTGGAATTCTGAGGAGTTCTGGATGCCCGTTGCCAGAACCGGGGGCCACCTGGCCTCTTGCTCGCGTCTGCTGGTTGTTCTGTTGTCGATGCTGCTGGCTTGTCCCGTACAAGCCGGCAGCTTCCGCATCACGCCTCTGCGGGTGCAATTCGATGACAACAACCAGACCACCCAGCTCAGCATCGAGAACAACAGTCAGCAGACCGTTACTCTGCAGACCTCGGTGATGCGGTGGCAACAGGAAGGAGACCGGGACAACCTGACCCCCAGTCATGACATCTTCGTCTCCCCCCCATTTTGATGCTGGCCCCTGGTGGACGTCAGGTGATCCGCCTGCGTTACATGCAGGACATGCCCACCAGCGAGACAGCCTATCGGTTATACCTGCAGGATACTGCTGCCCGGGCACAGCAATCCGGGGGCGCCAACATGGCGGTCCGCATTGGTCTGCCGGTGTTCGTGTCACCTGACGGCATTGAGCCCGAGCCGCGCATTGAAAGCCGGCATCAGGACGGTATCTGGTCCGTGCGCGTCAGCAATTCCGGCAGTGCCAACTTCCGGGTCATTGGTCTGGATGCCTTCCGTGGCAACGCCGACCGTGATGATCTGAAGAAAAAGGATCTATTGGCTCAGTCGACTCAGCCAGTCCAGGGATTTCCCTATGTCTTTGCCAACCAGACCCGGGAATGGCAAGTCAACGCTCCGGCCAACGCCCAGCTCCGTCTGCGTACCGATTTTTACGGGTATCGAAAACAGGGGTTTGATGAAAGAGGGACCGTATGGCTGGGAGAGCCAGAAAACAAAAAAGGTCCCTGACACCCACAGGGGCTCTGGTACTTTTTTACTTCAGCATCGCGGCTTTCCAGACCGCCTTGGCCGATTCCACAAACCCGCATTCCGATTGCGACAATCCACGGCAGGCAATGACAGCCAATGATGGCTCGTCCATGCGATTGCTGAAATGGTTGGTCAATGGTCGGGATCTGGGAGAACACTTTATTCTCCGTGACCGCTGCGGGGCTGTGCTTGCGCTCACCGAGGACCTTCGCCAGGCAAGACTCTGTGGTCTGGAAGCCAGCCCGATCGTTACCGTTGACCAGCGACGCTATCGGCGCCTGGACCAGCAAAGCGGTATTGAGCTGCACATTGATGAGGGCAATCAGACCCTGACTTTGAGTGTTGCTGCCGACAACTTTTGTCGTACCCGCATTGATATGTCGACGCAAACCCCACGAGCAAAGCTGGGGGATCCGCAGACCGGTGGCTTTGTGAACTATAATGTCACTGCCAGTCAGACCGAAAACACTGATACGGCCTACAATGGTTTTCTCGGCCTCGGCGTATTCGGCGACTGGGGAGTATTGCAAAGCCAGCATTCCGGGTATGCCATCGGCGATGACACCGTTACGCAACGCATCGCCACTTTCTGGAAATTCGACAGCCCGGAAGAAACCACGACCTTCCGCATTGGCGATGCTTTTGCCGCACGCACCCCGTGGCGTACCGGCACCGCACTGGCCGGTTTTCAGATCACGCGGAATTACGCCACCCGCCCCGACCTGGTTACCGGGCCGGTAGTCGATTTCCAGGCCATCGTCGATACCCAGGCACAGCTACTGCTCGCTCAGCGGGGGCTGGACCAACCGGAAGTCATCGGCAATGCCTATTTCGGCAGTGGCTACCAAGTACCTCCCGGCCCCGTTGATGTCATCAACCAGCCACTGTTCAGCAATACCATCCAGACGCTCACCGTCAGAGAGGCGGATGGCACCATCAGCATTCTGGAAATTCCCTCCTACTTCACCGTGGGTCAACTGCGGCAGGGCTTTGATGATTTCGAAATTTCCGCTGGCCTGCAGCGTCAGGGGTTCAGCAACGACTACGACCAACTCGTGTCATCGTTCAGCTATCGCAGAGGCATGAACCGCTGGCTGACCCTGGGGGTCGGCGCAGCCGCCGCGTCAGAGCAACACGTCAATGGCGGGGTCTTCGCACAAACCACCATCCCCAATGTGGGCGCCCTGCAGACCCATCTTGCCACCTCCAGGGACCTGCCCGATGCAGACCAACCCTGGGCCGCTGCCGCCACGCTCAGCAATCAGTACCGTGGCTACAGCTATGCGCTTTCCTACGAACAGCAACAAAATGGCTTTACGCCATCACTCGACACCACGCCACAGGATACCGACGGCTTCCAGCAGTGGATTGGCAGTGTCGCTGGCCAGCCCTGGCAAGGCGTGGGCCTGCGCTTTGGTTTCCAGTACCGGGACCCGGACAATGCTCCGGTACGCACAGCCCTGACCACCGGCGTCTACTTCCACATCCGCCGCCAACTCCGCATTCGCCTTTCCCATACGGAACAGCTGAAACCTGACAGCGATGGCCTGACCCTGGCCAGTCTGGAAATGCCCCTATCGTCCAGGCCCCGGACCCGGGGCAGTCTGGAAGCCAGCAAGGCACGGGATGAGGAAGCGGTGGTCGACGCACGACTGAGGGTGCTGGGCAAGGCCGGCTACCCCAGTGTGCAGGTCAGGCACCGTTTGCAGGGCGGTGACCTGACGGCGGTTTCTGCATCGGTGGAGCGTCCGGCCTATGGCGCCTTTGCCTCTGCCGTGGATGCAGCCGGTATTCGCAGTTATCGGGCCGGGATCGCCGGCGGTGTCGTCATGACGACAGATTTCATCAAGCCCACCCGTTTTGCCAATGGCGGCTTTGCCTTGATTGATCTTGGCCCCGACCTTGCCGGTGTTCGCGTCAACGCGATTCCCACCGACAAGAAAGGCCGCTCCATGCTGGTCGGCCTGCCCGCCTTCCAGGAGAGCGAATTACACATCAATCCCCGTGATCTCCCCTACAACACCACGCTGGGCAACGAAAAAATTTACGCCGCACCCAAAGATCTGTCCCTGGTTCGCGTTACGCCGGATTTTCTGATCTACCGCGATGCCCTGATACCGGTGGTAATGGTGAACCCCAATGGCGTCAGCCAACCGCTATCCGCAGCCGCCACGGTGACAAACGCCAATGCCCCGGATGCGCCTCCCTACCCTGTCGGGTTTGATGGCCTCGTCTATGTGAAAACCAGCGAAGAGGCTGTCACCCTGTCTGTCAGCGAGGGTGGAGAACGTCAATGCGAGATCACCGTGGCGATTCCCCCGACGGGTGAACGCACCCCGACGCTTTCCCCGCTACACTGTGTGATGGCGCCATGACGAGGAGTTTCCGCATGTTCAGATTACGTCTCCTGCTCGTACTTATCGCCAGTAGTCTCCCCTTGCCGCTCTTTGCCGCCTCTTGCAGCTTCATTACCCCGGACGGCAGCACGCTGGTCAACTTCAATACCGTCTTCTCTCTGCAGACCACCCCCGCCGATGGTCAGGGCCAGATTTCATTCAGCTGCACCCCGGACCTGCTGAACCCGCTCCCGGTCAATTACGAAATCAGCATCGGTCCAGGTAATGCCGGCACGTTCACTCCGCGTCAGCTCATGCACAGCTCCGGCGCCACACTCGACTACAACCTTTACACCGATCTGCAACGCACACAGATTCTGGGAGACGGTACGGTAGGAACGACCACCGTCTCGGGCAGTTGCCTGACGCTGTGTATTCCCCTCACCGTGTACGGACGCATCCCCATCAACCAATGGGGGCCTGCGGGTGAATACAGTGACACGGTAACCGTCACGCTCGAAGTCAATTAACGCCTCACGGTCCACCCGCATCCTTTGAAAGCTAATGTATGGCGGCAATACCACAATGAAAACGCAATCCTGCTTCCGGCGCCTGCTCCTGACCGCCTCACTGTTTCCTGCAACGCTATCGGCGGATATGGGCAACCACGAACAATGGCCCCTCTCCTACTGGTACGTGGGAGGCGAAGTGGGCTACTACATGATCGAGCAGGATGACGACAGAACCGGCCAACTGCCGGACTTCTGGCGCCCGGGCTTTCAGGTCGGGCGCCGTTTCAACCGCTACCTCTCAAGCCAGTTGCAATTCGGCCAGGCCGACAGGGCCCTGCGCGATACGGAACAAGACGTGGAGCACAGCCAGCTAAGCCTCCAGGCCCGCCTGCATGGCAACGCTATCAATCTGTTCACCACCCACCCCTACCTGGGGCTGGGCTATGCCCGTCACGAACTGACCACCGATTCGCAGGACCCAATCGAGGAAAACATGGTCCTGGTGGAACTCGGCGTACAACGCTTGCTGGGTCAACACCTGATGCTCGATGTGGGATATCGGCATCTGGTCGACACCAGCGACAACTTCACCGACCAGCACCCCTTCATTGCCCTCAATTACCGTATAGGTCAGCGCTACCCGGAGCCCCCGTCCCCGGCTCCCAGGCCGGCGCCGCCACCGGCACCTGAACCCTGGATCGACAGTGATGGGGATGGGGTAGAAGACAAAAAGGACCAATGCCCTGATACGCCCCGGGGCGCCAAGGTGGATGCGGATGGCTGCCCCATCATGCTGACCGAATCGGTCAACATCACCCTGGATATCGAGTTTGCCTTTAACAGCACCGAGGTTCCGGCGCGTTACCTGGCTGATATCGGCAAGATCGCCACGGTGATGGTGGAGTACCCGGACAGCGAGCTTATGCTGGTGGGGCATACGGACAGCATAGGGCGCGCCAGCTACAACCAGGCCCTCTCACAGGCTCGAGCCAGCGCGGTCAAGCGCGTGCTGATTGATCGTTTCCGGATTGATGCGTCCCGCATCGATAGCATTGGTCTGGGCGAGAGCCAACCGGTTGCCGACAATGCCACCGAGGCAGGCCGTGCTCGAAACCGCCGCGTGGAGGCCATCATCGAGGCCTCCCGCCAGGTCACAGAGCAAAAACAAAGGGTCGACTAGTCGCGTATTTGCTTACAAAGCAACGGCATAACGTAACATCCCGGTAAAGGCGGAGGGGTTAGCATCGGGGCAACAATATTCGGTGTCCCCCCATGCATCTGTCGCTGAGTCTAATTTCCGCTTTGCTGCTGCCACTGCCCACAGATGGCGGCAATCTGGCGCCCGACTGGTATCAACCGGCCTCGGATGTGCACTGGCAGGCTCAGCTTCAGGGCCCCCTCAACACCGGCTACGATGCGGAGCTTTACATCGTCGATCTGTTTGACACTGACACCAGTGTGATACGGGATCTGCAAGCCGCCGACAAAAAGGTGATCTGTTATTTCTCAGCCGGCACCCATGAAAACTGGCGCCCGGATCGTCACCGTTTTCTTCCCACCGACAAGGGGCGGCGCCTGGGCAACTGGCCGGGAGAACGCTGGCTGGACATTCGCTCGCTGAATGTTCGCCAGCGCATGGCGGACCGCATCAGACTGGCAGCGGAAAAAGGCTGTGATGGTGTCGACCCGGACAACGTGGATGGTTACACCAACAACACCGGCTTTCCGCTCAAGAGCAAACAGCAACTCGACTATAATCGTTTCCTGTTTGATACCGCCCACCAGTACGGACTCGCCGTTTCCCTGAAGAACAATCTGGGCCAGGTGGATGCACTGATCGACCACGTGGATTTCGCCGTTAACGAATCCTGTCATCAATGGCGCGAGTGTCATCTGCTCAAGCCCTTCATCGATGCCGGCAAACCGGTGCTGCATATTGATTACCTGTTCAACCAGAGCGCAGAGGAGCGGCGCTTTCACTGCGATCACATGAACCTTCTCGGCTTCCGCTCGTTGACGCTGCCCCTCGCCCTGGATGACAGCTTCCGTTTCAGCTGCTTCTAGGGGCTTGCCTCCGGACACACGCGCGCCCCTGTTCTGGCCTGTTATTCCCGGCCTGATACACTAGACGTTCGGCTACCGGGGAACCGAACGTTTATGCATGATGCACTGACCCTTATCGTTGTCCTGCTCGGGACTGCTGTGGCAGCCGTGGTGCTGTTCCGCCGCCTGAGCATGCCTCCGATTCTGGCCTACCTGCTTTGCGGCCTGGCCGCCGGCCCGTTTGGTTTTGGTTGGGTCAGTGATACGGAGGGCATTCAGCACCTGGCCGAATTCGGTATCGTCTTCCTGCTTTTTACCCTGGGCCTGGAATTTTCCATTCCACGCTTGATGACGTTACGTCGCATCGTGTTTGGTGCTGGCCCCTTGCAGGTGGGTTTGACCGGGCTGGCGGTATTCGCCGTCATGCAGTTGCTGGGCTTCGCTTATGTCCCTTCATTGATCACCGCCTGCGCCCTGTCGCTCTCTTCCACGGCTATTGTCATCCGTGACCTGATTTCGCGGGGAGCGGTGAATACCGGTTACGGCCGAACCTCCACCGGCATCCTGCTGTTCCAGGATCTGGCGGCCATCATCATGCTGGTCATGCTGCCGGTGATGACTCAGGGTAACGGCGAGCCTGTCTGGTCCGCTGCCGGCCTGACCCTGGGCAAATCCCTGCTGCTGTTCGCCGGTATTTATGTCATTGGCCGCTGGGTACTGCCGCGCATGCTGGAGGAAACCGGCCGCGCCCGCTCGGACGAAGTCTTCGTCATGACCGCCCTGCTACTGGCATTACTGGCGGCGTGGATCACCCACTGGCTGGGGCTCTCCATGGCGCTGGGCGCCTTCCTGGCTGGCATGATGCTGGGGGAAAGCCACTTCCGTCATCAGATCGAGGCGGACCTGCGCCCCTTCCGGGATCTGTTACTGGGACTGTTCTTTATCAGTGTGGGCATGCTGGTTGACCCGAACCTGTTCGCCGAGCAATGGCACTGGATCATTCTGGCCGCCGCATCACTGATGCTGTTCAAGGTCGTTCTGATCTTCGCATTGCTGCGCTTGCTGAAAGAACGCAGTGAGACAGCGGCACGCAGTGGCCTGATACTTTCCCAGGCCGGCGAATTCGGGTTTGTGCTGGTGGCGCTCGGCGTCTCGCACCGGTTGATTACGCCCGACAAGGCCGGGCTGCTGGTATCCATCGTCGTCCTGACCATGGTCTTCACTCCGTGGCTGCTGGATAACAGTGGCCGACTGACCCGGCGCCTGCTGCAACCCTGGCTAACCGTTCCCGAGGACACGCCTCTGTCCGATGAAACCCGCAATCATGTGATTCTCTGTGGCTATGGTCGGGTGGGCCAGAACCTGATGCGCTACCTGAACCGGTTCCATCTGAAAGCGGTGGCTGTGGACCGGGATCTGGTGCGTTTGCAGGAAGCCAGTGCGGCCGGCGAGCACATCCTGTTTGGTGACGCCAGCCGCAAGGAAATCCTGATCAACGCGGGTGTGGAGGACGCCCGCCTGCTGGTGATCACGTTCGACGACCCACGCCTGGCCGAGCGCATCCTGCACACGGCCCGCGACATCAATGCCAATATCCGTGTACTGGTCCGAACCCGTGATGACACTCACCTGGATGCCCTCATCAGCGCGGGGGCGGAAGAAGTGGTCCCTGAAGTGCTGGAGGCATCACTGATGCTCGTCGCCCATGCCCTGATGATGCTGGATGTACCCTTTGAGCGGGTCATGGCGACCCTGCGCAAGACACGCCGGGAACGCTACCGGATGCTTCAGGGCTACTATCACGGCGACACCCTGCCGACCACCGACAGCGCGGGGAATCCATACCGGCTACTGCATGCCGTCACCCTGACCGACAAGGCCCGCGGCATCGGGCAAAGCATTCAGCAATGTGCCCTGCGGGATGTGGAAATTCGTGCGGTCAAACGGGCAGAGCGAACCCTGGAAAGCCCCGGCGAGGACCTGCACCTGGAACCCGGTGATACGGTCATTCTTTACGGACCACTGGAAGCCGTAGAAGCCGCCGAGACGCGATTGCTGGGCGGGTAAAGCAGTGGCAAGTTACAAATGAAACGTTTCAATGCGGATGAGGTCGATGTCAACGGCATCGGCGGTGGCCGCGATTCAGCGCTGGCCTTGTCACGCGGGTACAAATAAAAACCGCCGCTGGATCGCGGCGGTCATGGTCATGGATTGTCACACTACGCTTGCGCGTTGCCACTTGCTATTGACCGTCATGGCAAGCGCAACAATACCCGTAACCCCTCCTGGATTTCTGTTTCCTGCAGGTAGCCCACCGCGTGGGGATCCTGTTGCACTGTCCGCACCATATCGCGGACGCTCTTCACCTGACGAGGCGGCATACCCTGACCGGTAAAGATCATTCTGGCCCAGTAACTTTTCAGCTGGGAAGACGACTTGCCGGTGGCACGTTGATAAAACGCCTGCCGTTGCGGACTGCCTTCCGGCATGTCGAGGACCATCACTGCGTGCCCTTCAAAACGGGACGCATTATCCATATAAAGCTGACGAACCTGGTGTCGGTCCAGTTCCGTCAGCGGCGAGGACTCGGCCACCACCACCAACATGCCGGCAAATGACAGGACCGGGCTGCACAGTGCCAGGAAGAACACACTCAGTTTCTGCATCATGATGACTTCCCCTTAAAACGCCGCATCAACGGTCAACCGGAACACCGTCGGCTCTTCCTCTTCAATGGAAGGCGCCGATCCCCGAGGCGTAAACAGACCATTGGTCATGATCTTGTCGTTGCTCATGTCATAAAAACGCTGGGCTTCCAGCTTCACGGCAACCCCGACTTCCAGCTCATAACGCACCCCCAGCGTCCAGCTTTTACTGCGGACCTGATTGGCCGCGGAAAAACTGGCGGCCACTGGCCCTTCGCTTTGCGCTTCGCTGACCCCATGGGCGTTGGCCGCCCCCCAGGTCAGATGCGGCATCCATGGCCCGAAACGGTACCCCGCACTGACATAGCCACCCCATTTGGTAGGAAACCAGCCTTCGATACCCAGTTGGGTACGCTCCGCCATCAACACCACGGCACCGTTGTCATACTGAAGGCCCACACTGCTGATATAGGTCTGGGCGTCATCCAGACTGACCGGCGCCTCAAGAGCCGCGACCGGCAACCCGGTGGGTCCGGCCAGATCGGTAAGATCCAGAGTGACTTCCGCATGGCTGTAGCTGAGCCAGCTGGTCCAGTCCCGCCACTGGCTGGTCAGGTTGATCCCCGCCAGATCGTTCACTTCGTAAACGACCGGGGCAGGCAAGGAAAAGCTCGGCACATCGGTGGCGCCACCGTACAGGTTCAGGCGATGAGAAACCGGGCCGGTGTTCACATTCCAGCTCAGATCCACCCCTTCCATGGTGTCGAACGGCACCACGTCATAGGCTTCGCCGGGTAGTGTGGCCCAGTGATAGGCATAGCCCACATTGTTGTACTGGGTGTGCATGAAAAACGGCAGGACCATGCGACCGGCCCGCAGACTCAGGGACGGAGAAAGATCATGGCTCAGGTAGGCCCACTGCACTTCCGCATCGTAATGATCCTTCCCCCTCGCCAGTACCTGCACCGTAGCACTGGTGCGGTCGCTGATGTCCGCATTGAACTGCACCCCCGCCCGGGACAATTCCCGGTGAGACACCGTGTCCGTGGTTCGGTCAATGTAGGCGATGGGGTCCCCATTGTTATCTCGCCGGTGCACATCGTGGCGAGTCACTCCATAGGTGACGAAGCCGTTCACCGAGATGCGGTCACTCCAGTTGCCGCGTTTGTCGTATTGCTGCATTTCCAGTTGTTCAAGTCGCCGCTCCATGTCTTCCAGAGACGCAGGAGACTGCGCATCTACCACTGGCGCCAGCAACATCATGGCTGGCACCAACATCCTGGTTGTGGTTGTCATCAGGTTCCTCTGACTACGTTGTTATTATCGTCGAACATCGGCCCGTCGTTCCCGGGTCGAACCGATGAGCATCCACTGTGGTCGAGAGACAGAAAGCCTGCAGCGCCAGTCATCCACACGGCGCTACCGCCTGTCACGCAAGCAGACGTAACTCATTGAATTTAGTACGAAAGCACTAATAAATGGTTACGCGAGGTAGCACCAGCCGTCCCAGCCGAGAACACTATCGCCATCCAGTCCCCGCCTTTGCCCCGCCGCCGCCCTGAATTGCCCGACAAAAGTGTACACTCGTAAACATTTTTCTTGCCAAGCGCTCTGGGACTCCCTATTTTGTGAACACCCATTCACTATCGGAGGCGTGCCCTATGCAAAACACGTCAATGAAAGCGCAATCCACCGCCGTGCCGGAACCCAACTGGCAACCACTCAACGACTTTGCCGAGGGCAAGCGCAAAGACAGCGGCCTGAAGGCCTGGCTCGCCGTGGTGGAAGGCTGTATCAAGGCCATCGAGCGAACCGCCTGGCAAGGCCGTGAGATTGCTGATCAGGCCCTGAACGCCTGCAAGGCGGTAGGGCGTGGCGCCAACGCCGTGAATGAGGAAGTCCAGATACTGGCAGATGAAGCGCGCCGCTGGCCGGCCCGCCTCAAGCGTCTGAGCAAGACCGGCTGGATGCTGACCAAAGTCGTTGCCAGTTACCGTCTGTGGGGGACCCGCTCTGCCTTCCTGCCTGTCAGCATGCGCGAGGCCGCACTGGAGAACCTGCACCAGCGCAATGCCCGTCGTTTCCGCGATACCTCCCTGGAACAGGGGGGCGCCTTTCTGAAAATCGGCCAGTTGCTGTCTAGCCGCCCGGATCTGTTACCGCAGGCCTGGGTGGACGAACTGGCGGTGCTGCAGGACCAGGCCAACCCGGTACCGTTTGAAGACATTGCCACGGTGTTGGAGCAGGAGTTCGGCCACCCCCTGGATGCCCTGTTCGCAGAATTCGACCCCGAGCCCCTGGCTGCCGCCTCCATCGGCCAAGTCCACAAGGCACGTCTGCACGATGGCCGTCAGGTGGCCGTCAAGGTGCAACGCCCGGGGCTGGACGAGGTGGTGGAACTGGACATGACCTTGTTGAAGGTCTTTATGGACGCGGTGAAATCCGCGCTACCGCCCATGGACATGGAAACCATTGTCAGGGAAATCCAGCGCACCGTCCGTGAAGAACTGGACTACGAGCGCGAAGCCAGGGTGATGGTACAGATCGGTGAGCAATTGCGGTCGATTGATGGCATTGCCACGCCCAGTCTGGTGCCGGCATTCAGCAGCCGCCATGTGCTGACCACCGAATTCGTGCACGGCCGCAAGCTCACCGCTGTGCTGGACGACCTGCACCACCGTGACCCCCAGCGACTCAGTCAGGTCCTCCACCGCCTGCTGGACGCCTGGTTTGCCCAGGTTCTGCATGGCGGTGTTTTCCATGCGGACCCGCACCCCGGCAACATCATGGTCGCCGAGGACGGCACCCTGATCCTGCTGGACTTTGGCTGTGCTCAGGCTCTCAGCAACGAAGCCCGCTATGGCTATTTCCGGGTCCTGCAGGCCTGTGTGGTAGAAGACCAGGCGGTGATTGCGGAGACCCTGAATGCCATGGGATTCCGGACCCGCAGCGGCAACCCGGATACCCTGCTCGCCTTCGTATCTGCGGTACTGGACCGGGTCCGTGATGCCATCATCTATCCGGATCCAGACCGGGAATGGCCCAGTGCCGAAGCCATGATGCAGGAGGTAAGCCATCTGCTCGGACGCCTGGAACATGACCCGGTGGAGACCATCCCTGGCGATTTCATCATGTTAGCCAGAGTCTTCAGTACCCTGGGTGGCTTTTTCCTTCATTATCAACCCAATGTGGACATCGCCGCACTGGTACTGGGTTATCTGACCCGCCCGCTGGACAAGCCACTGGCAGCGTAACCGGCAGGCACAGATTCGGCGTATTGTGGGAAGCGATGCTTCCCACAGCCCGCCCGCTCCAACCCAATGTCTCTCCTGTAACAAACCCCCTGCCCTTTTTGACAATAACGCTACAGCCCCCCGGCTCGCTTTAGTTGTACAAACGTACCAACAAGTACAAGCGTACCGATAACAACAACGGGCGTCCCGCATCGCGAGGACAGCCACGAGGGGTTAGCCATGCTACAACTGACCCGGGCCCAGGCCCTGTCGATTCCCGTATTGCCTTGCACCCTGCTGCTGGCCGCCACTTTGGTGACCGGCTGCGGTGGCGGTGGAGGCAGCGCCTCCCCCAGTACCACTCCCGAACAGTCTCGTCAGCCGGATACCGATACCCCGGCACCGGCTCCCGGGCCAGCACCGGAGCCCCAGCCGCTGAATCGCTACCAGTTCGCCAACGGTTGTTACACCCTGCACAGTCAAGGGCGCTTCCTTCAGGCGGATGCCTCCAATCGTCGCTATACGCTGACTACCCGCGAGGCAGAGGCCACGGCTTTCACGCTCAAACCCACGGACCTGGGCAGCTACCTGCTGGTGTCCGATTATCAGCGCAATACCGGCAGTAGCGGGCAGAAACAGCTGCTGGGCATCAGCGATCCGGCCGGGGAGCTGCTGGATCAGAGCGGTAACTTCGTGGGAGAACTCAGCTACCTGGTGGCCGGTCTCGGCGATACCCTGAACCTGGTGCTGGATCCGGTGGCCCCGCTGGGCGGCCTGCTCAGGGAGCTGGGCGAGAGTCTGGACGGTGTCGGCGACAACCTGGCAGACACCACGCTACGCCCCGAACTTGCCATGGTCTCCACCGCCAACGATCTTGCCGTCTGGAATCTGAACCTCAGCGAGGGTGAGCGATTTACCCTGGCCTCCCGGGTGACCGGCCTGTTGTTGACCGCCAGTGATGACGGCCTGACCCTCACGTCCCCCAGTCTGGACAATGACGACACCCGTTTTTCACTCAGTGAAACCCACGGTTGCAGCGGCTATCCGGAAGCCGAGCTCAATGCCACTGTGGCCGAGGCCGGCCCGGCTATCTACCTCAAGGAGGTGGACCGCTTCCGCGGCACTCCCGGCATCGACAACGACGATGTATTTGGCTACGTGGACGCCCACAGCCACATCTCCGCCTACGAGTTCATTGGCGGACGCATCAACTATGGTGACCCCTTCCACAAGTTCGGCGTCGACCATGCACTTCACGATTGCGCCGAAAATCATGGTCCCCAGGGGCTCACCGGCCTGCTTGAGCAGGTAACCAGCAACCCCGGCCCTCACGAGACCCGCGGCTGGCCGGACTTCCCATTCTGGCCCCGCCACGATTCCCTGCAGCATCACCAGAGCTACTACAAATGGATCGAACGGGCCCATCTGTCCGGTCTCAAGATTCTGGTCAACCATCTGGTCCATAACGAAATCCTCTGCCAGATCAATCCACAGAAGCAGAACGACTGCGACACCGTGGCCGCCATTGAGCAGCAGGCCGAGTTGATGCACCGCATGCAGGATTATGTGGACGCCCAGGAGGGGGGGCCGGGTGAGGGCTGGTTCCGCATCGTGACCAGCCCGGCCCAGGCCCGAGAGGTGATCGCCGCGGGCAAGATGGCGGTCATCCTTGGCGTGGAAGCGTCCAAGGCGCTGGACTGCGGGGAGTTCATGGGGGTCGCCGAATGTACCCGCGAGGAAATCGTGGAGCGACTGGACCGACTCTACGCCATGGATGTGCGCAGCCTGTTTCCGGTACACAAATTCGACAACGCCTTTGGCGGACACCTGCCTGATCTGTCCGAGGGCGTGGGGATTGGTGCCATCCTCTATGGCGGCAACATGCTGGAAACCGGACATCCCATCGAGTTCGAGGAATGTCCGGACCATGACCATGCTCACGTGGACAGCAACCCGCTGGCCGACCCCCTGCAGCCCTACGGGATTTTCGAACAGCTGCTATTCCAGCTGGATTACGTGGGGGACCGCTTCCCCGCCACACCGGAAGAATTTGCCGAGTACGACCCGCGCAACGGCACCGACCATCTGTGTAACACCCGCGGGCTGACTGACCTCGGTTTCTTCCTGATCGAGGAGCTGGCAAAACGCGGCATGATGATCGAGACCGATCACATCAGCCGCAAGGCGGCCACCCAGATCCTCGACCTGACCGCCCCCCGCGGCTACCCGGTGATCAACAGTCACGGTGGTTGGGGCGGCACCGAAGCCCTGCGCGACCGGGTGGCCGGCCAGGGGGGCATCAGCGCCTCTTTCGGCAGCGTGCGCGATGACTGGGTAGACCAGCTCACCCGGGATGGCAATCGCCCCCGTCCGGACGCCTACAAGGTGGGCCCATTTGGCGGCGCTCCCTTTGCCTCGGACGTGAACGGCATTGCCGCCCTCGCCGGCAATCCTGGCACCCCGGACCAGGAAGCCAGCCTTTACCCGTTTACCTCCGTGGATGGCCGTGTGGTCTTTGACAAGCAGGTCACCGGTGATCACGCCTTCAGTCTTTACGAAGGCCGTGGGGTGGCCCATTACGGCCTCTATCCGGACCAGATTGCCGACATGATGGCACACAGCGACCGCCCACAGGCGCAGATCGATGACGCCATCAACCAACTTTTCACCTCGGCAGAAGCCTACCTGCGCATGTGGGAACGGCTTGAGCAAGCGGCACGATAGCCGCACCACATAACAAGATAGTGGGGAATACCATGAAAACGTTATCAGCCCGGTCTCTTTTTCTGCTGTTATTTACCACCCTCGCCATGACCGCATGCGGTGGTGGCGGCAGCAGCGACCCAGCCAATCCTCCCACCGCCAACAGTGGCGACAGTGGCAGTAATGATAGTGGCGACCCGACAACGCCACCCACCGGTGAAGGCCGCACCTTCATCGTCTCGCCCGGCGAAAACGCCACGCAAGACATGGTGGATGCCATGATCCGGCTGCGCCCCGGCGACACCCTGCAATTCGACTGTGGTTACTTTGACCTGCAACAGGGCCTGTTGATCCAGGCCACTGAAGATGTGTTGATCAAGGGCTGTGGCAAGGACAAAACGGTACTGTCTTTCAGGGACAGCGCCAACGTTACCGGTCTGGAAGCCCTGAACATCCGCGGTATCACCGTGGAAGATCTGACCATCCTGGATTCCCCCGGCGATGCCTTCAAACTCAAGGGGGTGAAATGGGGTACGCTGCGTAACGTGCGCGCCATGTGGTCCGGCGGCGGCGAGCCGATTACTGCGGACAACTACAGCGAACGGTTGCACGTGGCTTGTACCAACCCGCCTTTCAACGAGGGAGATCCCACACCGGATTATGTACCCAGCTCCGCCAGCGGCCGTTACGGCATCTACCCGGTGGAATCGGAAAACATCCTGGTGGAAGGCAGTGAGTCCGTGGGCGCCTCTGATGCCGGCATTTATGTGGGCCAGACCAATACCGCCATCATCCGTGACAGCCGGGCGGTCTATAACGTCATGGGGTTCGAGATCGAGAATGTTCAGGGCGGCGAGTACGACAGCAATGTGGCCGAGTGTAATACGGGCGGTTTCCTGATTTACGACCTGGAAAACATCACCCAGTACGGCGACACCTCAGTGATGCTCAATAACCTGGCCCGCAACAACAACACCTACAACTTTGCCCACAGCGGCCTGGTATCGGCCGTCCCACGCGGAACCGGTTTCATCACTCTGGGTTACGACAACATCGAGGTCTACAACAACACCTTTGAAGATCACAGCACGGCAGCCGTGATTTACACCAGTTATGAGTTGATCGATGGCAAGGGCAAGACCGCGGACAAGAAGCTCGACCCGTACACCGAGGGGCTGCACATTCATAACAATGTGATGAAGAATTCCGGCTACGACCTGCCGCCACCGGATCTGGAAAAAGTGGCCAACGGGGAAGTCGAAAGTGTACTGCCTACCCTCATCGGCCTGAAAAACCTGCCCGTCATCAATGACCCGACACAGTTACTGGGCAGTCTGGACAATATTCTCAACCTGGGCAAAGGCGCTCACATTGTCTGGGACGGCCTGCGCGATGAGCTGGATGCGGATTGTCCCTACCCGGTTGACAGCAACGGTGACCCGGTCCCCATGGACAGCAATGGCAAGCCCCTGCACACCAATGAGCATCCCAATCCCGACTGCCATTACAATGCCTACAAGTTCAATGAAAACAATGAACGCATCCAGCCCACCTGGGGCTCGTGCATCCATGACAACGACTTTTCCGACGACAGCGAACCTTACCTGAACTTCCACGGTACGGACGGCCTGGAACTGGTGCTGGCACTGGCTGAGCAGGACCTGTCCATTCTCTCTCCCTCTGGTTTGCTGGACGCCCTGGAAGGACTGCTCAACATGCCCTCAGACACCAAGCTGTCTGATCATGATTGCCAGGCACGGTTCGGCAAGTTGCTTCCCTCCCTGCCGCGGGTGGAAATCCCGCCCTTCGAACCCAGTGGCGACTTCGACCCGGCCCCGCCCGAGGAAGTCGTGGAACAACTGTGTAACGCCGAGGTTGCCAATGACGCCATCAACCGCGATGCACTGATGGTGAACTGCCCGCGTCTGGACCAATACAACCTGTTCGCCGATGCCACCGACCCTCGCAGTCTTCCCAACGAGGGTGGCGTCCCCTTCGTGCTCAATACCAAACTGTTCTCCGATTACGCCACCAAATACCGGGTTGCCTTTGTGCCACCTGGCAGCAAGGCCGTGTACCGGGACGGTCAGGAGGGCAGTAATCCCAACGGCAGCATCCACTTCCCCACCGGCACAGTGCTGGCCAAGACCTTTGCCTTCACTGACGAGGCCAACGGCACGGAAACCCCGGTGGAAACCCGTCTTCTGATCAAACGTACCAGCAGCAGCGGCAAGCCTTTCTGGGAAGGTCTGCCTTATATCTGGGGAGAAGAGGATGGTAAACCGGTGGCCCGGCTGTCCATGGGCGGAGGCACCGCAGCAGCCAACTGGCACTACCGCGACAGCGACTCAGGCACCCTGCTGACAGGCAGCACCGACAACTATTCGGTCCCCAATGCCAACCAGTGCATCACCTGCCACGGCAATGACGATCAGGCAGGCGGCAGCGCCCCCATCGGTCCCAAACCGCGCAATTTGAACCGTGCCTACAAACCGGAATCCGCCTTCATGGGGAACACCGGACAGGCTGGCTTCCCGCGCATCAACCAACTGCAATACTGGACGGACGTTGGCATTCTCAGTGGTACCCCGGCACTCACGCTCAGCAATGGTGTAGCGACCAATATCGAGCGCCTGCCACACTGGAATGTGCCCGGTGACAGCGGCGAAACCGCCAACTCTGAAGCGGATATCGAAAGCCGGGTACGCGCCTATCTGGAAGTGAACTGCCAGCACTGTCACAACGACAAGGGGGCAGCGTCCAATACCGGCTACTACCTGGATCATTTCCGTGAGGTGGACGCCAGCTACGGCATCTGCAAGAAACCCACTGCCACCGGTGGCGGCTCCTGCGGACGCCAACATGTGGTGGTGCCGGGCAGTGCCGACAGCTCCATCGTTTCCTGCCGGATGGCCGCCGAAGACGACCCGCAACGGATGATGCCGCCGATTGCTCGCAGCGTGGCTCACGACGAGGCAACCGCCCTGCTGGACCAGTGGATCAATCAGGTGGTCGATAGCAGTTACACCAACGGCAGCGCCTGTCACTAGCGCTGCAACTTTCCCCCTCCCTCCTCCCCTTGTCTCCGGGAGGAGCGTTTGGCCCCTCCCCGCAAGGGGAGGGTTTTTATTGTCTCGTCGGCCACCCTCGTGAATCAGAAGACGCTTCTGTGCGAATTGTCGGACGGGTTTACTGCCGTTCGCGGATCGCTTTCAGTGGCGCTGACAGTTTTTCCGGGTGGCGCGGCTCAATCTGTGCGAAACACTGGAAGATCTTCTCCAGATCCCCCTCCAGATCTCCGGTCGTTTCCATCACCATGGGAAAGGCAATTTCCTTTTTGGCGTAATCCGCCGTGGCCAGAATAATGGGCACACCCGCCTGTTCGGCAATACGGTAGAAACCGGTTTTCCACTGGGCGGCTCCACCGCGGGTACCTTCCGGCGCCACCACCATGACCAGGCGATCATGACTGTTGAACTGGCCCACCGTTTGCTCCACCACTCCACCGGCCTTGCTGCGGTCGATGGGCAGCGCCCCCATCCAGCGCAGCAATCCCCCCGTGGGCCCCTTGAAGGCGCTGTCTTTCATCATCACGTGGGCATCCAGACCCATTTGCACCATGGCCGCCAGCGTCACGATGCCATCCCAGTTGGACGTATGCGGCCCACCGATCACCACTGCCTTGGGCACCTGCGGGAACGGATCCACCAGGCGCCAGCCAAGCAGACGCAGAAAGCCTCTTCCCAGGGCACGGGAAAACGCATTACCGCGTTGCGGGTAAACAGGGGAAGCAGTTTCGACCATGAGATCACATCCGTTCAGTGTAGACGGCAATCATACGACAGTGCGCCACGGACACCATTGGCGCAAATGCCATTCTCGCCAAGCCCCCACATGCATACACCCGCCATACATTCGCGACACGCGATGACGCCAAAGCGCAACATGCATTGACATTCCCCATGCCCGACATTCAAAAAACCCATGCCCCATTTCATGTGGTCGCCATAAGGGCGTAGTATGAAATCTCATAACGCAGGGTCTTCATGTCATTGTGTTATGGACCCTGCGGTCCCTTTCCGCCAGCGTTCCGGCTGGTGAGGATGTTTTAGACCCAGGAGGTGTGCAGTGACACGGATTGGCCAGGACACCCTGAACAGCAAGAAGACGCTGGAAGCCAACGGCAAGACCTACCATTATTTTGATATCAATACGGTCGCCGACAAGGGCTGGGGTGATCTCAGCAAGCTCCCTTTTTCCCTCAAGGTCCTTCTCGAGAACCTGCTGCGCTTTGAAGACGGCGACAGCGTCACCACCGCGGATGCGGAAGCCGTGATGCGCTGGCTGGAGAACAAGCGCTCCGACCACGAAATCAACTACCGCCCGGCACGGGTACTGATGCAGGACTTTACCGGGGTGCCCGGGGTGGTCGATCTGGCCGCCATGCGCGACGCCATCAGCAAGGCCGGCGGAGACCCGTCCCGCATCAACCCGCTGACCCCCGTGGATCTGGTTATTGACCACTCGGTGATGGTGGACAAGTTTGGCAACCCGCAGGCGTTCTCCGAGAACGTGGACATCGAATACCAGCGAAACCGGGAGCGTTACCAGTTTTTGCGCTGGGGCCAGAAAGCGTTCAACAATTTCCGCGTAGTACCACCGGGCACCGGCATCTGCCATCAGGTCAACCTGGAATACCTGGCCAAGGGGGTGTGGTCCTCCGAGAATGATGACGGCAACACCTATGCCTACCCAGATACCCTGGTGGGCACGGATTCTCACACCACCATGATCAATGGTCTCGGTGTGCTCGGCTGGGGCGTGGGCGGTATCGAAGCGGAAGCGGCCATGCTCGGCCAGCCGATCGCCATGCTGATTCCCGAGGTCATCGGCTTCAAGATCAGCGGTAAGCTGCGTGAAGGCATCACCGCCACCGATCTGGTGCTCACCGTCACCGAAATGCTGCGCCGCCGCGGGGTGGTAGGTAAATTTGTGGAATTCTTTGGCGACGGCCTCGCCGATCTGACCCTGGCTGACCGCGCCACCATTGCCAATATGGCACCGGAATACGGTGCCACCTGTGGTTTCTTCCCCATCGATGAACGCACCACCGAGTACATGGAGCTGTCCGGTCGCGATGCGGACACCATTGCCCTGGTGGAAGCCTACTGCAAGGCCCAGGGTCTGTGGCGCTCCAGTGCCGATCCGGACCCGGAATTCACCGATGTACTGGAACTGGATCTGGGCGATGTGGTGCCCAGCCTGGCGGGCCCCAAACGGCCCCAGGACCGGGTACCACTCACCGCGGTGAAGCGCACTTTCATCGATGTGGTCACCGAGACGCTCAAGCTCAATGACGAGGAAATCAGCAAACTGGAAGGGGAAGGCGGCCAGACCGCCGTGGGCAACCACGAACCCAGCGGCGGGCAGGTGCCTGTGGTCATCGATGGCCAGAAGCATTTCATGAGCCACGGGGATGTGGTGATCGCCGCCATCACCTCCTGTACCAATACTTCCAACCCCAGTGTGATGCTGGCCGCCGGTCTGGTGGCGAAAAAAGCTGCCGAAAAAGGCCTGAACCGCAAACCCTGGGTAAAAACCTCATTGGCGCCGGGTTCCAAGGTGGTCACCGACTACCTGGAAGTGACCGGCCTGCAGAAACCACTTAACGACATCGGCTTTGATCTGGTGGGCTATGGCTGCACCACCTGTATCGGCAACTCCGGGCCCTTGCCGGAGGAAATCGACAAGGCCATCGCTGACGGTGACCTGGTGGTGGCCTCGGTGCTATCCGGTAACCGTAACTTCGAGGGCCGGGTTCACCAGAGCGTACGGACCAACTGGCTGGCGTCACCGCCGCTGGTAGTCGCCTATGCCCTGGCCGGCACCGTCAAGATCGATCTGGACAAGGATCCCATCGGCAAGGACAGCAATGGCAAGCCAGTCTATCTGAAGGATATCTGGCCCAGCTCGGAGGAAATCCAGCAGGAACTGGTGAAGATCAATAACGACATGTTCCGCAGTCAGTACGCCAGCGTCTTCGAAGGCGACGAGACCTGGCAGAGCCTGCCGATCCCGGATTCGCAGACCTACGACTGGGATAGCAGCTCCACCTACATCCAGAACCCGCCTTTCTTCGACGGACTCAGCAAGCAGGTGGATGATGTGGCGCCCGTCAAGGATGCCCGTATTCTGGCTCTGCTGGGAGACTCCATCACCACTGACCACATCTCCCCTGCCGGGGCCATCAAGGCGGATTCCCCCGCCGGCCACTATCTGCAGGGACACGATGTGGAACCCATCGATTTCAACTCTTACGGCTCCCGTCGCGGCAATCATGAAGTGATGATGCGCGGTACCTTCGCCAACATCCGCATCCGCAACGAGATGACCCCGGACATCGAGGGTGGTTTCACCAAGCACCTGCCCGGCGGCGAGGAAATCTCCATCTATGGCGCCGCCATGCGCTACCAGAAGGAGGGGGTCCCCACCGTGGTGGTGGCGGGCAAGGAGTATGGCACCGGCTCCAGTCGGGACTGGGCTGCCAAGGGCACCAACCTACTCGGGGTGAAGGCGGTGCTCGCGGAAAGCTTCGAGCGTATCCACCGTTCCAACCTGATCGGTATGGGTGTCTTGCCACTGCAGTTCCCGGAGGGCACCGATCGCAAGACGTTGAATCTGGACGGCAGTGAGGAAGTGGATATTCCGGACCTGGGCAATGGGCTCAAGCCCGGCGACACCGTCACTGTCGTATTCCGCAAGGACGGCAAGGAGCAAAAGGTCGAGGCCCTGTCTCGGCTGGATACCGCCGCCGAGGTGGAGTACTACAAGAACGGCGGCATTCTGCATTATGTATTGCGGCAGATGATGTAGGAGAAGCGGCAACGCGTGCAGAGCGCGTTGCGGGCTCTGACCCGGGAGGCCGCGCCCACACACCGGACGCGGCCTCCTGCATTTGGAATCCCCCCGCAGGGTGCACTGAGCCGCAGGCGAACTGCACCGCCCCACCTGCCCCTCCCCCGCAGGAGCATCGCTTGAGGTGCGAACCGGCCTAGAGTGAGGCGGCCGAAGGGAGGGTGGGTGGCCATTCTTGTGTGACCTGTCGAGCCTGGAAATGCCTGATCGCCCCCGGATCAAGTCCGGGGCAGGCTCTGCGGTCGATTCCGTGCTTCGCACGGTTCGTCCCCTGGAAGGGAACGCCTACAGCGGCTTCGTAGAAATACCGGGAACTTTTCAGACATTCCCTATCCAATCGAGCGTAGCTCGTAGCTCGTAGCTCGTAGCTCGTAGCTCGTAGCTCGTAGCTCGTAGCTCGTAGCTCGTAGCTCGTAGCTCGTA
>JAZAJX010000203.1:0-19352 GCA_036230225.1 Pseudomonadota bacterium | reverse complement strand
TCAGTAGGCAGGTAAAAAAGGGCATTTTGCAACACCACTACGCGAGGCAAGACATGACTAGAGACGAGATCCGCCAGCACAATCTGGCCGTTATTGAGAAGATCGCCGCCACCATCCCCATGAGTGGCTATAGCCGTGCGCCATCATATCGGCGCGTGGTGTATCGACTGAATGCAGAAGGGAGCCTTACCAGCCGTGGCAAGCCGTGGACGTGCAGGGCACTCTACAGGATGCTACAGCGGCAAGGCATACCCGGCATCTATGGGCTATACCACATGAAGAAGGACGGGCCTTTTCAGACACCGTAAAGGCTAGGCAGTTGCGGGTGCCGTTTCTTCTTCGTAGTCCTCAGCTTCCTCAATGGTTTTCTTGACCTGCATTGGGTTTTCGAGGTTCTTCATGAGCACGTCGCTGATGCCTCGGCCAGTAACCTTGATGGTGCCGGAGCCGAAGATGCGAGCTAGAATTCCTTGCTGGATCTCTACCGTCTCTATTGAAGATAGCTTCATTTCATCGGTCTTGCGGCTGATGACTCCTCTTTTTTGGATGACGCGTTTAGTAGTTACTGCGCGCTCGATTCCCTTCAATTCCAAAAATACGAACAGTGCCCATATCCAAGTGATGAAGATTGTGAGTGGGCCAACGATGACCAAAACCCAGAATCCTACCCATGCACTCCAGTGGTGGGAGAAGGTGTC
Organism: Pseudomonadota bacterium; assembly: GCA_036230225.1. Classification (GTDB taxonomy): domain Bacteria; phylum Pseudomonadota; class Gammaproteobacteria; order Pseudomonadales; family Alcanivoracaceae; genus Alcanivorax. The sequence continues at coordinate 18,654 of JAZAJX010000203.1, read as the reverse complement.
AATTACCTTCTCGTTCTTGGTCAAAGACTGCTCAATATAGCTTCCCATTGTCGCTCCCTGTAGAGATTGTTATATCCGTCAAAAAGACAACACTAATGGGGTGAAAGGGTTTATTCAAATTGATTGGCAATCCGGCGCGTAGTCACTGACACGCTAGTCGTTAGCCGTTCTGGCTGGCACCGGACAAGAGAGAGCGTATCAATCGAGCCGTTATGGATCTGTAGTCCATAGCGGTTTTTTTGTGTGTGAGAATCGCCCCATTTTGGGGTAAGAATTCGGAATTGTGAGGATATGTGTGAGGACGGCGGGGCAGGTTATTGGCTCTTGTTGGTGTCCGCTAACCTGTAACCCCTATAAATGTATGGCGCCCCGGAGATGATTCGAACATCCGACCTAGCGCTTAGGAGGCGCTTGCTCTATCCAACTGAGCTACCGGGGCAAAAGAAGTGACGATTGTAAGGACTTTTCGTTGTGCTGCCAGTTTTGGGGGAGCAAGCGACTAATTTTTCGGCGAGACAAGGGGGGGGGAGACGTTCGTGGGACGTTCAGCTAATAGAATGTCCCACAAAACCATGCCGGCCCTGTCTTTGCCACGTTGCCGCAAAAAAACCGTCCGGAGGAGTCTTGCTTAATTACCACGGGCGGCCATCATTTAGCTCGTAGCTCGTAGCTCGTAGCTCGTAGCTTTCACGTAACCTTTGCGACAAGCCTGCATCCAATTGATAGCATTAAGAAAACCTGGACAGGTGAACTATGCAGGATACCCACGATTTACTGGTTCGCAGCAGCACGGATTTTCCGCCGTTGCGTCGCCACGCCACCGCCATTCTGCAGGTCAACCTCGGTTACCTGTGTAATCTCAGTTGCGTTCACTGCCATGTGAATGCGGGGCCCACCCGGACCGAGCTGATGGATCGAGAGACCATCGATATGGTGCTGGACGTCATTCGGCTGAGAGACATTCGTGTGCTGGACCTGACTGGCGGTGCACCAGAAATGAATCCGCATTTTCGCTATCTGGTTGAGCAGGCCAGAGCCATGGACGTGGAGGTGATCGACCGCTGTAACCTGACGATTCTGCTGGAGCCGGGGTATGAGGACCTGCCCCGGTTTCTTGCTGACAATCAGGTGCATGTGGTGGCGTCATTGCCGTGTTACCTGGAAGAGAATGTAAACAAACAGCGCGGCAAAGGCGTGTACCAGGGCAGTATGGAAGCCATACGTCGACTCAACGCCCATGGCTATGGATCCGACTCCCTACTGCTGGATCTGGTCTACAACCCCACGGGACCCTCGTTGCCGCCGCCCCAGGCGGTGCTGGAATCGGATTACAAGCGCGAGCTGGATGCCCGTTTCGGCCTGCGCTTCAACAGCCTGCTCACCATTACCAATATGCCCATCAGCCGTTTTGGTGCGGTGTTGCTGGCGCACAATCAGTTCAACGACTACATGCAACTGTTGCGTGACAACTTCAACCGCGACACCCTGCCGGCAGTGATGTGCCGGGCCACGGTCAGTGTGGATTATCAGGGCTATCTGTACGACTGTGACTTCAACCAGATGCTGGATATGCCCCAGGGGCATCATGAGGGGCATCAGCATCTTTCCGTGTTGCTGGATCATGATCTCCAGGGTGAACCCATTTACGTTGCCGATCATTGTTTCGGTTGCACCGCCGGAGCGGGCAGTAGTTGTGGCGGTGCACTGGAGTGAACAGGAAAACGGTCAGTGTCATCGTACCGGTTCGCAATGAGGCGGCGAACCTGGCTGACACCCTGGAGCTGCTGCGAGATGCCCTGCTGGACGGGGATGAATTGATCGTGGTGGATGGCGGCAGTACCGATACCAGTGTAGAGATCGCCCGTGAGACGACCGCGCGTGTGGTCATCAGTGCCCCTGGACGGGCCCGGCAGATGAATGCCGGGGCCCGACAGGCCATGGGTGACTGGCTGTGGTTTGTGCATGCAGACAGCCGCCTGGATGGCAGGCACCGCCGGGCGTTGGACGTTCTGCCCGAGAACCGCCGCTGGGGGCGATTTGATGTGCAGCTCAGTGGTCGTCGTTCCCTGTTTCGTCTTATTGGCACGATGATCAACGCCCGCTCCCGGTTGTCCGGCATTGCCACTGGTGACCAGGGGATCTTTGTCCGCCGGGACCTTTTCGTGACGCTGGGTGGGTACCCGGATCAGCCGCTGATGGAAGACATTGCGTTGAGTCGCCGCCTCAAACGCCACAGTCGGCCCGCATGCCTGCGCCCGCCGCTGATTACCAGCAGCCGACGTTGGGAAACCCGTGGCGTCTGGCAGACCATCTGGCTGATGTGGACCCTGCGTTTTCGTTACTGGCGTGGCGCCGCTCCCGAAGCACTCTACCGGGACTATTATGGCGAGCACTGACGATACCTCCATGCCGCTGTTGATTGTCTTCGCCCGGGCCCTGGAGGCCGGGCGGGTCAAAACCCGCTTGATCCCGGATTACGGCGAAGAGGGTGCGTTACAGCTATATCGACTTCTGTTGACGCGAACCTTGGCGGCGGCCAGTCAATTCCCGGGTCAGGTTGCGCTCTGGCTGGATCGTGAGGACCCGGAGCTGGCGGCCCTGGCGGCGGCCAACGGCTGGGAATGCCGCCTGCAGGAGGGGGACGATCTTGGCGAAAAAATGGCATTGGCCCTGCATCATGGCCTGGGCCAGGCAGAGCGGGTGTTGTTGGTAGGCAGTGATTGTGTGCTCCTGGACCGGCCCTATTTCGATCAGGCGTTGCGAGCGCTCTCGTCGGCGCCAGTGGTGATGGGGCCCAGTGAGGATGGCGGCTATGTGTTGATCGGTAGTGCCTGCCGGGATCTCTGGCACCGCCAACGGTTTCAGGGGGTGCGTTTCGGCGGCGAACATGCCCTCGCCGACAGTGTTGCCCGCTTCCCCGAGGAACAGGTGGCCCGATTGCCGGTCTTATGGGATGTGGATACCCGGGAGGATGTGGTGCGGGCCCAATCCTGCGGTTTTTTACCGTCGCCCTAAGCTTCTGAAAAACGCGTTGCCGGCTGCGTGTCGAGGCGCTGCGAGTCGGCAAACTGTTTTTCAGTGCTTCCCCAGGAATTTGTCTGGATTTTGGCGCTATTCCACATAAGATTTTACGATTAACCTCTACAGTGACCTCCCGTACAGGACGACGGAGCCGGTATGCAAGATTCAGCGATTCTCGACACTGAGGTCGTTTCCGAACTTCAGGAAGTGATGGGCCAGGATTTCCAGATGCTGGTGGATTCCTTTCTGAGAGATGGTGAACAACGAATGTCTGCGCTGCAGTCAGCGTTTGAGGCAGGCGATCAGGAAGCGCTGCGCCAGCAGGCACACAGCTTCAAGGGCAGTAGCGGCAACCTGGGAGCCGTTAACGTCTTTGCACTGTGCATGCAGCTGGAAAGCCTGGCCCGTGAAGGCGAGCTGAGTCAGGTGCCGGACTTGCTGTCGCGCCTTCGCCAGAGCTTTGATGAAGCCTGTGATCACCTGCGTCGGCTCTGATTCGGATGGCGTGCTATTCAGGCAAAAAAAACCCTCTTCCGAATTGGGGTGGAAGAGGGGGGTTGTGAGCGCTAGTGCTAGCGCCTTGGGGGGATACTGGTTGGGGGATTTCTGCCTGTCCGGCCGCTCGCCCCATGAAATCCATGCTAACCGCAAGCGGTTGATGGTGCTGTAAAAACCAGTGAGAAAATGTAAAAACATGGACGCCTTTTGGCATCGCCATGTTGCGTCAGCGGAGCGAACGTCCCAGATGGAGGGATGGGTGGCAGGGCCGTGTAAGATATCTCTTACAAGGCTGTAGGAAAAAGCAGTCTTTTTCTGTTGATTTTGGCTACAAAAAACAATGTATTCAACTGTAACCCATTGATATATATGGTTTTGACGATCCCTGATGGGTTTTTGTCCAGAGTTTTAATATTTATTTTACCCAAACGCCAGAATGCGGTTGCTATAGTGGAATCGTGTTCAGGGATATGGGCACAGGGATAAGCAAAGGACAGCAAACAAGGATGTTGCGGTGAGCGCAAAAGGGTCAGGACGACTCGACGCAAAAAAGGGCGGCAGGATGCCGCCCTTTTTCTTTGTCTGAAAAAAACTGATGCCGGCGAGTGGCCCCACCGGCTCAGCGGAAAGGCGTTAGCCTTCCCACTCGCGCACCAGCTTCTCACGCTTGTTGGGCACGCCGTCCCAGTCTTCCGCGTCGTCCGGGGCGTCTTTCATTTCGGTAATATTCGGCCACTTCTCGGCCAGCTCCGCATTGATTTCCAGGAATTCCTGCTCGCCCTCGGGGAGCTCGTCCTCAGAGAAAATCGCGTTCACCGGACACTCCGGCTCACAAAGCGCACAATCAATGCACTCGTCCGGATGGATTACCAGGAAGTTGGGGCCTTCGTAGAAACAGTCTACCGGGCACACTTCCACACAATCGGTGTGTTTGCAGTTAATGCAGTTCTCACCTACTACGAACGTCATAGCCTGTCCTCGCCAGGTGTCTTGATCTTGGTACAGCAGCCAGGCCGCCGATTATAGCAGCATCCGGTGCGGTCTTGGGGTGGCGCTAGTCTAGCGATATGACCAAGGGCAGGCAAACAAAGCCTTGATATAAGGTAATAGCCCGGAGTGTTACCGGAGGACAACTGGGCGGTTGCGGAGCCTTGAAGGAGCGTCGCTAGCGGCGCGATAACCCGAGTTTCGAGCTACGAGAAGCGAGTTACGAAAGGTAAACCCGAAACCACGGTAAAGCTTGACGATTTTCGCTTCTCGTAACTCGAAACTGAATGGTTCGCACCTCAAGCGGTGCTCCTACAACGCCTAAAGCAGCCCCTTCAGCGAATACAGCGCCTCCAGCGCCTGCTTCGGCGTCAGATCATCCGGGTCCAGTTCCTTGAGAGCATGCTCCACGGCGCTGGGTTCGGCGAACAGGCTGGCCTGGGCGGGAGCCGGTGACGGTGTGGCGGCGGGTGGTGTTGAGCGATCAGCGGCTGCCAGCGGCTTGCCGGCCTCCAGTTCGCGCAGCTTTTCCCCGGCCTGCTGGATCACGCCCTGGGGGACCCCGGCCAGTTGTGCCACCTGTAGCCCGTAGCTGCGGCTGGCCGGGCCTTCCTGAACCCGGTGCAGGAACACAATGCGGTTGTCGTGCTCGCTGGCGGTGAGATGGGCGTTGTAGATGCCGGGCAGCTGCTCCGGCAGCTGGGTCAGCTCGAAATAGTGGGTGGCGAACAGGGTAAAGGCCTTGAGGTTGCGGGCCAGATGTTCCGCCGCCGCCCAGGCCAGGCTCAGGCCATCAAAGGTGCTGGTGCCACGGCCAATCTCGTCCATCAACACCAGGCTCTTGGCCGTGGCGTTGTTGAGGATGTTGGCGGTTTCCGACATTTCCACCATAAACGTAGAGCGCCCACCGGCCAGATCATCGGAGGAGCCGATGCGGGTAAAGATCCGGTCCAGATTGCCGATGCGGGCGCTGGCGGCCGGCACGCAGCTGCCCAGGTGGGCGAGCAGGGCGATCAGCGCGGTCTGGCGCATGTAGGTGGACTTACCACCCATGTTCGGGCCGGTGATGATCACCATGCGGCGAGCGTCATCCAGGTGCAGGCTATTGGGGACAAAGGCATCGTCCAGTACTTGCTCTACCACCGGGTGACGGCCATCCACGATCTCGATGATGGCTTCCTCATCCACCAGTTGCGGGCGGACCCAGTTGAGGGCTTCAGCACGTTCGGCCAGGGCGGCCAACACATCCAGTTCGGCCACGGCAGCGGCACAGCGCTGCAGGGGATGCAGGTCGGCGGCCACTTTTTCCAACAGCTCTTCATACAGACGCTTCTCCAGCGTCAGAGCCTTGCTGGAGGCGGACAGCGCCTTGTCCTCGAACTCTTTCAGCTCGGGGGTAATAAAACGCTCGGCATTCTTCAGGGTCTGGCGGCGCTGGTAGTCCACCGGCGCCCCATCGGCCTCGCGGCGGGACAGCTCGATGTAGTAGCCGTGTACCTTGTTGTACTTCACCCGCAAGGTGGAAAACCCGGTGCGCTCGCGCTCGCGGGTCTCGATATCCACCAGCACCTGACCGGCGTTCTCGCTGATGGAGCGCAGCTCGTCCAGTTCCTCGCTGTAGCCGGGGGCAATCACACCGCCATCGCGGATCAGCATGGGTGGGTTTTCGATGACGGCCCGGCCCAGCAGGTCCACCTGGTCGGGAAATTGGCCGATGCGCTCGATCAGTTCATAGAAGGCATCGGAAGCGGGCAGAGTGCCGATCAGGGCAGGCATGGCCTTGAGGCTGGCATGCAGCCGGGTGAGATCCCGGGGGCGGGCCGAGCGCAGCGCTACCCGGCCAAGAATCCGCTCCATGTCGCCGATGTCGTTGAGCACATCGCGGGTGGATTCAAAGCACCAGCCCTGGCGCAGGGCGTCAATCTGGTCCTGGCGCTGATTGAGGGTGGTGCGGTTGCGTAGCGGCTGATGCACCCAGCGCTTGAGCTGGCGGGCACCCATGGCGGTCTTGGTGCTGTCCAGCACCCAGGCCAGGGTGTGCTGCTCCTGGCCATCCAGGGTTTCGGTCAATTCCAGATTGCGACGGGTGGCGGCATCCATGGCCACGGTGTCATCAAAGCTTTCCACCACCAGCCCGGTCACGTGGGGCAATTCACCGCGCTGGGTTTCCTTGGCGTACCCGAGCAGGGCGCCGGCGGCGGCCACGGCCACCGGCGACGGTTCGCCGAAGCCGGCCAGGTCCTGCACCTGGAACTGCTGACACAACTGGCGACGGGCGGACTCCCCATCAAACTCCCAGTCTGGACGTTTGCGGCTGCCGGGCTTCTCGCCCCAGCGGCCAGGCAGAGACTTGTCTTCACTATAGAGCAGCTCCGCGGGTGACCAGCGCTCCAGCAGCGCCTGCAGTTGTTCGCCGCCTTCCACCTGGGTCACCACAAAACGGCCGGCCGCCACATCCAGGCTGGCGCAGCCATACTGGCCCTTGTCCTCATAGACTGCACACAGCAGGTTGTCGCGACGCTCTTCCAGTAGCGCCTCGTCACTGACCGTGCCTGGGGTAACGATGCGCACCACCTTGCGTTCCACCGGCCCCTTGGCCAGGGCCGGGTCGCCAATCTGCTCGGCAATGGCCACGGATTCACCCAGCTTTACCAGCCGGGCCAGATAGCCTTCCGCGGCGTGATAGGGAATCCCCGCCATGGGAATCGGCTTGCCGGCACTCTGCCCGCGCTGGGTCAGGGTAATGTCCAGCAGCCGCGCCGCCTTCTGGGCATCCCCGAAAAACAGCTCATAGAAATCCCCCATGCGGTAGAACACCAGCTGGTCCGGGTGTTCGGCCTTGATCGCCAGGTATTGCTGCATCATTGGCGTATGTTGGCTCAGGTCCGCGCTCACGCTTCCTCCGGGGGTATCAGTGACAGAAATCAAAGGGGGATGATATAGGGAATGGGGGCAGGAATCATGGGGTGTGGTCGTCTTTACGCTCCTGCTTTTGGCAAGGTAAGAAGCGGTAAAAGCGTGCTCTTGAACCTGAGTTTCTAGTGGGGGGAATGCATGACCCCGACAGATTGCCTCTACTGGTTAGGTGGTGAATTCCATCATCTGACACAGCAGATGTGCCGAGGCATGGATGGCTCTGATGATGGTGTCGTCGTGGCGAGGGCGCATTTTCACGGTCTTTTGCTGTTGTACAAATTCAGAATTTATTCAGGGAGATATCCCGATTAGGAGGCAGAGTGGGGGGCGTGTTGACACCGGGGCGAGCTCGTATGTGGAGTGCAATCATGTCGCACCACAGTTTCAGATAACGATCAAACAGGAATTTGTCCGCAACGATGTGCAAATCCTCTGCCATTCCGCGCAATAACCACTGGGTCAGTATGATGATTGAGCGTACGTCAGTGTCATCTCTGATGGGCTCCAGATAATGGTCTGCGGCGTTGCCGACCAGGAAGTAACTGGACGTCCAGACGCGCTGAAGAATGACGGCAAGTTCCTTGTCATGCTGGCTGGCGGCCATTAGTTGCATGAGGGGAATGTAATCGGGTTGATCAAAGACGCTCCGCCAGGCGCCGAAAATCAGTTCTTCCAGACGGTCCTCTGAGTCGTGCAGCTTCGCGATGGCCTGACCCAGCTGAAAATATTGCTGGCGGATTAGCCGCTCTGCCGCCGCAGCAATCATGTGGGCCTTGCTGTCGAAATGATGCAGAGGTGCCCCACGCGATACGCCGGCGACTTCGACAATCCGACTGACTGTGGTGCTCGCATATCCATCTTGCTCCAGGCAGGTGAGCACCGCCTCAATAATGCGCTCGCGCATGGCGTCACTACGCTGTTCTTGGGTGCGCCGCTGTACTTTCATAAATGTTGCTGCCTGTCCGGGGTTAGGTGCCGCTTCATAGGTTGCTGATTCTAGAAGATATATGGCTAAAGTGTTCAAGTCAAAAAACATGTTGAACGTACGTATTGTAAGTTGTAATGTCGAATTTTCGTTCCTGAATCAACTTTGGACAACCTTAATGAGTGATGTGCATGTACCGGCGGCCGTGTCGCCGATGATTCCCCGTACTCTTTTCAATGCAGACCATGAGGCCTTTCGTGCCACTGCTCGACGTTTCTTCGAGACCGAAATCGCCCCCTTTCATGAGAAATGGGAGGAGCAACAGCATCTGGACCGCGGGCTATGGAACAAAGCGGGGGAGCTGGGCTTGTTGTGCGCCACCATGCCGGAAGAGTACGGCGGCTGCGGTGTGGATCGGCTGTACTCCATGATCCTGATGGAGGAGCAGGCTCGGGTGGGTGACTCCGCCAGTGGCTTTGCTTTGCATTCCGACATTGTCGCCAATTACATCAATAACTTTGGTAGCCATGAGCAGAAAAGCCAGTGGCTACCCAAAATGGCCACCGGAGAAGCGGTAGGGTCAATTGCCATGACCGAGCCCGGTACAGGGTCGGACCTCCAGCGGATCAAAACCACCGCCAAGCTTGAGGGTGATCACTATGTGGTCAACGGTTCCAAAATTTTCATCACCAATGGGTATCTCTGCGATATCGCTGTTGTGGCGGTACGCACCGGGGACCCAAGCCTGGGTGCAGGCAGCGTGTCATTGATGATTATCGAAGCCGATCGTGAGGGCTTCACTAAAGGCAAGCCGCTGAAGAAGGTCGGCATGAAAGGCCAGGACACCTGTGAGTTGTTCTTCGATAACGTGAAAGTGCCAAAGGAAAATCTGCTTGGCGGCGAAGGTATGGGCTTCATTGCCTTGATGAAGGAATTGGCCTGGGAGCGAATGATGATCGGCATCATTTGTTCGGCTGCAGCAGAGCACGCGCTGGCAACGACCGTTGAATATGTGAAGCAGCGCGAGGCCTTTGGAAAACCAGTGGCGGCATTTCAGAATACCCGTTTTGAACTAGCCGAAATGCGTTCGGAAATCCAGATAGCCCGAGTCTACGTGGACCGTTGCATGGAGCTGGTATTGAAAAATGAGCTCACTGCTGAGGCAGCCTGTGCCGCCAAATATTGGGTGTCAGATTTGCTGAGCAGTATTGTGGATCGTTGCGTTCAGCTGCATGGGGGTTATGGGTACATGCTCGAGTACCCCATCGCCCGCGCCTATATCGACACCCGTGCCAACCGTATCTACGGCGGCACCAATGAAATCATGAAAGAGCTGATTTCACGCAGCATCTAATCTCGGGAGCCAGAATAATGAGTCAATTACGTTTCGATGGAAAAGTCGTGATCGTCACCGGTGCTGGCGGTGGTCTGGGGCGTTCTCATGCTCTGCTGTTCGGTAGCCTCGGCGCTCGTGTCGTGGTGAATGATCTGGGTGGCGGTGCCACGGGTGGTGGTAGGTCCTCTGCGGCGGCCGATCAGGTGGTCGAAGAGATCAAGAGAGCGGGTGGCCAGGCGGTGGCCAACTATGACTCCGTTGAGAACGGTGAAGCAATCGTGAAAACCGCTCTGGAACATTTCGGCACCGTGGACATTGTAGTAAACAACGCGGGCATTCTCCGTGATGTCAGTTTTGCCAAGATGACACAGGATGATTGGGATTTGATCCTGAAGGTGCATCTGACTGGCTCCATGAGTGTTTCCCATGCGGCATGGCCGATCATGCGTGAGAAGGGCTACGGTCGCATCATCATGACCACTTCTGCGGCGGGTCTGTATGGCAACTTTGGTCAGGCTAATTATTGCGCCGCCAAGCTGGGGCTGGCCGGGCTAGCCAACTGCCTGGCAGAGGAAGGGCGTGGCAAAAATATACATGTAAATACCATTGCGCCGATTGCGGCCTCGCGGCTGACGGAAACCATCATGCCGCCTAATTTACTGGAGAATCTGAAGCCAGAAGCGGTGAGCCCGCTGGTGGCCTGGTTGTGTCATGAGGACTGTGAAGAGACCAAGGGCATCTTCGAAGTGGGTGCCGGTTACATCAGTAAGTTGCGTTGGGAGCGCACCCAGGGGAATAATTTCCCGCTCGGGAAAACGTTTGGCGTGGATGATGTGGCCCGTCGCTGGGAAAAGATTACTGATTTTACAGACGCCGAGCATCCGTCCAACGTCAACGAATCGTTCTCCCCGATTCTCAACAACATTAATAATCCGTCTCTGGGCGGTAACGAATTCATCGATCTGGACGTGGCCAGCAAGGAAACCCTCGAGCTGGAATCCTCTTACGATGAGAACGACTTATCTTTATACGCGCTGAGTGTTGGCGCGGCACGCGACCCGCTTGATAAAGACGAATTGAAGTTTGTATACGAGCTGGGAAGTGATTTCCAGGCGCTGCCTACCTACGCTGTCATGCCGCAGATCGGCGCGATGCTGAAGGCTGCGAAAGACGGTGCACTGGCATTGCCGGGAATGAGTTTTGGTTTTGATCGCCTGTTGCACGGCGAGCAATACACCGAGATCAAGCGTCCGCTGCCGCCGCACGCAAAACTGAAGCACAGCTTCAAGTTCAAAAAAGCACTGGACAAGGACCCACATGCAGTCGTGACCTTTGCCATCACGTCTACCGATGAAGACGGTAACGAAGTGGCCTACAACGAGATGACCTCTTTTGTACGGGATGCTGGCGGATGGGGGGGGGCGCGAGGCGACTCCGGTGAGATCAATGTGCCGCCGTCGCGTGAACCGGATGCGGTGATCGAAGAAAAAACCGATGCTAACCAGACGCTGTTGTACCGCTTGTGCGGTGACTGGAATCCACTGCATGCGGATCCAGCATTTGCCAAAGCCTTTGGTTATGACAAGCCAATCTTGCATGGGCTATGCACATTCGGTATTGCGGGACGTCATGTGATCAAGGCATTCAGCAATAACGACGGTCGTTATTTCAAGAGCATCAAGGTGCGTTTTGCCAAGACAGTATTTCCGGGAGAAACGCTTGAAACGCGCATGTGGAAAGAATCGGATAACCGGATCGTTTTTGAAACCTGGGCTAAAGACCGCAACGAGGTGGTACTGAAGAATGCCGCAATCGAGTTGTTCTCTGAGATTCCTGAGTCGGCTCCTGTACCAAGCGCCACAGCCTCCGAGCAGGCACAAGCGCCCCAGGTGGACGAGGCAATCACCCCGGATGATATCTTCGCAGCGATAGCCACCTATGTCGGCCAAAAGCCGGAACTGGTCGAGCAGACCGGAACCAGCTTTCAGTTCGACTTGAGCAATCCCGATCAGCAGTTCTTTATTGATCTGAAAAATGCACCCGGCGGGGCAGGTGCGGGTACTATCGACAAACCGGACGTGGGGCTGGCGTTCGACCGCAAGCACCTGGATACCCTTTTTGGTGGTGACTTGGCCGCAGTACAAAAATTGTTCTTCGGCGGCGAGCTAAAAATAACCGGTAATGTGATGGCGTCAAACAAGCTTGCGGTGTTGCAAGGGATGGAGCCGAAGCTGGTTGAACAGGCGAGGTCGGCTCGGGTGGCTGCTGGCGTAGAATCATCCACAATTCCTGTGACCGCCTCACAGGAACCGACCATGTCTGACGTGTTCAGCGCAATCGGCCACTATATCGGCGACAACCCCGACCTGGTCGAGAAAACCGGTACCAGCTTTCAGTTCACTTTCAGCAATCCCGATCAGCAATTCTATATCGACCTAAAGAATGCCCCAGGCATTGCCGGTCCCGGCCAGCTGGACAAGCCGGATGTGACACTGGATCTGGATAGCAAGCATGCGCCAACTCTGTTTGGGGGCGATTTGGCGGCGGTTCAAAAACTGTTCTTTGGCGGTGAGTTAAAGATCGGTGGCAATGTGATGGCCTCGAACAAGCTGTCAGTTTTACAGGATATGGATCCTAAACTGGTGGAAAAGGCTCGTGACAAACGGCTTGCCTCTGGCCAGCCGGAAGCCACAGTGAAAACAAGCAGAAAGCCTAAAGAGCCACAGGCAGAAAAGCTTTTGCCGGTACTGGCAGAAAAGCTCGCTGCTGTTGCTGGTCAGGGGGGGATACTGCAAATCAAAGTGCAGAGCCCGGAAAGCGCATGGGTCGTTGACCTTTCCCAAGCATCCCCGGTTGTGTCAGGCGGTGAAAAAGTGGCTGACGCCGTCATCACGCTGGAAGATGACAAGCTCGCAGAGTTGATTAACGGGGAGGTTGCGTTACGCACCTTGTATCAGAAGGGCGAGATGCGAGTGGATGGTGATCTATCCCTGGTCCGCGAGCTTGGAAACGTTCTTTAACACCGGAATTCGGAGAAAAGAAAAATGAAACGTAAAGTGAATGTGATCGGTGTCGGGATGACGAAGTTTGCGAAGCCCGGGGCCAGTGATGAATACCATATCATGGCGAAAGCCGCCGGTCTGGCCGCGCTCAAGGATGCAGGCATCGAGTACCGTGACATTGAGCAAGCGTTTTGTGGCTATGTCTACGGTGATTCGACCTGTGGTCAACGCGCGGTTTATGAATTGGGAATGAGCGGCATCCCGGTCGTGAATGTGAGCAACAACTGTTCCACTGGTTCCTCTGCCTTGTTTCTTGCACGCCAGGCTATCGAAGGGGGATTGGCAGAGTGCGTAATTGCGCTTGGCTTCGAGAAAATGGAGCGGGGTGCGTTGGGTTCCAAATTTGATGATCGTGAGAACCCCATGAGCCGGCACTTACAGGTGATGATGGATGCTCAGGGCTTTAGTCAGGCGCCGCCGGCGGCGCAGCTGTTCGGTGGCGCGGGACGGGAGTACCGCTGGCAGTACGGTACAAAACGCGAAACCTTCGGCAAGATTGCTGAAAAGGCCCGGCAACATGCCAATAACAACCCCTATGCGTTGTTTAATCAAGTCTTGTCGCTGGAAGAAATCATGGCCTCTGATGAGGTGTTTGATCCGCTCACACGTTTCCAATGTTGTCCGCCAACCTGTGGTGCTGGTGCCGCGATACTGTGCTCAGATGAGTTTGCCAAAAAGCACGGTATCAGCAACCCGGTCTACATCGCTGCCCAGGCCATGACAACGGACTTCTCTAGCAGCTTTGATGAGCAGTCTATGATCAAAATGGTCGGCTATGACATGACTCAGGCAGCAGCGGACAGGGTTTATGAAGAAGCCGGCATTGGCCCGCAAGATGTCAATGTGGTGGAACTGCATGACTGTTTCACCGCCAATGAGCTGCTTACCTATGAAGGTTTGAGGCTTTGCGAGGAAGGGCGGGCGGAGCAGTTTATCTGGGATGGAGACAATACCTATGGCGGCAAATATGTCACCAATCCGTCGGGTGGGCTGCTCTCCAAGGGCCATCCATTGGGGGCCACCGGGCTCGCGCAGTGTACAGAGCTGGTGTGGCAGCTACGGGGTGAGGCTGACAAGCGACAGGTTGAAGGCGCACGGGTAGCCCTGCAACACAACCTCGGGCTGGGTGGTGCGTGTGTCGTGACGATGTATCGCCGCGATTAAGTCACTAGTAGAGAAAGTTGGCGAGACTGAGATGGTCTCGCCATCAGCATAGATGGTGAAAGTATGAGTAATACTGCGTCAGTAAACCTGTCCGATTTGAACTCCGTGGGCAAGATTCCACCTCGCCATATGGACTTTGGTTTTGCTTCGTCGGAACTGCCACATTACTACGTAGACAATAATCCGATAATGACAGCAATTCTTACCACGTTGTCCTCTGCGATACCGGACGGTGAACGTTTTTTTGTGGATGCTGTGCGTCATTTCCGCTCCCAGATAACCGATGCTGGGTTAAATGCCCAGATTTCCGGATTTATTGGCCAAGAGGCCTTTCATGCCAAGGAGCATGACGCTTTCAATCTGGCACTTTTGGCACAAGGGTTCTCGGTCGATCAACAGGAACGTATCTTCCGTGTGGTGAGTCGACTCATGCAGCGTTGCCCGAAAAAATTCCAGCTGGCTGCTACTGCTGCGTTGGAGCACTACACGGCTATCATCGGTGAGCAACTACTCCGCGACCTGGAAATGCAGGAAAAGATGGCGCCGTTGGCCCGTGCTTTCTGGACCTGGCATGCCATGGAGGAAACCGAACACAAATCGGTGGCTTTCGACGTGTATGAAACGGTCAGTGGTAGCTACGCCCTTAGGGTTGGCTCCATGCTAGCTATCACCGCAGTGTACTGGCCTCTGGTGATGTGCATGGCATTCAAGATGGTGGCGGATGATGGGCAGCTCTTCAAGTTTCGCAAGCTTTTCAGTGGGTTGAATAATGCCTTGGGGCCAAAGGGCTTCTTCTCCCGACTCGCCCCCAAGTACCTTGATTATCTGAAGCCTGGATTTCACCCGACCCAACATGATACCGATGCGTTACTGGCTGAATGGAGAGAGCGATTGTTTGGCGAGGAAGGGGAGCTGATAGATGCGATAAAAGTGCGGAACAGAAATAAACGGGAAGACCGTGCTGAAATTTGACGATCTTGTACCGATAGAAATTTTGTAAAGTCGTTTGGCATGAAGCCACCCCTTCGGTGGATCAATGGAAAAATGGTTCGGTTTAGCTTAGCTGATTTAGATATTTTGAGGCGTCAGAGGGGAAATAATCTGGATAGTTTTCGTTATAATTTTCCCCTTAGAGATAACGATAACCGTAAATACCTAGAGAAAATTGACTTTTTTTCTAGAAAAACAGCAAGCAATGATAAGTTAAGATAGCAAGGGTTGAGTCCGAGAAAGCAGTCAGGTTATTTGGCATTCTCATTGGTCTGTATTCTTGAAAAGATATTTTTGATTGGTCGTAATCAAAGGGTTAGCGAATATGGGCACGGTATCCAGTGTTGTTCCTTTCCCGGTGCAGAAAGCTTTCTTTCGTTTTGCCTCGGGAAGCCTGAAATATA
Source organism: Pseudomonadota bacterium (assembly GCA_036230225.1). GTDB lineage: Bacteria > Pseudomonadota > Gammaproteobacteria > Pseudomonadales > Alcanivoracaceae > Alcanivorax. Next base: position 3,351 of record JAZAJX010000203.1, on the reverse strand, counting down.
TTGGCAGAGCTTTGCAACTGGTAGTGCGTCTGCCAGAAGTCTATGCAGGTCCAGGGAGCGCTATGCTGTTGTGTGACACTTTGTCGGGCAGTGGTGTAAAGCGATTGTTGCTGGTGACAGATTCCGTACTTGTTGAGTTGGGGCTGATAAAGCCCTTGATTCAACGATTGGAGACTGGTGGCGTTGAGGTCACGATATATGACGGTGTCAAACCTGATCCTGCTGTTGAGCAATGTGAGGAGGCACTTTTAGCACTTAAACGCGGTGGAGGCGAGGCTTTACTGGCTGTTGGAGGTGGGTCGGTGATGGACTGTGCCAAAATTATTGCTGCTCGAGCTACAAACAACAAGAAGATTGAGGCGATGACCGGTTTCTTCAAAATATCCAAGGCTCCGCTACCTGTCTATTGCATCCCGACAACGGCAGGTACTGGATCCGAGGTTTCTATCGGAGCAGTTATTTCTGATCCCTTCAAGAAAAAAAAGCAACCTATTATCGATCATAAAATGGTACCCATCATGGTGGCGCTTGATGGTTCCCTAATGACAGGCTTGCCTCCTGCTGTTACTGCGGCTACCGGAATGGACGCGTTGACTCACGCGATAGAAGCCTATATTTCACGTATTGCTACCCCTGAAACAGACAGAATGGCCTTGGAATCTGTGCGGTTGATCATGCGTTATCTTCCGCAGGTTATGGAGAATGGTGATGATCTGGATGCGCGTCAGATGATGTCATGGGCTGCTTATCGTGCTGGCCTTGCATTCAGTCGTGCAGGGTTAGGTTATGTTCATGGTATCGCTCATAGTTTTGGTGCTCATTACCACACACCTCATGGCTTGGCTAATGCCATTGCTATTCCTTACGTACTTGAATATTCCGCCTCAGCCTGTAGTGAGAGATTGGCAGAATTGGCTCGTGTCAGTGGATTGGGAAATGGAGCGGAAAGCGATGAAATGCTTGCAGAAAAATTTATCGATCACATCCGCTCCCTGAAAAGGAAAATAGGAATTCCCGAGAAATTAGATGCTATTAGAGTCGAAGATATTCCCGATCTGGCCCGGGCAGCATTGAAGGAAGCTCATCTCACCTATGCGGTGCCGCGTTACATGAATCAGTCGGATTGTGAAGCACTATTGATGCAGATGAGGGGCGCATGAATCGTTTTTATATACTCGGGTTTCTCGGGGAAAGACTCCTTTCTTTTCTTCATTTTTGATATCTAGTTCGGCGGTTATTTTGCCTGTCCATAAAGATGCATGTGCATCCGCTAAATCCAGTCCGTAAATATATATTTTTGTGTATGGAATCCCGGTTTATAGAACGCAGGGTGCAAATTTCAGGGTAAGCACACCCGGGCATCATTGGCGTATGTTGGCCCAGGTCTGCGCTCATGCTTCCTCCGGGGGTATCTATGTCTCTGATGAAAGAGGGCATGATATCGGGAACGGGAAAAGGGACGATGAGTTTAATAACCCCTCGACATTAGCCATGCCAAGCGCTCAAAAGGCGGGGAAAATGGTATATCACCGTGGTGTTCTTTGCGGGAAACTGCGCCAGCGCCTCGCAATGCGAGACGCTGGTCGATGGATCAGGGAGCGACAATGCCCTGATTGGTGCCGGTGGTCAGGTTGATGGAGCGCCCGTCACTCAGCCAGAGTGTGGCGGGGCCATCGGAGAGGATTTCGTATTCGAATTGACCGGACAGGCAGGTGGCTGTCACATCCAGCCTACCCTCGTGAAGATTCTCCAATGAACCGGTCAGAACGGGATTGGCGGGCAGGGATTCGATTGGGCTCAGCCCACGATGGCTGCCTACCCAAGGCAGCACTTCGGTGCCGCCTTCCAGCACGACTTCCTCCACATCAAACTGCTGTGCACCACAGGCATGGCTAGTGAGGTCCACTTGCACGGCCTCCTGGCTGCGCCCGGCTAGATCCATGAGCCAGTAGGCGCGATCATGCCGAATGCCATATTCCGGGTAGAAGTTCTCGGGTTCAAATCGGAAACGCACGGTGGCCGGGTTATCCTGCAGGGAACGATCAGTAATGTACCGGGCTTCCTTGCTCCACTGATCGATCAGGATATATGTCAGGTGTTCGGCGACGGGGTGGAGGTAGAACTGATAGGGCATCTCGCCTTTCAATAGCTGCTCTTCCAGACCCAGCGCGGTGGTGACATGCACGATTTCATCGGCCCCGCTATACACATGGGCGAAGGGAATGTGCTGCAGATTGCCCACGTAATCATAGACATTATCGACAGCGCCGATGGTTGACGCTTCCTGTGCTTCGTGGATCGGGGTCAACGCCAGTGTCAGTTGGTCCTCGAGACTGACAATATCGCCGACGATAGGAATGTCGTTGACCAGGCTGTCGAGGAGACTGCCAACCACGGGAATCTCGCCGTCATTGATCAGTTCATGGGTCAACGGCAGGTTTAGCAGGCTGCCGGTAAAACCGACCCAGTTGACGCCGGCAGCGTAATCCTGGGGATACAGGGATGCCAGTCGCATGGCGCCATAGCCGCCCATGGAATAGCCGCTGATCACTCGCCGGGTGGTATCAATGGGATAATGGCGTTCCACATCCTTCTGTACATCGCGCACATCTCTTTCCGAAATATCGGAAAAGAAGTCGCGAGGACCTCGGCCGAGCGGGGCGGCCAGGATACGATTCTGATCTTCGGCGAAGGCGGTCTGGAAGTTTGGCTGATTGATCTGACTTGCATGATTGGCCTCACAACCATGCAGGACCATTTGCAGGCCGAAGGGACCCTCTCCCTCCGGCACATAGAAACCGTAGGGTTGATAACGTCCCAGATAGTGGAAGTACTGCTCACAGGGAATATTGGTGTCGCCGTGACGGCCGGGAATGCCGTGCATGGATACGCCTTCACCGGGGGGAAGCGTGTACTCGGAGGTATAGACCCGTTGTTGAAACCCTTTGACGTCAGCCGGGGGGTGATTGACACGGTTCTCCAGGTCGGCCCGTTCCACGGTGTGGCCAAATTCGGAAATATCGCCATTCGCCAGGACTCTGGCCTGGATGTCTTCCCAGAAGTTCCCGCCATCCGGGAGGACCTGTTCTGGTAGTGCTCCAGCACGAGCCAATTCGTGAGGGCCGCGGAAGGCCACATTCATAACCGTGCCGTTGGCCTGGGCAATTACCGCCTGGAGACGCCAGGTGGGGCTGTCAGGCACGGGAATGCTGCCGGAGAGGGTATTGCTGACCGGGTCTCCCTGCTCGAATCGATAGAGTGCATCCCAACCATCACTGCGAATCCCCAGGTTGTCCCAGTCTCCGCCGCCGGTGGCGAGGTCGTTATCCGTATCCATGGCCAGCAGTGCGA
>JAZAJX010000202.1:0-3904 GCA_036230225.1 Pseudomonadota bacterium | reverse complement strand
ACTAGCCCAAGATGAGTTCTCTAACCTCCTGTAGGAGCCATGCTTGCATGGCGATATGGCGTAGATTTGCCGGAGCCATGAACTCAGTCTTGTCCCCATTGGTTTTATCTGTGCCCCGCGGGCGAATAACCTGATTCCCAACAGGTCAAACGTTCCGGCTCTCAATGCTGTCAGTTAAAGGCCGCAATCAAGGTAGGCAATCACTGGCACATGCCGCTGCCTGTGATAGAGTTCACCAATAAAAATGAACAGCCTTCAGGCACGGAATGCCAAGGCAGAAGAAGGGGATGGGGATGCCGGATTGTCCATTTTGTGCAGAGCCTGCCGCGCTAGCGGAGGGTTTAGAGCTGCATAACGCCCTGGCCTATGTCCGCGAAGACAAATACCCGGTCTCCCCCGGTCACCTCCTGATCATCCCCCGCCGCCACGCCGAAGACTGGTTCAGCCTCACCCCGGATGAACAGGCCGCCATTACCCAGCTGATCAATCAGGCCAAAACCTGGCTGGACGAACGCTATGCCCCTGCAGGCTTCAACATCGGCATGAATTGCGGCACAGCCGCAGGCCAGACCGTCCCGCACATGCACTGCCACCTCATTCCGCGCTATGAGGGCGATGTCGAAGACCCCAGAGGGGGCGTGCGTTGGGTGAAAGCGGACAAGGCGGATTACTGGAGTCAGTCATGAACGCTCAGCAGTATCTGGATCAGCTCAGCAGCCTGCGCATGGATCGCACCAAAGACCGTCCCCGGCCCCACAAGGTGTGCCTGTTGCTGGCGGTGCTGGATCTGATCCGCTCAGGCGGATTGCGAGACAACCGCATCCGATTTGATGATGCCCTACGCCAGGCCTTTAGCAGGCGTTTTGATCAACTTAAGCAGGATAACGACCGGGACAATCCGGAATTTCCTTACTTTTATCTGCAATCCTCTGGCTTCTGGCATCACCGGCCTGTTTCGGGTAAGGAAGAAGAATACCAACGGCGAGTCAAAGACCATAAGGCACCCGGCCCGCGGGCGACCCCGCAACTGATTGACTACGCCTATCTGGATGCGCGGTTGTTCAAGCTGTTTTGTGACCCGGCCATGCAGCCGCAAATCGAAGCGGCATTGTTTGCCAATCTGCAAAACCGCCGCAAGCATTTCTCCCACTGGGCGGATTCCATTGGCAAAAGTGAGCGAACCATCAAAAGCTATGCGGGGGCACTCAACAACACGCTGCCTAAACTGCTTCAGCCCAGCGGCAATACTATTGAGTCGTTCTTCGATGTGGGCTCGGTAGAGCAATACCAGCAATTGGCCCAGCGCATCGAAAGCCAGTCGGCCTTTCAGGTAAAAGATGGCACCGGCCACGGCATGTACAGCGCCGCCCTGCGTTTGTATGGCCAGTTCCTGAAAGACGCCACGGATTATGAGCTCACCAACGACCTGGCCGATCTGGATAACGATACCTCGCTCTCGGAAACCGAACGCAGCACCTTGCGTACCACTCGTCTGGGCCATGGAAAATTCCGGGAGGGCCTGGTGGGCTACTGGCGCGGCTGCGCGGTCACCCAGTATCCGGATGTGCGCTTGCTCATTGCCTCGCACATCAAACCCTGGCGTGAGGCGGATAACAGAGAGCGGCTGGATCCGTATAATGGCCTGCTGCTGGTGCCAAACCTGGATAAGGTGTTCGACCGCCAGCTCATCAGCTTTGACGACCGGGGGCGGATTCTCATATCCAGCCACCTGGAAGACCCGGCCAAGCTGGGCATTCACCCGAATATGGCGGTAAGGCTGGATAGCAGCCATCAGCACTATCTCGCGCATCACAGGGCCCATTACAGCGAAAAACAGGCAGGGCGCGGATAAATCCGCCTGCGAATGGAATAACACGTTTCAGTTATGCCTGGCAGCGCCAGGCAGGTAACAAACAGGAAGACGACCTTGAGTAAAGAGACAGAAAAGAAAAAGCCGGCGCGCAAGAAAGCAGCAGCCAAGAAGGCCAGCAAGTCCTTCGAGCAAAGCCTCTGGGATACCGCTAACAAGCTCCGCGGCAAGGTGGAATCCTCCGAATACAAGCATGTGGTGCTCTCCCTCATCTTCCTCAAGTTCATCAGCGACAAGTTTGAGGCCCAGCGCCAGAAGCTGGTGGAGGAGGGCATGGCGGACTATGTGGACATGGTGGAGTTCTACGCCAAGGACAATGTCTTCTACCTGCCGGATGACGCCCGCTGGAGCACCATCAGCAAGCAGGCCAAGCAGGATGACATCGCCGTCAGGGTCGACTCCGCGCTTCATACCGTGGAGAAGACCAACAAATCCCTGCGCGGTGCCCTGCCGGACAACTACTTTTCCCGCTTGGGCCTGGATGCCAGCAAGCTGGCAGCACTGATCGACACCATCAACAACATCGACACCATGGCAGATGCCCGGGAAGACATCGTCGGCCGCATCTATGAGTACTTCCTTGGTCAGTTTGCTGCTGCTGGCGGTAAGGGGGCGGGGGAGTTCTACACTCCGAAGAGTGTGGTAAACCTGCTAGTGGAGATGATCGAGCCCTATCATGGCAAGATCTACGACCCCTGCTGTGGTTCTGGTGGCATGTTTGTTCAGTCCACCCAATTTGTGGAGAAGCACCAGGGTAGCAAAAAAGACATTTCCATTTACGGCCAGGAATACATTAGCGCGACCTACAAGCTGGCGAAGATGAATCTGGCCATCCGCGGTATTGCGGCCAACTTGGGCGAGGTGTCGGCGGACACCTTCTTCAAAGATCAGCACCCGGACCTCAAGGCCGACTTCATCCTCGCTAACCCGCCCTTCAACCTGAAGGAATGGCGCGGCCCGGACGAGCTCACCAACGACCCGCGCTGGGCAGGTTACGAAGTGCCGCCCACCGGCAATGCCAACTACGCCTGGATTCTGCACATGGTCAGCAAGCTCAGTGAGAGCGGCGTGGCCGGCTTTGTGCTGGCCAATGGTTCCATGAGTACCAACACCAAGGGCGAAGGCGAGATCCGCAAAAAGCTCATCGAGAACGATCTGGTGGACTGCATGATCGCCCTGCCGGGCCAGCTGTTCTACACCACCCAGATTCCGGTGTGCCTGTGGTTCCTCGCCAAGAACAAGAAAGCCGAAACCATCCCCGGCCACAGCGACAGCAACCACCGCAACCGCCAGGGTGAAACCCTGTTTATCGATGCCCGTAATAGGGGCTCCATGGTGGATCGCACCCACAAGGAACTCACCACCGACGACATCGCCGAAATTGCCCGTACTTACCATGCATGGCGCGGCGAAGCGAAAGATGGCGATTACGAGGATGTGCCGGGCTTCTGTAAAGCGACCACGCTGGATGACATCAAAGGCAATGATTATGTGCTGACGCCGGGGCGCTATGTGGGGGCGGCAGAGCTGGAAGATGATGGTGAGGTGTTTGAGGAGAAGATGCAGGCTCTAACCCAAATCCTTTTTGAGCAGGTGGACGAGGCAAGGAAGCTGGATTCGGTTATTCGCGCGAATTTGAAGGGACTGGGTTATGGGGAGTGAGTGGAACTCAGTAACTGTTGGAGATGCCTTTGAGCTTGTAAATGGGTTTGCATTCAAGAGTAAGGACTTCTTGGATGCAGGTATTCCGGTGATCAAAATCAAAAATGTAAAGGCCGGATATTTTAGTGAACATGAATTCTCATATGTTGATCCCTCATTTCTGGAGGCAAGAAAAGAAAAGTTGGCTCAACAGGATGACTTGTTGGTGTCTATGTCAGGGAATCGGCACGATGGATCTCCTGAAATGTATTAGTTCAGACCAAATCTGACACATCTCGTTGAAAAAGCGAGGGTTACCGGTTCTGATGAAGGTGCCTAAACCTGAAACCAGAACCAAAAGGTAACCCTCATGCTCCATAGTAATGATCGCAT
>JAZAJX010000201.1:0-15091 GCA_036230225.1 Pseudomonadota bacterium | reverse complement strand
TCTTCTTCCAGGTCGGCTTGAATTCGGCTTTCAGTTCTTCCTTGGTCTTGGTCTTGTAGACCAGATAATCCTCGAGCTTGAGGCTCTGTACCGCCACAAAATGCTGGAAGAAAGTGGCCAGAATGCCCGCCAGGATCGGGTTGAACAGGAAACGCGGTTCCCATTCCTGGTCTTCCGACATGCGCAAAATGCCGTAACCAATGTCATGGTCCTTGTCGAGCACATTGGTAAAGGTGTGGTGCTCGAAATTGTGGGTATGCTTCCAGGCCTTGTTGGTACAGGTGTTGTCCCAGTCAAAGGTCTTGGAGTTGATCGCCGGATCGCCCATCCAGTCGTACTGACCGTGCATCACGTTGTGGCCGATTTCCATATTGTCCAGAATTTTGGACGCAGACAGACAGGCCACCCCGGCCAGCCAGGCCGGCGGCAGGAAACCGACCATCAGCAGGCCACGCCCTGCCACTTCCAGACGACGCTGGCGCTTGATCAGGGTACGGATGTACTTGGCATCCTGCTCGCCCAGGTCAGCCATCTCGCGATTGCGGATAGCGTCCAGTTCCTGGCCGATGGCGTCGAATTGTTCTGCGGTCAACGTGCTGTAAATGCTCATTTGATCTCTCCTGAAATTCGTTGGCGGCATGTCGTCTTTTGTCGGTAACGAATGCCGATCCGTCATTCCGTTTAGATGTCCAGGGTCACCGTGCCCACCGGCACACTGACGCAAATTTGAATGTCTTCTTCACCACTACTGATTTCACCGGTGCGAATATCGCGAACATCACCGGCGGTCTTGCGACAGGTACAGGCATGACAAATGCCCATACGGCAGCCGGACTCCGGGGTCAGCCCCGCCGACTCGGCCTGCTCCAGCAAGGTGGCGCCATTGTTGGTCGCAATCTTTTCGCTCTGAACGAAACGGACCTCGCCTTCGGCGCTGTCGCTTTCGATCTGTGGTGCCGCCAGGGTGAACTGCTCCTTGTGCAGACGGTCACTCAGACCCTCTTCGTCCCAGACTTTTTCTACCGCGGCCATCATCGGCGGCGGACCGCACAGAAAAGTGGTGGCCTGTGCAAACTCCGGCGCTGCAATGAACAGATGTTCACGGCAGAACAGACCGGAAAGCTCACCCTGTTCAGCGCTATCGTTGAAGCAGCGAACCAGGGTGACGTTGTCATGGGCACGGGCAATCTCGTCCAGCTCGCTGGCGTAGATCATGTCGCCCGCACTATTCGCGTAATGGAGGAACGTGATCGGGCCGCTGAACCCCTCGTCACACAGAGTACGCAGCATGGACATGACCGGCGTGATGCCGCTCCCGCCGCTGATCAGCAGAACTTGCTCGGGCCGTTGTTCCGGCAGCGCAAATTCACCATCCGCCTGGGACAGGGTGACCACATCACCGGCACTCAGCTGCTCGCGCAAATGCCGGGAAACAAAGCCATTGGCGTGGGTTTTGGCGGTCAACTCGATGCAGCCGTCAGCACGATGCAGGGAATTGGCCGGGGAGTAGCAGCGGGTCTGACGCTTGCCGTCAATCACTACCGTCAGCTGCACAAACTGGCCCGGTATAAAGCCTTCCCAGTTACTGTTGGGGCGCAGGGTCAGAGTCACGCTGTCATTGGTCAGGTAGCGCACAGCCTCGACCTTGGCGCGCACCTCGTTAACGGACCACAGCGGATTGAACACTTCCAGATAACGGTCAACACCGTGGGGATAAGAAAGGATATCCGCCACACGGGACTGCAGCAGGCGAGTGAGGCCTTGCTGAAAACGACTGGAGGTCTGTGTCATTGCGTTCATTGGGTTCATCCCTGTAAGTGAACAGTTGTACGCATTATTCACAGCACCCAATATCAAGTCAACACCTGTTCACTTAATTTTGTAAACACCTTCATTATCATGGGGTTACAAAGCATTTTCCTGAATCAGTTGCATCACGGGCTCACAACAAGGAAAATTTACGGCGTATTTTTTGAGGTTTGCCTGACACTGGAGCCTGACGCCCACTGGGTGGGTGGCTGCAGCCGCACAGCGAAATGGCAGCACCGACCGGCCGGGAGGCCGACCTTCAAGATCAGAGGCACCAGGTAATGACCAAGGAAAGCAGCAGCAAGACCCGCAAGCCGAAACGGGGCCAGACCCGTGAGGCGCTGATGGCGGCGGCACTGGACCTGGTCGTCAAGAAGGCCCCTTTCTCCAGCCTCAGCCTTCGTGAAGTCACCAAACGTGCTGGCGTGGTGCCTACCGCTTTCTACCGGCATTTCCCGGACATGAGCGCCCTGGGACTGACCCTGCTGGATGAATCTTTCCGCACCCTGCGCCACATGATGCGCCAGGTCCGCCAGGAAGAGCTGCCCAATGAGCGTATGCTGCGTGGCTCTCTTGAGGTCTACTTCAACTATGTGCGCGACAACCGTGCCCACTTCCTGTTCGTGTCCAAGGAACTGGCAGGCGGCACCCCCACCATGCGTAACGCCATTCGCCGGGAAATTCGCATGTTCACCAACGAGCTGGCCATGGACATGGCGCGCTTCCCCTTTCTCAACCATGTGAACGCGGAAGACTTGCAGATGATGGCCGGCCTGGTCGTAAACAACGTGACCGCCTTGACCCAGGAAATGCTGGAGCTGGAAGAAAGCGACGAATTCGACCAGAACCAGGTTCTGGTCACGGCGGAAAAGCAGCTACGCCTGATCTACTTCGGTGTGGGCATGTGGAAATCCCGACCGGACCAATGATCCCCGTCACAGTTTCCCTGCTGTGTGCTTAAGTCCCTATACAGCCTGTCTGCGCGGCCAATAGCGTGCCGATTCCCCTGCTCTATACTCCTGACTCTTGTCGCTCGTTCCATGATCTTTGCGCTTCGCATCCACACTATTGCAGAACGCAAACATCATGGGTCTGAGACCACAACACGACCAACGGGAAAGGATCGAGTAATGAGTGAGGTAAAATTCCGCGAACTGCGAAATGCGCCCCCCATGGTGATCAACTTCGCCAAGGCGGTCATGCGCGCCACCGTCAAGCCGGGCAGCAACCCCACCCTGCCGGAAATCGGCCTGCGTCTGAATGATGTCTCACTGGACGAGAAGCACCTGGCCGCCTACCGCAAGGTGTGTGGCTTTGCCGCTGACGGCAAACTGCCGGTGACCTATCCACACATGCACGCCTTTCCGCTGCACATGGCGCTGATTCTCAGCGACGGTTTCCCCTTCCCGGCCATGGGCCTGGTTCACGTGCGTAACAGCATTACCCAGTACCGCCCTATCAGCGAGCGTGAGCAGCTGAACGTGAAGTGCTATCTGGGCAACCTGACCAAGGTAGACAAGGGCTACGAGTTTTCCATCTTCACCAGCATCAGCACCGGTGGTGAGCGGGTCTGGGAAAGCGAATCTGTCAACTTCTTCCGCAGCGGCGGCGGTAGCAGCAGCAAGAAGAAAGACGCTCCCAAACCGCAACCGGCCACCGACACCGTGGAGTGGAAAGTCCCCGGCGACACCGGTCGTCGCTACGGCGCCGTCTCCGGCGACCGCAACCCGATCCATCTGTACCCGCTGTCTGCCAAGCTGTTCGGCTTCAAACGTCAGATCGCCCACGGCATGTGGTCCAAGGCCCGCTGCCTGGCCGAGCTGCAGAACCAGCTACCGGAAAGCGCCTTCACCGTGGACGTACAGTTCAAGCTGCCCATGTTCATTCCTGCCACCGTGAAGTTCGAAAACAAGCCGGTGGACGGCGGTAGCGACTTCCGCCTGTTGGCCAAGGACGGCATCAAGCCCCACCTGGCCGGTCAGATCCGTCCGGCGGAGTAAAAGATAGCGACAAGCCGCAAGCAGCAACGCGGGCAGGGCCGTGCTAATCGCATAGCGTCCTGCCCGCGTTTTTTGTGGGCAAGGCGCTGTAGGAGCGTCGCTCGCGGCGCGATTCGAAGCGTGACGAAGGTTGTTGATGTACGAGCACCTCTTGAAGTTCTCCTACGGCGGCTTCGTAGAAATTGCGGACTACGAGGAACTCTCCGACCTTTGTCCATCCAATCAGCGTAGCTTGTAGCTTGTAGCTTGTAGCTTGTAGCTTGTAGCTTGTAGCTTGTAGCTGTTCTACACTCGCTCCCCATGCGCGACGACACCCGTGATTTCCTGGCCCTGTTTCTGAATGACACGCCCCTGCTGGACGTGCGAGCCCCCGTGGAATTCGCCAAGGGCGCGTTTCCCACCGCCAGCAACATCGCTCTGATCAACGATGACGAGCGTCACCAGATTGGTATCTGCTACAAGCAGCATGGCCAGCAGGCTGCCATTGATCTGGGCAATCAACTGGTCAGTGGCGAGGAACGGGAACGCCGTCTGCGAGCCTGGCAGCAATGGTGGCAAGCCAACCCCGAAGGCTACCTGTATTGTTTCCGCGGTGGACTGCGCAGTCAGACCACCCAGGCCTGGCTGCGTGAGGCGGGCGTTGACGCCCCGCTTGTCAGCGGCGGCTACAAGGCCATGCGTCGTTTTCTGCTGGACGAGCTCGAAGCCAACATCCATCGACTTCCGTTCGAAGTCCTCTGCGGCCGCACCGGTTGTGCCAAGACCCGGGTGATCGTCACCCAGCCCAACGCCGTGGACCTGGAAGGCCTGGCGCATCACAGAGGCTCTGCCTTCGGTCGCCGCCCCGGCGGGCAACCCAGCCAGATCGATTTCGACAACGCTCTCGCCATTGCCCTGCTCAAACAGCGGGAGCACCACCCCGCCTGCGTATTACTGGAGGATGAGAGCAAGCTTATCGGTCGCTGCCACCTGCCGTTTTCCCTGCAGGACAAGATCAAGAGCAGTCCGCGTATCATCATCAACGAAACCCTGGAATCCCGGGTCCAGGTGACTCTGGAGGACTACGTGGTCGGCCCGCTGGAGGAGTATCGCCACCACTATGGCGACCAGCTGGCCCTTCAGCGTCTGGGAGAAGAGCTGCTTGCCGCTCTGGATCGCATCCGCCGCCGACTGGGAGGGCTGCGCCACCAGCAGCTCCGCCAGCAACTCGCCGAAGCCCTGGCCGTACAGGCCATCAGCGGTGACACCAAACTGCATGAAGACTGGATTCGGACATTGCTGGGTGACTACTACGACCCGATGTATGACTACATGCTGTCCCACCGCGAGGGTGACATCGTGTTTGAAGGGAGTCGTGCCGAGGTGATGGCGTTTCTGAATGCGCGCAGGGGGCAGCACACTTAATGCCCCGCCCTGATGGGTGATTCCTACATCAAGCCCCCCGGCAGTGCCGCCATACGACAGCCGGCGAGCCGGTGCTTTGCTTTCCCTTCTGGTATCCCGCGCCCAGCCTTCTATAATCACCCTGTCGTGTCTGGCCGGACCCACGGCAGTCTATCCATGTTGTCCGGTAAGCCTCCCTATTGAACGGAGTCAACAATGCGTTTCAAGCTTCTTGCCGCTCTGCTGGCAGCAGTGCTCCTGTCTGCCTGCAACGAACCCCGTACCGAGACCTTTGTCTTTACCGCCATTCCTGACCAGGACGAATCGCAACTGGAAAAACGCTTCGGCGTGGTTGCCCGCTATCTGGAAGATGAGCTGGGCGTTCCGGTGAAGTATGTACCGGTGAAATCCTATGCCGCCGCCGTCACCGCCTTCCGCAACAATGAAGTGCAAATGGCCTGGTTCGGTGGCCTGTCCGGCGTCCAGGCCCGACGCCTGGTCCCCGGCTCTCAGGCGATCGCCCAGGGTCTGGAAGACCCGGACTTCAAATCCTATTTCATCGCCAACGCCAGCACCGGATTGAGCCCGTCAGAAACGCTCACTGATGCCTTCGTCGAACAGCCATCGTTCACCTTTGGCTCCAAGGGCAGCACCTCCGGTCGCCTGATGCCGGAATTCTACCTGCGCCAGACGTTCAACCAGGCACCGGACGTGCTGTTTGAAAAAGTGGGTTTTTCCGGTGACCACAGCGCCACTATCGCGCTGGTACAAAGCGGCGCCTACGCCACCGGCGCCGTAAACTTCAAGGTCTGGGAGCGCGAGCTGGCCGAAGGCAAGATCGACACTGACAAGGTTCAGGTTATCTGGGAAACCCCGGGATATCCCGATTATCACTGGACCGTCCGAGGTGACCTGAACGACACCTTCGGCGACGGTTTTACCCAACGCGTTACCGATACGCTGCTGGCCATCGATGATCCGGCCCTGCTGGGCGCCTTCCCCCGGGAGAAGTTTATCCCCGCGAGCAACGCCGACTATGCGCCCATCGAGGAAACCGCCCAGGAGATCGGCCTGCTGGACGCCGAGTAATAAGGCACGCCAGTGACATTCCACCTCGTGAAAGCACGACTTGGCCATCCTGGCCAGGTCGTGTTCCCGTCCCTGTCGCTGACCATTGCCGACGGCGAAAAAGTGGCCCTGCTCGGCCCCTCCGGTGCCGGCAAGTCCACCCTGCTGGAGGCCCTGCGTCAGCAGCATGAGCCGCTCTGTGCCTGGAGTCCCCAGGCCGGCGATTTGGTCCCCATGTTGAGCGTCTTCCACAACCTCTACATGGGCGCCCTGCCTCGCCACCGGACACTGACCAACCTGCGCAATCTGGTCTGGCCCAGTGCCGCGGAGAAAGCCCGAGTGGGTCAGCTGGCCCGGGAGCTCGGCCGGGAGGACAAACTCTTTACCAGCGTGGACCAGCTCTCCGGCGGCCAGGCTCAGCGCGTGGCGCTGGGCCGCGCCATTTATACCCAGCGCGCCATCCTGCTGGCCGACGAACCCGTCTCCAGCCTGGATGAACACCAGGGCCTGGCGCTGCTGCAATGGGCACTGACCCGTCATCAAACGGCGGTGGTGGCACTCCATGATCGTGCCCTCGCCTTGCAATGCTGTGATCGCATCATTGGCCTGGGCGAAGGCCGCATCCAGCTTGATGCCACCACCGACACACTGACTCTCAGTGATCTGGACGCGCTCTACCGATGAGCGCAGGCATCCCGGCGCCAGGTCGCCTCGCCACCACCGCCTCCCGTTGGCGCCGGGCCAGCTTCTGGCTGGCCCTGGCAGGGTTGATCGCGCTTTTCTTGGCAGACCTGGAGATCACTCGATCATCGCCAGGCAGCGAACTGCTGCGTATGTCACAGGGGTTCCTGACCCCCGACTTTTTCTCCACCGACTCTCTCTGGCGAGCGCTGGCCAACACCCTGGCCTTCGCCTGGCAGGGCACCGCCCTGGCCGCCCTGTTCGGTTTCCTGATGGCCATGGCCTGGCACCGGCGTGCGGTGCGGGGGGTCGCTGCCAGCATTCGCGCAGTCCATGAACTGTTCTGGGGCTTGTTGCTGTTACAGGTGGCAGGCCTCAGCACCTTTACCGGTGTGCTGGCCATTGCCATCCCCTACACCGGCATCTTTGCCAAGGTGTTCGGCGAGTTTCTCGAAGAGGCAGACCCGGCTCCCGCCCATGCCCTGCCAGCCACTCGACAGCGGCTCAGCGTCTTCTTCTATGCCCGCCTGCCGCTGGTCTGGCAGGCTTTCAAGGCCTACGGTGGCTACCGGCTGGAGTGTGCCATTCGGGCGTCTGCCATTCTCGGCTTTATTGGCCTGCCCACACTGGGGTTTCATCTGGAAACCGCCTTTCGCGAGGGTAGTTATGATCAGGGGGCGGCGCTGCTTTACCTGTTTTTCGCCCTGATCTTTACCCTGCGCTGGTGGCTGCGCCCCGCCCTGATTCCCGTCTACCTGCTGGCCGCCATCGCCTGGGCGCCCCCCTGGTTCCGTGGCCGTCTGGATACTCTGGTGCGCTTCGTCAGTGAGGATCTGGTGCCCGCGCCCCTGCGTCAGGGTGGCGGCCTGGCCGAGTTGTGGCAGTGGTTTGTCCTGCTCTGGCATCAGCAGCTGGGACCGGGTCTGTGGCAGACCCTGGTGATGGGACTGGGCGCCCTGCTGCTCACCGGCCTGCTGGCGCTGTTGCTGTTTCCTCTGATCTCGCCGCTGTTTGGCAATCGCCTCAGCCGTGCCTGCGGTCATGGACTGCTGGTAGTCATGCGCACCACCCCGGAATTCTTTCTCGCGTTCTTTTTCCTGATTCTGCTCGGGCCGTCCATGTTGCCGGGCATTCTGGCGCTGGCCCTGCACACCGGTGCCATCGTCGCCCATCTGACCGGTCGCTTCAGTGAAAGCCTGCGGCTGCGGGCAGATGCCCCCACCGGGCTCAACCGCTACGCCTGGGAAGTCCTCCCGCGGGTCACCCCCAACCTGCTCGCTTTCCTGCTGTATCGCTGGGAAGTCATCATGCGAGAAACCGCTGTACTGGGTATCCTCGGCATTCATACGCTGGGGTTTTATATCGATTCCAGCGTGGCGGAATTTCGCTTCGACCGGACCCTGCTGTTGATCCTGGCCACCGTCGTGCTCAACCTGGCGGTGGATGCCCTGTCGCGAGGGCTGCGCAAGCGGCTGCGGCTGAAGCCGGGAGGAGTGTGAACCCCGCCGCGTGCCGACAAGCCGATTAGGATTCAGCTCAACCATGAAACTCTATCAAGTCGATGCTTTCACCTCGTCGCTCTTTGCCGGTAATCCGGCGGCCGTAGTGCCACTGGAAAGCTGGCCCGAGGATGCCCTGTTGCAGAACATCGCCATGGAAAACAACCTGTCGGAAACCGCCTTTCTGGTCCCCGACGAAACGGGCTATTCCCTGCGCTGGTTTACCCCCAGTGTGGAAGTGGATCTGTGCGGCCATGCCACCCTGGCCGCGGCCTGGGTAGTCTTCAACGCCCTGGGCTTTCCCGGGGAGCGGATTCGTTTCACTACCGCGTCCGGCGCCTTGTATGTGGCACGCAGCGGCCAGACACTGAGCCTGGACTTTCCTGCCCGTCCGGCCCACCCGGTCAGCCAACGGGCGCCTTTCGAACAGGCACTGGGCATGCCGCTCAACGACGTCCTGCAGGCACGAGACACCCTGGTGGTTCTCGACAGCGCCGAGCAGGTTCATCACTGCCAGCCGGACTTCACCGCAATCAGTCAACTGGATACCTTCGCGGTGATGATTACCGCACCAGGGGACGACTGCGATTTTGTCAGTCGCTTCTTCGCGCCGGCCAAGGGCGTCCCGGAGGACCCGGTCACCGGCTCTGCCCATTGCACCCTGGTGCCCTATTGGGCTGCCCGTCTTGGCAAAACCACCCTTCGCGCCCGCCAACTGTCAGCCCGGGGCGGAGAGCTGCACTGCCAGCTCAAGGGCGACCGGGTCACCCTCAGCGGCCAGGCGCGCTGCTACCTGAAAGGCGATATCCTGCTGTGATGATTCCTTCAGCCAATCACGATCTGGTACTGGTGGGCGGCGGCCACAGCCATGCCCTGGCCCTGCGCATGCTGGCCATGCAGCCGATTCCCGGCGTCCGTATTACCCTGATCTCACCGGATGCCCTGAGCGCCTATTCCGGCATGCTGCCAGGACTCATTGCCGGTCATTATTCTCTCAGTGAGACCCATGTGGACCTGTACCGGCTGTGTCTGGCCACCGGCACCCGTTTCATCCGGGCGGCGGTCACAGAGATAAAAAGCAGCGAGCGCCGCCTGGTTCTGGACGACGGCAGCACCCTGGAATACGACTGGCTGAGCCTGGACGTGGGCGCCACCCCGGACCTGCAACCGGTGGGCGGAAGTCACCCCCACATCGTCCCTGTCAAACCGGTGGCGAGCTTTCATCAACGCTGGCAGCAATGGTGCGAAGATAATCGCCCCCTGGCCGTTGTCGGCGCCGGCGCCGGCGGCACGGAAATGGTCCTGGCCATTGCGGAATACCAGCGTCGGACAGAACACCCTGCCCCCCTGTCACTGATCAGCGGCGGGCCTCTCCTGCCCGGTTACCCGGATTCCGTGCGCCGTCGCATGCGCAGCTACCTGAACGATTACGGCATCCAGCTGCGCGAACACACCCGGGTTGAGAAACGAGGCGACATTCTTTACGCCCGGGACACCCCGCTGGAAGCCCAGCGGGTTCTCTGGTGTACCGGCGTGCGAGGAACACCGGTGATCGCCCACAGTGATCTGGACTGCGACCCGCGAGGCTTTGTCCGTGTGCGTAACACCCTGCAAAGCCGCAGCGACAGTCGCGTCTTTGCCGCCGGTGACTGCGCCGCCTTCCCCGACAGCCTGCCCAAGGCCGGGGTCTATGCCGTCCGCCAGGCCGGCGTGCTGGCACACAACCTGCGTGCCGCCATGACCGGCCAGCCCCTGAAAGCCTATCGCCCGCAAAAGCGGTTCTTGTCGTTACTGTCTGCCGGCGGCAAACAGGCGGTGGCCAGCCGGGGCGGCAGCCTCTCCGTCAGCGGTGGTTGGGTCTGGCGCTGGAAAAACCGCATCGACCGGGCCTTCATGGACAAGTTTGACAGCCAGTTACCCGCCATGGCTTCCGTGTCAGCAGAGACGGATGTACCGCACTGCGCCGGTTGCGGCGCCAAGGTGGGCAGCGGCGCCCTTCAGGAGGCCCTGCATGCCTTGCAACCTCGCCGGCGCGATGACATTGAGGCCGGGGTGGACGCCGCCGACGATGCGGCCATCATTCGCTGGTCGGATCATCACCGACTGGTGCAGAGTCTGGATTTTTTCCCGGCCTTTATCGACGAACCCTACCTGTTCGGTCGGGTGGCGGCGCTGCACAGCCTCAGCGATCTCTATGCCATGAATGCCACGCCCCACTCTGCCCTGGCTAACGTAACCCTGGCCTGGCATCACCCCAGGCTCCAGGGGCGAGACTTGCAACGGTTGATGGCCGGCGCGGTGAGAGAACTGAATGCCGCCGGTTGCACCCTGGTGGGCGGGCACACCATTGAAGGGCCACAGATGGCTGCCGGGTTTACCGTGAATGGTCAGGCCAACCCGCAACAGCTGTGGCACAAGGGCGGCGCCAGGCCCGGCGATCGCCTGCTGTTGACCAAACCGCTCGGTACCGGTGTGCAACTGGCTGCCATGATGCACAAGCGCACGCTGTATGGCCCCTGGCTGGATAGCACCCTGACGCACTTGCTGGTCAGTAACGGCATCGCCCAACAGGCCATGCAGGGGTTACCGGTGCATGCCTGCACCGATATCACCGGATTCGGTCTGCTCGGTCATCTGCGGGAAATCTGCCAGCAAAGTAACGTGGCCATGTCGGTGGAAACAAACCGCGTCCCCTTGTTGCCCGGCACGCTTTCACTGATCGAACAAGGGGTGCAAAGCACCCTCAGCGATGCCAACCGGCATGTGTTGATGCATTGCGATACGCAGCAGATTGCTGAGCCATTATTGACCGCGCTGTGTGATCCCCAAACCGCCGGCGGGCTGTTGTTCTGTGTCCCCGAAAACGCCGTTGAATCTGCACTGGCCCGTTTGCGTGAAAGCCAGGTGAAAGTGACAGAAATCGGTAAAGTCCTTGTAAAAAATGGTGATTATTTGGGAGATATTGTTTTGCGTTAGGGTCAAGCTGTTAGTGTTAAATCAATCAAGCTGAATGGAGATATCCCATGACCAAGCGTATTACCGGTATTCTCAGTGCATCATTGCTTCTTTTCATGCAGTTGATGATTGTGCCGGCCGCCCAGGCCGCCATGATCGGTAATGACACCGTGATTGCGCAGCAGGATCGTGCTGCCATGAAAGCCCAGGTCATGGAATTGATGGACCACGAGGTGGCCGCCAAGGCCCTGGGCGATTATGGCGTGAGCAAGGACCAGGTTAGCCAACGTCTGGATCGGCTGACCCATCAGGAGCTGCAGCAACTGGCCCAGAAAGCGGAAGAGATGCCCGCTGGCCAGGGTGTGGTTGGCGTGATTCTCGCCATCATCCTGATTCTGGTATTGCTTGATCTGCTCGGCGCCACCGATGTCTTCCCGGTGATCGACCCGATCAACTGATTCATGTCCATCCGCAATGGCGAGGGGCTCTGCGCCCCTCGCGTCACCCTCCGCCATTTCCTGCCCCGTCCCCTTCTGGCATTTTGTCTCAGTGTATCGGTGCTGTTTTTGTTGAACGGTTGCCAGAGTTTTCCGCCACCGCAAAGTGCGCAGGTAGAGACCGAGCAGCAGCTGGTCGTGCCTTTCGTTCCCCAGGAAAAATACCAGTGCGGTCCCGCGGCTCTGGCCATGATGTTGCAATGGGCGGGCAAGCCGGTCAGTGCCGACCGTCTGGTGGACGAAGTCTGGTTGCCGGAACGGGAGGGCAGCCTGGGCATTGAATTACGTGCCGCTGCCCGCAGCCGTGGCCTGATGGCTTATCCGGTAGAGGATAGCGAGGCATTGTTTCAGGAATTGCAGGCAGGACGTCCAGTGCTGGTGCTTCAGAATCTTGCCCTGCGACGGTGGCCGCAATGGCATTTTGCGGTCGTCACCGGCTATCGAGACCAGGGCAACACCATGGTGCTGCACAGCGGGACCGACGCCGGCAAAACCACCCACTGGAATCGCTTCATCCGAACCTGGGCCCGCGCAGACCAATGGGGGTTTACCCTGGTAGAACCCGGCCAGCTGCCGGCCAGCGCGGAACCGGAGGCCCTGTTTCGGGCGATTTCTGCCGTGCCCAACGCTGACGCTTTCTGGCCCGCGGCCGTGGACGCCTTCCCGGACAGCGGCCAACTCTGGTTCGGTCATGGCAACAGCCTGTGGGCCAAAGGCCAGCAACAAGCTGCCCTGGAAGCGTTTCGTCAGGCCACTCGCAAGGCACCGGATTTTGCGGCTGCCTGGAACAATCTGGCCTATGCCCAGCAGGCATTGGGTGATGACGAGACGGCTCGAACCAGCATTTGCCGCGCCCAGACACTGGCCCCCGATGACGCAGGCATCCGCGAGAGCGTGAAAGAGCTTACCGGTCAGTCCTGTCCGTCATCAGACACGCCTTCAGCCAATGACGACTGCTGCGCCGCCAACTGATCCCGCTGCTCGCGCAGCTTCGCCAGTTTGCTCTCCCCTTCTGCCAGTTGACGCTCGCTGAGTCCCTCGGCTTTCCCCTGGGCGATCAGTGCTTCCAGCTCCGGGATGCGCCGATCGGCAGCGTGGGCAAAGGAGGCATAAACGTTCTGGCGCTGCCGCTGTTCGTATTGCTGATACAGGGCCGGGTCGGCCAGTTCTTTGGCGCTGGGCGGCGCGCGCAGATCCGTGGCCGGCGCCAGTGGTGGCGTGCGCGCATCCACGTGGCGCATGCTTTCCCGTAGTGCCGCCACCGCCTGGGGAGACGGTATGGGAACCGCCACCTCGTCGCCCCCACGAACGTTCAACGGGGAACGCTCACGCTCAACGACGACATCGTGGCCGCGCGCTGGCGCGGGAGGCTCACCCGACGTCTGCCACCCCGCATCCCTATCGGGATCGGGCATGTCCTCAGCGACCGGCACCGGCTCAACCGGAGGCGTGGCCTGTGGCGAAAAGATCGCCACCGACAGTACCAGTCCTGCCAACAGCAGGATCGCCAGCCCACCTTTCATCACAGCACCGCCTGATTGACGCGCAGTGAAGCCCGTCCGGTCACATCCGCCAGCAATGCCTGAAAGCGTTCCTGCAGTTGCGTTTGTGCCACCGCCCGGCTTGCCCGGTATCGAACGGATTCACTGTCCGGGTTCTGGTAGGCCGTCACTTTCTCTTCCACCAGAAACAGCTCCCAGTGGGGATCACCGTTCGCAGCAGGACTGCGAAACGGTGGCGACACCACCCCCTGCGGCTGCACGAAGGCCAATGCCCGGGTCCAATCATCCTGCCGGGAGGCACGATCCATCCAGCCCAGCTCACCTCCCTGCTCGCGATCCGCTGCCTGCGAGTACCTCGCCACGGCCTCAGAGAATGGCAGGCCGTCCTTGATCAACGCATATACCCGGTCAGCCTGCTGCTGGCTGTTGACCCTGAGATGGCGCGCACGGACCCGCTCCACTCGCATGAACTGGTCCCGGTTGGCCGCATAATAGTCAGCGATCTGTGCCGGTGTGACCCGGGACGCCAGCTCGCGCAGCTGCGGATTGTCATCGTGGATATCCTGCATCAATCCCATCTCGTGCATCAGCGTCTCCCGCTGCAGGGCATCGTGAAGGGCGCGATCCACCGCAGCGATGGCCTGTTCGCTCAACCCCGAACGGGTCTCGAACCAATGGAACACGTAGGCCATGGTCAGCGCCTGCCTGACCGCCTCGCGCATGAAATCCAGATTCAGGTTATGCATCTGCACTTTGAGCTGGATGTTCTGACGCCGATACAGGTCCCATAGCGTCAGTGTCTGCTCCGGTTGCGTGTCGGCGAACCGGTAACGGGCCAGCACGAGATGACGGGCAGCCTGCTGCTGGTCGTCAGTGAGGGTACTGTAAAGTGTCTGGTCCAGCATCAATATGGGTGCCAGTGATTCGCGGGATAACGCCAGTGGCGCCGTCAGACTATTCAGGCTGTCTGCCATGCCATCGGCCATGACCGCACTGCGTAACGCGTCCGCATAGGCGGTACGGATCAGCTTGAAACGCTGTTGCTCCAGTCGGGTGCGAAGAGCGTAGCCCACCCGCTCCGGATGATGATGCTCGTCATGTCCGACCCTGGCCACCTCGGCCAGCAAACGGTTTTCCACCAGCCCCTTGAGCACACTCTCGCGGCTGATATCCGGGTCACTGTGTCGAGCGGCGGCCACAAACACGTCCAGTGTCGCAACGGGAATCACCGTGCCATCCACTCTGGCCGCCACGCTATCGGGTAGCGGCCCCCATTGTTGCCATCCGGCATAGCCACCCGCGACCGCCAGCGTCAACATCACAATCCCCATCCATCCACGCATTGCCATGGCCACACCTCCATTACGGTTGTCCAGAAAACCGGCCCCGTCACAGGGCCGGCGCAGACATCAGGGATTGACCTGGTAGGCCGCGTGGTTGAGCAGATGCACGACCATGGCGATGGCATTGGGAATCACCGTCTGCCCGACCTGCACCCGATCCGCATGGTCGGTGCTGGACAACACGATGCCGCCATTGCCATAGGCCAGCGCCCCGCCCTCGGTCAGCAGTGGACGGATGTCATTGCCGCTGGGAGACAGGGGGGTGAAGTTCTGCATGGCCTGATTCACCAGAGCCGTGTCATTCAGATTCTCACTGTCGTAGTAGTCCGCCACCCAGGACTCCCAGCCACTATG
>JAZAJX010000200.1:0-19821 GCA_036230225.1 Pseudomonadota bacterium | reverse complement strand
CCTCTCGCCCAGCATCATCTTGCCCGCCAACGCCAGACCATAACCATACTCGCTTTCATCCTGGTCCTGCCCGCCGATGCTGTCCTGGTAGGCAAGCTCACGCCCCATGCCGGACAAACTCACGTTGCCCCAATCGCCACTCAGGTTATAACGCACCACTACATCGGGAACGCCGTTATCGTCATAGGGGTTTTCGGCGCCACCATAGAGTGTGGTGGAAGGATTCTCCAGCGCCAGCATCAGCGGGCCTCGGGTATAGCGGATCTGCGGCTGGCGCTCAAAGAGGGTGCCGGCAGCTCCCACGAAGTCCAGCGTTTCCGGTAACGCACTCACATTGAAAAAGGTGGACCAGGTCTGACCGAACAGCCACTTGTCCCAGGTCAGGTAGGCGTGACGGATACGCGGGTTATAACTGTTGCTGATGCGTTCATCCCCCTGGCCTGTGGTCTGGAAGTCGAGCTCGATGTGCCCCTTCACCTCCCCCACCGGAGTCTGGGTCACACTCTTCAACCAGAAGCGGCTCTGCTTGGCATGCATGTGCAATTTACCGGAGCCATCTTCGCCGGCCACGGGAATCGTGGAAGGCACCATGAAGTCTTCACCGATAACGGCGGTGGCTTCCTCACCATCGCTATAATCACTGTAAATGGTGTCGGCTTTGATAAAACCACCAAAGGTAATCTGGCTGTTTCCGCCGCTGTGCTGCAGTTTGTTTTCCAGCTCGGCAACACGCTCTTCCAACGTGGCAGCACCCGCCATACCCGCATGGGCAAGCAAAACGGTGGCACACAGGTACTTGAGTTTTATTGCTGTCATGGCCCTGTCCTCTTGTTTTCATCAACACGTAAGTGACTCCATTGACAGCTTGCGCGGGCCATTTCCGGCGAACTATTAGCCATAGGTCGAAGGCAGCAGCCGCTCTCCAGCCTCCAGACAACGACGCCACGCCATGGGAACCCAGAGGCAGTATTGCCCGCTTTCTCCCAATACCCTCCGGGGAACGAGGTTTGCACCGTGAATAACGCACGCCCTGCCAACCTCTTCGCGATGCAAGCATCGCTTCCCGCATCCAGATCAATACCCCGGAACGGTTTTCCCTACCGCCCGAACGGGCCGTCGGTTTCGTCATTAAGACCAAGGTCTAATTCAGGCAACGCGCGGGGTTTCGCACACTGCGACGATAACGATAACCATCGCATGACTTCAGTGAGGACATCCCATGGAAACGGGTGACAAAGTGCCGGTGAAAGAAGCGCTGACATCCCATTGCTGGATCGACGCCAATGACTATGCGTCCCTTTATCAGCAAAGCCTGCAAGACCCGGTAGGTTTCTGGCGTCGTCAGGCCCAGCGCATTGACTGGCTCCGCGCCCCCCAGCAAGTGCGGGATATCAGCTTTGACCCCGACGATGTCCACATTCGCTGGTTCCAGGATGGCGAGCTGAATGCCAGCAGCAACTGCATCGACCGCCACCTGGCTGGCAATGGCGACGGTATTGCCATCCATTGGGAGGCAGACGAGCCCGGTGAGCCCAGCCGGGACATCACCTACCAGACCCTGCACCTGCATGTCTGCCAGCTGGCTAACACCCTCAAGCGACAGGGCATCGGCAAAGGGGATCGCGTAATGATCTATATGCCGATGATCCCGGAGGCAATCTTCGCCATGCTTGCCTGTGCCCGTATTGGTGCGATTCATTCCGTGGTGTTTGCCGGATTCTCCCCGGATGCACTGGCAGGTCGCATTGCCGACTGTGGCGCCAGAATGGTAATCACCGCCGATGCCGGCCGGCGAGGAGGCAAGGTGGTGCCACTGAAGGACAATGTGGATGCGGCGCTTCAGCAGGACGGCACGGCTGGCGTAGAGCACGTACTGGTGGTACGCCATGTGGGGAACGAGATCCACTGGCAACCGGGCCGCGACCTGGACTATGCCCACGAGCAGGCACAAAGCGAGAGTGAGTGCCCGGCAGAATTCATGAACGCGGAAGATCCGCTTTTTATTCTCTACACGTCCGGTTCCACCGGTAAGCCCAAGGGCGTTCTGCACACCACCGGTGGCTACATGGTCTATGCCTCCCTGACACATCAGCTGGCATTCGACTATCACCCCGGACAGGTGTACTGGTGCACCGCGGATGTGGGCTGGATTACCGGGCACACCTATCTGGTCTATGGCCCGTTGGCTAACGGCGCCACCTGCGTCATGTTCGAAGGGGTCCCCAATTATCCCAACGATCAACGCGTCGGGGATATCATCGACCGTTACGGCGTGGAAATCCTCTACACCGCCCCCACCGCCATCCGTGCCTTAATGGCCGGCGGCGACCATTGCTGCCAAAGCAGTCGACGTGACAGGTTACGGGTACTGGCCACGGCAGGGGAACCGATCAACCCGGCTGCCTGGCAGTGGTTCCACGATGTGGTCGGCAACGGCCAGGCCGCCGTGGTAGACACCTGGTGGCAAACGGAAACCGGCGGCATCATGATCTGCCCGTTACCCGGCGCCACCGACGCCAAGCCCGGTGCCGCTACCCTGCCCTTCTTCGGTGTACAGCCCGCTCTGGTGGACAACGACGGCCACCGGCTGGAGGGGCCCGCCGAGGGCAACCTGGTCATTGCTGACAGCTGGCCCGGTCAGGCTCGCACCCTGTGGGGGGACCACGAACGCTTCGTGCAGACCTATTTCAGCAGTTTCCCGGGCTACTACACCACCGGTGACGGTGCACGCCGTGATGACGATGGCTACTACTGGATTACCGGCCGCGTGGACGATGTGCTCAATGTTTCCGGCCATCGTATGGGGACCGCCGAAGTGGAAAGTGCTTTGGTCGCCCATCCACGGGTCTGCGAAGCCGCCGTGGTCGGTTACCCCCATGACATCAAGGGGCAGGGCATTTATGTCTATGTGACGTTGAATGACGGAGAGATCGCCAGCGACGCCCTTCTCCAGGAATTACGTCAGTGGGTACGCCGGGAAATCGGCCCCATCGCCACACCGGATCTGATCCATTTCACCAACGGGCTGCCCAAGACCCGCTCCGGCAAGATCATGCGCCGTATCCTGCGCAAGGTGGCTGCCAATGAACATGACAGCCTGGGAGACATTTCCACCCTGGCTGACCCGGCCGTGGTCGCCACCCTGGTCGAAACCCGCATGAATCGATAAGCCCATGACGGGACCGCAAACATCGCTGATACCAATCTGTTGTTTTATTGTTGATGCTGCCTCTCCGGGCCGCATCTTTTTTTCTTTCATGCTTAAATCAAGGTCATGACAACCATACTGATCGCCGATGACCACCCCCTTTTCCGCGCGGCCCTGAAACAGGCGGTGGAGGCCAGCTTTGCCGATGCCACCATCCACGAAGCCGACTCGCTGGCGACCCTGGAAACCCTGGGCCAGCAGGGCATCCCCTTCGACGTGATCCTGCTCGACCTGCATATGCCCGGCACCCATGGTTTCTCCGGGCTCGTCTACCTCCGCGAGCAGTATCGCAAGGTGCCTCTGGTGGTGATATCGGCCACGGAAAGCGTCGACGTAATCCAGCGAGCCATTCATTTTGGTGCCGATGGTTTTATCCCCAAATCTGCCTCCATCGATACCATGACCGACGCCATGCGCAAGATCATGGATGGCGAGCGCTGGCTCCCCGAACACGCCCGCCGGGCCATGCCACCCACCCTGCCCGACCATTCCGCCATGAACGAGCGCATCACCAGTCTCACCCCTCAGCAGTTCCGGGTGATGGGGATGTTGATGGAAGGCATGCAGAACAAGGTCATCGCCTATGAACTGGATGTCTCGGAAGCCACGGTCAAGGCACACATGACCGCCATCTTTCGCAAACTGGGCGTGCGCAACCGCACTCAGGCAGTACTGGCGCTGAAGGATCTGGCAATTGAGCCGCAAGGGCTGGAAAGCCATTGAACGGTTGATCGTGGACAGTTGAGCGCTGCGCGAGCAAGGCTAGCCGGCTCTGAAAAGCAGGATGCCGCACCAAATGCGTGACGCGCAGCCTCTCGCCTTTCAGAACGCACCACTACGACCCCGCGACGCTGCCAACTATCAACTTTCCACTGTCAACTAATTAACCCCTTCTAACGTTCGCCGCAGCATCCCCTCCGTCAACGGCTTCTGCAGAAAACCCACCCCCTGTTCTTCCGCCCGCTCACGGACCGCCGGATCACGGTTGGCCGTCATGAGTACGGCGGGGACCACGTCCTCCCAGCAGCTGTCCAGACCATCGATGACCGCAAAGCCATCTTCGTGATCCAGCTGATAGTCCACCAGGAGGATATCCGGCGCCGGGGTGCCGTTGGCTTTTTGCAGGGCATCCTCCAGGCCGCTGGCGGCAATGACCTGGCAATCCAGCATCTCCAGTGCCGACACCAGACTCGCCAGCAGCGCGGGATCATTGTCCACACAGAACACCCGTAACCCCTGAATGCCCTTACTGGCAGACTCCGGTTCCTTCAAGACCGGAGGCAACTCTCCCAGGGCAAGCGGCACGATCACGCTGAAGACGGTGCCCTTGTCCGGCCAGGAACGCACTGTCAGTCGATGCCCGAGCAGACGGCAAATCCGGTCAGCAATGGCCAGTCCCAGTCCCAGCCCCTTTACGGGCTGACGATTCTGCTGGGGCAGCCGCTGAAATTCCCGGAAGATCTGCTCGTGCTGGTCATCGGGGATCCCCGGGCCGGTATCCCACACATCAATCCGGATGGCACCGGGGAGGCGACGGCAACCAAACAGGATTCGTCCTTGTTCGGTATAACGGATGGCATTGGAAAGCAGGTTCTGCAGCACCCGCCGCAACAGGGCCTCATCGCTTTCCACCACCGCATGACAGATCACCGCTCGCAGGCTCAGTCCGCTGGCCACGGCCAGTGCCGCAAACTCCTGGCTAAGTGGCACCATCAGGCTATCCAGGCGCAACGGATGCACATGGACCGGCATCGCGCCGGTATCCAGCTTGCTGATTTCCATCAAGGCAGAAATGATTTGCTCGGCCGCCTGCAGGGAGGTGTCGATATGTCCCAGCACCTGCACCTCATGGCCATACCCCTCGCCATCCCGCTTGATCAATTGCTGGCGTAACGACGACGCGAACAGTTGCGCCGCATTGAGAGGCTGCATCAGGTCATGGCCGGCAGCGGCCAGAAACCGGGTCTTGCCTTCATTGGCCAGCGCCAGCTTTTCATTCACTTCGGTGAGTTTGCGGGTACGCTCGGTCACCCGGTTTTCCAGGCTCTCATTGATCTGCCTGAGCGCCTGCTCATCACGCTTGCGCTCTGTGATATCCATGTAGGTGCTGACAAACCCGCCGCCAATCATCGGGGTGCCGCGCACCTCCACCACGATGCCGTTGGGCAGTTCCCGCTCGAACTGATGGGAATGCCCCTCGCGAAGCAATTGCACACGCTTGCTCACATCCTCTTCCAGATCTTCGCCATCGTAATAGCCTCGTTCGGCGTTGTAGCGATATACGTCCTCGATGGGACGCCCCAGACGGATCAGCCCATCCGGATAATCGAACAGCTTCACATACGCCTGGTTCCAGGCCACCACTTTCATCTGCCGATCCACCACGCAGATCCCCTGGCTGATGGTTTCGATGGTGGTGCGCAACAACTGATGATTGAACTGAATGAGTTCGGAAGCCTCATCCATCATCCGCACCACATCATCGTGGCGACTATTCTGTTTGCGCAGCAGGCTGCTCATCACGATACGCGCGGTGGAAGCGCCCATGGTCCCGGCCAGCAAGCGCTCCACATAGCGAACCAGGTGCAAGGGAGCGGGCAACGCCAGCTCCTCGGACACACTGCGACGACGCATGTAGTCGAAAAACATGGGCTCTGCGCGGGGGTGCCCCAGTCCACGCTTACAGACCTCCAGCAGTTCGGCGGTGGTAATGGTGGGATGGCCGATCCCTTCACGCCACCAGTCCATGGGCATATCCACAAACCTGGCCGCCTGGGCCTCATCCAGCGCATCATGGAAGGCCCGCCGGGAGAAATAGATAAAGGCGGCAAGATTGACCGACAGGGACCAGAACACCCCGTGGGTCAGCGGCTCCAGCCCTTCGATACCGAACATGGCATGGGGACGCAGCAACCCGAGTCCCAGCAAACCGCGCTCATTCAGCACCGCCACCCACTCCACAGGCAGAATCACCGGCACCAGCAAACAGTAGAACCACAACAGGAAGCCCACCGCCAGACCAGCAAACGCGCCCTGTTTATGGCCATTGCGCCAGTAAAGGGCGCCAATCAACGCCGGCGCGAACTGGGCCACCGCCGCAAAGGACAGCAGGCCGATACTGGCCAGCCCGTCGAAACGGTCAATCAGGGTATGGAAGGCGAATGCCAGACCCAGCAGCAGCAGGATGCTGGCGCGACGCAGGAAGCGCAGCTGGCCACTGAGCCCGGAAAGCTGGTCTTTTTCATGAAGCCGCGACTGCAGCCACAGGGGCAGTAGCACCTCGTTGGTCAGCATGATCGCCAAGGCAATGGTAGAAACGATAACCATACCCGTGGCCGCCGCGATGCCACCGATAAACGACACCATCAGCATGGCGGAATTATCCTGAGCCATGGGCAACGACAGCATGTAGGTATCCGCCTGCCCCATCAGGTAAGGCTGGGTGATGATTCCAGCTACCACAATGGGGAGCACAAAGATGGCGAACAACAACAAGTAGAGCGGAAACAGCCATCGCGTAGTGCGCAGGTGCTGCAAATCATTGTTTTCCACCACGCCGGCATGGAACTGTCGGGGCAGGCAAAGAATTGCCACCATGGACAATAACAACGCGGTGACAAAACTCTGGGAAAACAGGGTGGGTTCGAAAACCTGGAAGACCTCGCCCCGTTGCGCCAGCTGCTGCCACATATCCATGGGGCCATTGAAAATGGCATAGAGGCAATAGAGCCCCAGCAAGACAAAGGCCACCACCTTGATAAAGGACTCGAAGCTCACCGCCAGCATCAGACCGGACTGGTGCTCGGTGGTATCAATATGACGGGTCCCGAACAGCAGGGTAAAAACCGCCATCAAGGCGGCAACGACCAGAGCCGTGTCCACGTCGTGACGGGAGGCATCCTGGAGCACATAGTCAAAGGACAGTGTCACCGCCTTCAGCTGCAGGGCGATGTAAGGCAACACCCCGATGATCGCCACCAGGGTAACCAGCACCGCCAGCCGGCGGGACTTACCATAGCGGGCAGCCAGAAAATCGGCGATGGACGTGATGTGGTGCTGCTGAGCCACCGAAACCATTTTGTAGATCAGGCCGCCGCCGAGCAAAACGGTGAGAATCGGCCCCAGGTAAATGGGCAGGTAATTCCAGCCATTTTGTGCCGCCTCGCCCACGGCACCGTAGAAAGTCCAGGAGGTGCAGTACACCCCGAGCCCCAGGCTATAGACCCAGGCATTCTGAAAGGTCTTGCGCCCTTGACGGGCAGCCCGGTCACCCCACCAGGCGATGATGAACAACACCAGCACGTATCCCAGTGCCAGGCCACCCAGTTCCCACAATGAAAACACCGCCGCTCCCGGTTAACGGATCCAGTTTTCAGCTTATAGCAACGCCTGAACGAAGCGTAGCGCTACCGCTACCAGCAACAACGCGACGCCTGCCCGCTGCCATTTGAATTCGCTAACCGTGAGCGTCATTTCCCGTCGCCAGAACATCAGCAGACCACGGGTATCGCGAGTCCGTTGCCAATAACGCAGATAGGCATACAGCACCACACAAAGACCGGCAATCAAGGCAATTTTTTCGGCATAAAGCATCCGCTGTCTCCTGGGGTGTCGGTTGCAAATCAGCCTGAAAGACTGGGTATGCAAGTCGTTATGCAGAGGTTCTCTAGTTCAAAGTGGGCTTCTGCAGCTGCAGGTACATCAACGCCGCTGTGATCGCATCTCCGCGGGCCGTATGACGCCCCATGATCGGCACCTGCAGCGCCTCCGCCATGGCATCAAAATGCAGGTCGGGCTCCAGCTCCGGTTTCCAGTGGCGCATTTTCTTCTGATACAGGGAAGACAATTCCACGGTGGTGTTAGGTAGATCAAACCCGAGCAGGGGCCGTAGATAACGGTTGATCATGGCCACATCAAAATCCACACACCATCCCACCAGCGGACGGTTGCCAATGAAATCCAGCAATTGTTCCAGCGCCACCACCACGGTTTCGCCGCCTTCCAGATCCACCGGTCGCAAACGGTGGATACGGATAGAGCTCGCTTCCAGGCTCGCCGGCGCCTCCAGCTGAATATCCAGCGCCTGGCTACTGACCACCCTGCCCTGGCGAACCGGAACCGCCGCGATGGACACCAGCTCCGCGTTGCGGCTGTCCAGACCCGTGGTTTCACAATCAATGGCCATCACCTCGTCCCCTTCATAGGGCAGAAAGAGGTCCGCAAAGGGACCCTGACCATGGCGGTGGCGATCACTCAAACGTCGTAATTGCCGAAACATTCTTGCTAGCCTCCTGCGCATGCGGCCTCAGTATTCCAGATGGAAACGTCGGGACAGGCGCTGCTTGAAATCACTGACCAGATGCAGGGCATCCCGGAGCAAATCCCGCTCCAGGGAAGAGAGTCTCTGCACCACGATATGGTTGTCGGGAATATTCATGGCATCCCCATGCAGGTGCGCGAGCTGATGGTTCAGCCGTAACTCGCTGAACAGCTCCATGGCCTCGCCCAGGTCTTCCGCGAAACCTGGCTCCAGCGCCTTGAGGGCGACCAACTTTTCCAACCGCGCCTGGGTGGAGGTCTCCACAATCCGGTGCTGCAGCGCCAGCGCCCGCACTCCATGCACCACCGGAAACAATGCGCCTTTCTTGATATCGATACCATGCTGAGGCTTTTTCAGGGAACCAAACAGGTTCAGCGGCGTGGCAAACTGAAGAATCGGACGGGCAAAGTGGGCCATGAATACATCGTCGGCACTGCAACGGTCGAAGAGGGCCGTGCGCACGGTTTCCAGCAGGCGGTTGTCCCCGGCCACACAGTGAGCATCCATCAGAGTGGTGAGCCGGATCAGGCCCTCCCCGCCCACATCGCCCGCCCACTCATGGATACGCCGCTTCCACTGACCGAGACTGCCCACCCATTCCGGATTGGAAACCATGACCTTGCCGGGACAGGGGGGATACCCCAGTGTCAGCAGGGTCTCGGTAAAACGGCGGGCATCTGCATCGCAACGGGGCCAGTGCTGACCGTCAGCCAGGATCAGGCCATTGTCCTGATCCGTCTTCAATATCTGCTCACCCCGCCCTTCGCTGCCCATGATCATCAGGCAGGCATGTTGCTGCTCGGAGGGCATGACCATGGCATAGGCCTTGGCCATGATGCGGCCGTTAAGCGCGGCCAGCAGTTCCATGGCAAATCGCATTTTGACCCCCTGGGCCATCAGCGCTTCCACCAGCTCCGGCAACCTTTCGCTGGCCAGACGCAGCGCATCCAGGGTCTCCGCCTTTTCGATTTCCAGGCCGACCACATAGGAACGGCTGGAGAAAAAGCTCAACACATCGGTGAGCTCGACCACGCCCACCGGTTCGGCACCCGCCATGACCACCACCCTGGCCACCTTGTGGCGGGTCATGCTGGTGAGGGCCGTAAACAGGTAATCATCCGGACGCGCTGTCACCAGGTGGGTTTCTGCGGCCATATCCAGAGGGGCATCGGCACTCTGCTCATTGAGTACCAGCGCGGTAAGCAGATCGGTCTTGGTGACAATGGCAAACTCGCTGCCCACCCGAATCAGGACACTGTCCACCCCGTGCTGTTTGAGTGCACTCACCGCATCACGCAGGGACGCCTCCCCCGGCATGATCAAGGGCTCGCGCATACACTGATCGACCCGTGCAAGCATAAAGCCCGCCAGGGTGACACCGCCCTCCCGGCGCTCGGCCAGACGCTGGCTTTTTTCTGCCAGCGTCTGTCGAAAATAGCGCCCGAAGTCCGGCTCGCTATCACAGAGTTCAAGAAACAGGGCGGCCGGAATCAGATGACAGAGGGTTTGCTGTTCGGCACGAAAGCGGTAACGGCTTTTCCCGTTGAGCACACTGATGGCACCGAACAGATCGCCCGCCGCATACACACCGACCTGGGTGCGACCATCCGGCGCCTTGACATCCAGTTCTGCCACACTGCCCTTGTGGACCACGTAAACGTAATCACTGGCGCTGGCCGCATCCAGGATGATGTCCCCAGGCTCATAATAGGCCAGGTCCGTTCCCTGATGCAGACGGTGCCGCCCCGCTGATCCCAGCAGGCTGAACGGATACTGGTCGAGTTCCTGTTCAATCATTTCCGGCGACCTTCAGGAGCAAGTGGCAAGTTTCAACCTGAATCCGTGGCTTCAGGTTCAAGTTACAACGCGGATCACTGACATTGCCAGCCGCAAGGCAACAACGACGCGCCTTATTCAGGGTGGCTACGGCAGAACAGTGCTCGCGGCCACCTGCGTCGAAGCAGGCTTTAAGCTCTCTCGCGTTGCAACTTGAAACTTGTCTCTTGACGCTTGTCACTCAGAGAAGAAAGCCGGCATGGATGATTCATCACCCATACCGGCCCATCCTCAGTTTGCTTTAGTGCGCCACAGCAACCCCCGCACCCCGCGGAACACGAATGTCTTCCACGATATGCTGGATATGCTCCGGCGGTGCTGCGGTGACTCGGGACACGGCGAAGGCCACGATAAAGTTCAGCAGCATGCCCACGGTACCGATACCCTCCGGAGACACACCCAGCAACCAGTGCTCGGCGGTATTCAGTTCCGGCGAGATGAACTTGAAGTACACGATGTAGCTGAAGGTGAAGGCCAGGCCGGTGAGCATGCCTGCGATCGCCCCTTCCTTGTTCATGCGCTTGTAGAAGATGCCCATGAGAATCACCGGGAAGAAACTGGCCGCTGCCAGACCAAAGGCAAAGGCCACCACCTGCGCCACAAAGCCAGGGGGATTAATCCCGAAGTAACCGGCGATGCAGATGGCAACTACCGCGGCCCCACGGGCTGCCAGCAGCTCCTGTTTTTCGGTGATATCCGGCTTGAGAGTCTTCTTGAGCAGATCGTGGGAGATGGCACTGGAGATTACCAGCAACAGCCCTGCCGCTGTGGACAGTGCCGCAGCAACACCACCGGCAGCGACCAGGGCAATCACCCAGGCCGGCAGGTTGCCGATTTCCGGGTTGGCCAGCACGATGATGTCGCGATCGATATACACTTCCGCATCGTTGTCAGTCGGAGCATTGGTGAGAACGTGCTCGCCGTAGCTACCCTGAGCTTCATCACGGCTGCCGGCAAAGGTGGGCTTACCTTCGAAGGGGGCGCCGGCGCTCATCTGCACCGCACCGTCACCATTCTTGTCCATCCAGCCGATCAGGCCGGAGTTCTCCCAGTTGTAGAACCATTCAGGCAGTTCTTCATACTGGGTCTGGTGAACCGTATCGATGAGGTTGAGGCGGGCGAAGGCACCCACCGCCGGGGCAGAAGTGTACAGCAGGGCGATAAAGAACAGCGCCCAGCCAGCACTGATACGGGCATCCTTTACCCGCGGCACCGTGAAGAAACGCACGATCACATGGGGCAAACCGGCGGTGCCACACATCAGCGCCGCCGCAATAAAGAACACATCAATAGTAGATTTGGAACCATCGGTATAGGCCGTAAAGCCCAGATCCGTGACCACCTGATCCAGTTTGTTGAGCAGATAGACTCCGGAATCGTTACCGGCCGCATCCAGAACCGTGGCACCGAACCCGGTCTGCGGCAGCACATGGCCTGTCATCATGATGGAAAGGAATACCGCCGGCACCAGAAAGGCGAAGATCAGCACACAATATTGTGCCACCTGGGTATAGGTGATGCCCTTCATGCCGCCGAGGACCGCATAGAAGAAAACGATCGCCATCCCGATCACCACACCGGTATTCACATTCACTTCCAGGAAGCGGGCGAACACGATACCCGTACCGCGCATCTGCCCGGCCACATAGGTAAAGGACACGAAGATCACGCAGATTACCGCCACCGTGCGCGCCACGTTGGAGTAATAACGATCACCGATGAAATCCGGCACCGTGAACTTGCCGAACTTGCGCAGGTAAGGTGCCAACAGCATGGCCAGTAGCACATAGCCGCCGGTCCACCCCATCAGGTAAACCGACGCATCATAGCCCGCATAGGCGATGATACCTGCCATGGAAATAAAAGAGGCCGCAGACATCCAGTCTGCCGCCGTAGCCGCGCCGTTGGCGACGGGAGACACGCCACCACCGGCTACGTAAAAGTCTTTGGTCGAGCCGGCCCGTGACCAGATCGCAATCCCGATGTAGAGCGCAAAGGAGCCGCCCACAAAGAGATAGGTCAGCGTTTGAATATCCATGATCTACCCTCTCTCAGTCTTCGTGGACGTCGAATTTGCGGTCGAGCTTGTTCATGGAGTGCGCGTACATGACGATCAGTACCAGGAACACATAAATGGCTCCCTGTTGCGCAAACCAGAATCCGAGCTTGAATCCGAAAAATTGTATTTGATTGAGTTCGTCCACCAGCAGGATGCCGCAGCCGTAGGAAACGGCGAACCAGACAGCCAGGTAGGTCAGAATCAATCGCAGGTTGGCGGCCCAATAGGCGCGGGCATTTTCTTCTTTCATTCCTCGTCCCTCTGCGTCCTCGTTACAAGTGGCCGGCCCCGTAAGGGGATCGGGCCTGTATCAAGACTAGCCAAAGGGCGTCACCGGCACAGTATGACTTTAGTCGAAGCTGGCGCCATCCACGGGACGCGGGCCAGGCCCCTTTCGCAATGCCGTCCGTGACCTTGCGGCCCGGAGTGACCTGTCACCGTCTGCCTTTTCCGCTAGAATGCTCCGTCCGGCCGGGATCGGCCTGCCATACAGAACAACATTGGATGTCACATGAAAATTGCGCGATGGATTGTCGGCGCCCTGTTGATAGCCATCCTGGCTATCGCCCTGCTCTTTCAGCTTTCTCCGTCACGGGATCATTGGCCAATCGCCAAGACTCAGCCTCCCGCCAGGCCCGGTGAGGTCTCCCTGACCTTTTTGGGAACCAGTACCATCCTGATCAGCGACGGCACGACCCACTTGCTCACTGACGGCTACTTTTCCCGGGTCAGCATCCCCGGATTGTTTGGTCTGCTGGAACCCGACCAGTCACGTATTGACGCTGCCTTGAACCAGGCCGGCATTACCCGTCTGGACGCCATCCCGGTGCTGCATTCCCATTTCGACCATGTCATGGATTCACCGCGAGTCGCCCAAATGACCGGCGCCCAACTGCTGGGCTCCCCCTCCACCGCCATGGTGGGACGAGGTAGCGGTTTGCCAGCCGAACAGATCACCACGGTGCAAACCCACCACCCCTACCGATTTGGCGATTTCACCCTGTATTTCGTGCCCGCCAGCCACGTCCCCCTGCCCAAGGCCATTGAGAACTGGACCGGCAAGGGCCAGATCACCGAACCGGTCATTCCCCCGTCTCCACTGGGAGCCTGGCAGGAAGGGTGCAGCTATGGACTGGTGATTACCCATCCGGCAGGCACCTTGCTGATTCAGGGCAGCGCCGGGATGCAGCCTGGCGAGCTGGATCGCTACCAGGCGGACTACGCCTTACTGGCAAGCGCCAGCCTCGGCAAACAGAGCGAGGCGTACCAGCAGGCATTCATGGAAGAAACCGCCCAGGCGGTAGGCGCGCACACGGTCATACCGGTGCACTGGGATGATTTTTTCGCAGAACTGGATGAGGACGTGGCGCCCCTGCCCTGGGCGCTGGACAACCTGGACGCCTCATTTCGGGCCATGGCCGACCGCCATGAGGGAGACTTCTTCGTACTGCCGCCGTTTCAGCCTTTTACGCTGACACCTCCGGTGCCGCCAGAAACGGGGCCATAGCCCCGGGGTCAGTTTCTCGCTTGATCTGTTCCAGCAAGGCCCCCGCCTGGGGCCAGCGACGCCGCAGATAACTGAGCCATTGCTTGACCCGCCCCGCCACCTGGGCATCGGTACCGGTGCCCATCACATCCGCCAGAAAGTCGCTGAGCACCGGCGGAATATCTTCCCAGCGGGTGGTGTCCCCCTGACGCAAGGCACGGACCAACCAGGGGTCAGCCACGGCGCCACGACCCAGCATCAGGTCCTCACAGCCGCTTTCCTGCTGGCAACGACGGGCATCCTCCGGGGTCCAGATTTCCCCGTTGGCGATGACCGGTAGGGAAACCGCCTCCCGAATATGACCAATACGATCCCAGTAAGCTGGCGGTCGATACCCCTGGCGCCGGGTGCGCCCATGAACGGTTAGCCAGGCTGCCCCCGCCGCCTCCACCGCACGGGCGTTATCCAATGCCAGTGCATCCTCATCGTTGCCCAGGCGCATCTTCACCGACACCGTGATAGAGGCAGGGACGGCCCGGCGTACCGCCGCCGTCACGTCATGCACCAGTTCGGGTTCATCCAGCAGCACCGCCCCACCACGGTGGCGGTTGACGGTTTTGGCGGGGCAGCCAAAGTTCAGATCCAGCGCCGGCGCCCCCAGCTCCACCGCCCGCGCCGCATTCTCTGCCATGCACGCCGGGTCCGAGCCCAATAATTGCACATGCACAGGAGTGCCCGCCCGGGTGCACGAATCCTGTTTCAATTCGGGGCACCAGCGATAGAACACCTTGGGCGGCAGCAACTGCCCGCTGACACGGACAAACTCACTCACACACCAGTCGTAGTCGCCCACATCCGTCAGCGCCTGACGGACCCAAAAGTCAGCCAGGCCTTCCATGGGCGCAAGGATCAGTTTCATGGCGCGGATTCTAGCAGAAAGTGGCTCGCTCTCACGGCAATCTTTCGCTCCCCAGCACCCCCATTCAGCCACCCCTCACCAGCCCTGACAGAGTTTCTCGCGGGACAAAAAACCGGCTTATTGTCACTCTGTCCACTTTCACGGAAACACAAAATGGATGCGCTCGAACGAGACCCGGTTTCTTGCACTTCCGTTTTTCATTTGCCATGGTGGCCCACAATGTCTGCAAAAAACGGATGTTTTTGTCGACATTCTTGAGGGAAATTTCCGTCAACCAAGATGTGAGGGTACACAATGACCATTCGATCACTAGCCGGCACCGTCGTGGCCACTGTGATGATGGCGTCACTGGCAGCCTGCAGCGATAACGCTGAAGAACCCGCCGCCAGCGCCGAACAGCAGGGACAGAACTGGCGCTATGCCCACGAAGAATACGAAGGCGATGTGCAAGATGTTTTCGCCTACAAATTCAAGGAATATATTGAAGAGAACTCGTCGCATACCGTACAGATTCACCGCTTTGGTGAACTGGGTGAATCCGACGACATCATGGAGCTGACCCAGGCGGGCGTTCTGCAGTTCGTCAATCAATCTCCGGGTTTCACCGGTTCGCTGATTCCGGAAGCACAGATTTTCTTCATCCCCTACCTGCTTCCGGTGGAAGACGAAAAAATCGTGACCTTCTTTGAAGAGAGCAAGGCCATCAATGAGATGTTCCCCAAACTCTACGCGGAACAGGGACTGGAACTGCTCACAATGTATCCGGAAGGGGAAGTGGTGATCACCGCCGACGAGCCGGTAACCACGCCAGAAGGCTTTCAGGGCAAGAACATTCGGGTAATGACCAACCCGTTGCTGTCCGAAACCTATCAGGCCTTTGGCGCCACCCCCACGCCACTCCCCTGGGGTGAAGTGTATGGCGCCCTGCAGACCAACATCATTCAGGGCCAGGAAAATCCGATTTTCTGGATTCAGTCTGGTGGGCTTTACGAAGTTTCCCCAAACCTGATTTTTACCGGCCACAGCCAGTTCACCACTGCCATGATGGCCAACCAGGAATTCTTCAATGGTCTGTCGGAAGACGACCAGCAACTGGTGCGCGACGCCACCCAGCACGCCATGGACCATATCACCGACTATGTCCCCGGCCTGGGTGAGAAAATGCTCGACAAGATTCTTGCCGACAGCGACGAGGTCACCGTGACCCGCCTCACCAAGGAACAACGCCAGGCATTCCGGGATCGCGCGCCCCAGGTTGAAGAGCGTTTTGTGGAAATGACCGGGGAAAGTGGTGCCAAGCTGCTGAAACAGTTCAAGGCCGATCTCGAAGCCATCGAAAGCCAGTAACACCACATGACGACGCCCATGGCCGGTCGCCTTGGCGACCGGCATGGTGACAACACGATCCTGCCGGTATCTGCATGGGTACGCAGATACCAGACGGGTTTCCCCGGCCGTTCCAGAACCACAACACTCCGGGGACGCGGATCAGGATGATCCGTTGAACCGGCACTCGCAAAAGGATGCTGCCATGAACAATCCGGCTCCATCACCGCACCAGTCCACCCTACCCGGTTTTCTCGGCACGCTGGATAATGCCATCGCCAACGTCGAAGCCGTGATTCTCGCTACCGGGGTATTGCTCATGGCGCTGAACACGGTCGCCAACGTCGTGGGGCGGTTTGCCCTTGGCGAGAGCCTGCACTTCTCCGAAGAGGTCAATCGCATCCTGATTGTCCTGATCACCTTTGCCGGACTGGGCTACGCCGCCCGCCATGGCCGCCATATTCGCATGTCGGCCATTTATGATGTCTTCCCCTCCTCGGTACGCCGAGTGATGATGATTCTGATCACCTTCGTGACGTCCGCCGTCATGTTCTTTCTGTGCTGGTACTCGGTCAGCTATATCCACTCGGTGTACGAAACCGGTCGCGTACTGCCAACGCTGGGCTTCCCCATTTACCTGATCTATCTGTGGGTGCCGGTCGGGCTTGCCATTACCGGCATTCAATATTTCATGGCGGGAATAAAGAATCTGTTTTCCCGGGATGTTTATCTGTCCACCACCGTGCTGGACGGTTACGACGAACAGGAAACGGAGATCTGAATCATGATGGCCTGGATCATGTTTCTCGTCATGCTGGTGCTGCTGTTATTCGGTTTTCCGATGATGGTGCCCCTGATCATCGGTGCCGTAGTCGGCTTCGTGATGATGTTCGATGGTTTTGACCGGATGGACTTCTTCATTCAGCAGATGCTGGCAGGCATCCGCCCCACCGCGCTGATTGCGGTTCCCATGTTCATTCTTGCCGCGGACATCATGACCCGCGGGCAATCGGCCAACCGTCTGGTCAACATGGTGATGGCTTTTATCGGCCATATCAAAGGCGGCCTGGCCGTCAGCACCGCCGCCTCGTGTACGCTGTTCGGTGCCGTGTCCGGCTCCACCCAGGCCACCGTGGTTGCCGTCGGCTCCCCGCTGCGCCCACGTATGCTGGAGTCCGGTTACAAGGACTCCTTTACCCTGGCGCTGATCATCAATGCCAGCGACATCGCCTTCCTGATTCCGCCCAGCATCGGCATGATCATCTACGGGGTGATCACCGGCACCTCCATTGCCGAACTGTTTATTGCCGGCATTGGCCCAGGCCTGCTGATCCTGCTGCTGTTTTCCGCCTACTGCGTGATATATGCCCACAGCCAGAAGGTCCCCACGGAGGCCCGGGCAAGCTGGCGTGAACGTTTTAACTCGGTGCGCAAGGCGCTCTGGCCGCTGGGATTCCCGGTCATCATTGTCGGTGGCATTTATGGCGGCATCTTCAGCCCGACCGAAGCGGCTGCCGCCTGTGTGCTTTATGCGGTGATTCTGGAGTTCGTCATCTTCCGGTCGTTGAAGGCCATGGATATCTATGCCATTGCCAAGTCCACCGGCCTGATTACGGCCGTGGTCTTTATTCTGGTGGCCGTGGGCAATGGCTTTTCCTGGATCATTTCCTTCGCCCAGATTCCCCAGACTATTCTCGGTTCCCTGGGTATCAATGAAGCTGGCCCCATTGGCGTGCTGACCGCCATCGCGGTGGCATTCTTTATTGCCTGCATGTTCGTTGACCCCATCGTGGTGATCCTGGTGCTGACGCCCATTTTTGCCCCGGCGGTGGCCTCCGCCGGCCTGGACCCGGTACACGTGGGGATCCTGATTACCATGATGGTGGCAGTGGGTTCGGCAACCCCGCCCTTCGGCTGCGACATCTTTACCGCCATCGCCATTTTCAAACGCCCCTACTGGGAAGTGATCAAGGGCACGCCGCCCTTTGTCATCATGCTGCTGGGGGCCACGGTTCTGGTCATTCTGTTTCCACAGATTTCGCTCTTTCTGCGAGACCTGTTTTTCCTCTGAGTCCGGCATCGGACCCTGACCCGCTAGGAGGCCGGTATGTATCAAAGGATTCTGGTACCCGTGGATGGCTCCCAGGGCGCACTCAAGGCCCTGGACCATGCCGTCAAATTGCAGAAGGACAACCAGGCAGAGCTGTTTCTGCTCTGCGTCTTCAAGCACCACAGCCTGTTCGAGGCCTCCCTGTCCATGGTCCGTCCCAATGATGTTCAGCTACCGGATGATGCGCTGAAGGAATACGCCTCATCCGTGGCGGATCAGGCAAAACAGCTCGCCGCCAAGGCCGGCGCCGACCCGATACGGGCCTTCGTGAAGGGAGGGAGGCCGTCCCGCGCCATTATCCGCTTCGCCAAGGACAACAAGGTGGACCTGATCGTGATGGGCTCACGGGGTAGCAGTGGGGACGTGGACGGTTACTTCCTGGGCAGCGTGTCCCAGCGAGTGGCCAGCCTGGCCTCGTGCCCGGTACTGATTGTTTGAAAGAAACGACAAAAAGGGAGATCAAGGATGAAATACCCAACATTCCTGCCATTGGGGGCAACCCTGCTTTCGGGCCTGGCGACCATGCCGGCACTGGCGGACCTCACCGTCACGCCGTATGGCTCACTGCGTATCCAGGCGGAAACGGTGTCCGTGGATGAAGCCCAGCCGGGCGAGGACGATTCCTATACCGGTTTGCGCGATGCCTACTCGCGGCTCGGCGTCAACGCCAGTTACAACGACTTCGATAATGTGGATATTACCGCCACCCTGGAATTTCCCATCAACTCCGCACGGCTGCGGGCCGAAGACCCCACCTTCTTTCAGGAACTTTATAAGGAGGACAACAACAGCATGCCCCGCGTGGCGACGCTCTCTGCCGCCCACGATCAGTACGGCAGCGTCACGGTGGGCACCCAGTGGCTGGCCTACTACAACAATGTGGCCTACCCGGTGGATTTCTTCAGCTCCTTCTACTCCGGCTTTGCCACCCAGGCAGCTTTCCGCCGCGATGCTCTGACCTATACCTCTCCCAGTCTGGGCGGCATTACCGCCACGGTCTCGGGGGTGGATATGACCGATGAAGCCGGCACCAGTTACCTGGATACCATGCAATATGCGCTGTCCTGGTCAGCAGACAATCTGACCCTGGCAGCCGCCTACCAGGACACCGAACAGGATTCCGGAGATCGGCCGGATCAGATCGGTGCCTCGGCAACCTACACGACCGGCCCCTGGCGCTTTGCGGCCAAGGTGGAGCAACTGCTGTCCCATAGCAGCGTCACCGAGGAGGCGGACCCGATCACCTATAACCTCTACGGCTCCTACACCTGGAACCAGTACACCTTCAAGGCCATGTACGCCCAGGGAGACGAGACCGACGGCGAAGGGGAAGCGTTTTTCCAGGGC
This sequence comes from Pseudomonadota bacterium, assembly GCA_036230225.1. GTDB lineage: Bacteria > Pseudomonadota > Gammaproteobacteria > Pseudomonadales > Alcanivoracaceae > Alcanivorax. The sequence goes on along the minus strand of JAZAJX010000200.1, from coordinate 210 downwards.
GATTCCGTCCACGTGGGAATGGATTACCAGCACACCGACACACTCAAGTTCTTCGCCGAATACTTCTATGAAGAGCTTGGCTATGCGATCTACACCCCCAATTCGGACAGCTTCAACCCATTGGCCGGCTATCAGGTGCAGAGTGACGGCCAGGTGTTCACCGTCGGGCTGCGCTACGACTTCTGACCCGCCGACACCAACGAAACGCGC
>JAZAJX010000199.1:0-6165 GCA_036230225.1 Pseudomonadota bacterium | reverse complement strand
CGCATTGATCATAACGGACGGAAATCTTGACGTTCGGGATCAATGGGCGGGCAGTCGGACGTCAGACGTTGGTGGTCTGACGCCCCGGGGCAGGCTCCTTAATGAGCGGTGATGCAGGGGAAGGGGTCGAAGCGGACGCGCATGACCAAGGCGTCAGGGCCCTCGGTGCTGGCGGCGGCTTCAATGTCGGCAGCCCGCAAGCGAGGGTGGGTGCCGTTGAAAAACTTCTGGGCGGCGTGGGCGTTCAGGGTGCGATCCCGTGCCTGTTCGTAGGTGATGCCCTCTCCGCCCAGCAGATGGCGAATGTACTCGGCGCAGGCCACGTCTTCATCGCCGGTGGGGTGGGAGGCCACCAGCACCACCGTGGGCGGGTTCTGTTGGCGCAGGTAGTTGGCGGTAGCTTCCGCATTGACCAGGCTGGCCACCAGCACTTCCCGGCTGTCGCGGGCACGTAATGTGGCTGCGACCCCGTTGGTGGTACGCATGATCATCTCCCGACCGGCCAGCTCTGCCTGATCAATCTCCCAGGGGGAATTGCCGAAGTCAAAGCCCTTGATGGGCAGGGCATCCACTTCGCCGGCCAGCAGGGCATCCGGAAGATGCTCATCGCGCAGGGCAAAAGCCTGTTCCGCACTGGCCACCGGCCAGATGCAACGCAGCCCCTTGCGGAAAGCATGGTGGCTGGTGGTGAACGCACGGATCACATCAATCACAACCGTGATGCCGTGGATGTTGTGGGGCGGGTTATGCCCCTGGGCAATGTGTATTTCCATCTCGGCTCGCAGGAGGGGCTAGAACAGCAGGCCAATGCCCCAGGTGGCGTTGTCGAAAATTTCTTCTTCGTCTTCCAGGTACTGCTCAATGGCAATGGTAAAGGTCAGCCGGTCACCCAGTGTGAAGCGGTCCTTGGGAGTGCGTCTGCCGCTGAAGAAATCCACCACATCGCGATAGTTGAAATCGGAACGGTAGCGGATCAGACCATCGTGGTTACCATGGCCATACTGGATCTGGATAAAGCGGCCGAAGCCTGTGCCCAGATAGGCGTTGTTGACCCGTTCACCGTCTGCGGCAGAGGTACCGTCAATGGTCGCGGAGCGAATTGGCGAATCGCCGAATTTTTTGGTGGCGATACCGCCGTTGATGGCCACACTGCTGTAGTTGGCATCGACGAAGAAGCCGGTATCGATGTTTTCCGTGGGGTCGACCCGGCCGACCGAAATGACGGTGCCACGAATCATGGTGACGCCGCTGTAGCGGTCTTCGGCAAGGGCTGTCAGGGGTAATACCAGCAAGGCGGCAAGCAAGATTGTTATTGTTTTCATTCCATTCCCTCCATGAATAAGCCGACATTATGCCTAGGCTGGGGGCGGGTTTCACCCATTGTGAGCGTCCAGGGTGTGCTTGTGGGGGAGGGTGCGTGCCAGCGTCCAGACATGGACCTGATGGGCGCCTGCGTCAATCAGGGTGCGGCTTGCGGCTCTGGCGCTACTGCCGGTGGTCATGACATCGTCTATGAGCGTGATGGTGAGTCCTGTCACGGGCGTGACGCATTGAAAGGCGCGGCGCAGGTTGCGTTCCCGCTGTGTGCGTTTCAGCCCCTGCTGGCTTGCCGTGGCATGTTGGCGTAACAGCGCAGGCAGCAGGGGGCGTTGCCAGAGGAGGGAGAGCCGGGTGGCAAGTCGTTGGCTTTGGTCAAAGCCGCGCCACCAGCGGCGCCGCCAGTGAGCGGGGACGGCACAGAGGACGTCGGTGTCCGGCCAGGGTAAGGGCATGCCTGCCAACAATTGTTCCAGGGCGTTTTCGCAAACCAGGTCTCCGTGGTGCTTGTAGCGTTGAATCAGGCGATCCAGGGGATGGCTGTAGATCAGCGGGGAATGACTGGCAGCAAAAGGGGGTGGCCGGCGAACACAGCGACCGCACAGCGGCGGGGGCTGGCTGTTGTCCGCGCCAGGCATGGGCAGGCTGCACCGGCAGAGCGGGCCCTGTAAGGGCGTCAGCAGTACCATGCAGTGAGGGCAAAGCAGGGTGCGGCTCTTCTTCCCGCATAGCAGGCAAGGATAGAATTGATTAAAAAATGACCCGCAGTAAACTTTTGTTGCGGCTTTCCAGTTGACAGCTGGCATGTCGCTCCCTAGCCTGTTGATTCCCGTTCAGGAGAGACACCAGGCCCGCCACCGCCAGCATTACCCAGACGCCAGAGTCGCAAACGGCTGTACGCCATGACTGGAAGCGTAGTGAGATCGAAGCCCTGTTTGCTCTGCCGTTCAATGACTTGTTGTTCCAGGCAGCGGCTATCCATCGGGCCAATTTCGATCCGAATGCGGTGCAGGTCAGCACCTTGCTGTCGATCAAGACCGGGGCTTGCCCGGAAGACTGCAAGTATTGCTCCCAGTCCGGCCACTACAACACCGAGCTGGAAAAGGAAAAGCTGCTGGAAGTCGCCCGCGTGGTGGAAGAAGCCAAAGCTGCCCGCGACAAAGGGGCGTCCCGTTTCTGCATGGGGGCGGCCTGGCGCAGCCCCCGCGACCGTGACATGCCGTTTGTGCTCGACATGATCCGCCAGGTGAAAGGGCTGGGCATGGAAACCTGCATGACCCTGGGCATGCTCGACAAGGACCAGGCCGATGCTCTGGCCGATGCCGGTCTCGATTACTACAACCACAACCTGGATACCTCGCCGGAATACTACGGCAAGGTGATCACCACCCGGACCTACAATGATCGCCTCAGCACCCTGTCCCATGTGCGCGATGCGGGCATGAAAGTGTGCTGTGGCGGCATCGTGGGTATGGGGGAAGAGCGGGATGACCGGGTCGGCCTGCTGCAGCAGCTGGCGAACCTGCCGCACCACCCCGAATCCGTGCCGATCAACATGCTGGTGAAGATCGAGGGCACGCCGCTGGCGGACGTGGACGATCTGGACCCGTTTGAATTTGTCCGTACCGTGGCCGTGGCCCGCATCCTCATGCCGGAATCCTACGTGCGCCTGTCTGCCGGTCGTCAGGAAATGAATGATGAAGCCCAGGCCCTGTGTTTCCTGGCCGGCGCCAACTCCATTTTCTACGGCGAGCGCCTGCTGACCACCGACAACCCGGAAGCCAACCACGACCAGCTGCTGTTCAAGCGTCTCGGTATTCACCCGCTGGATCCCCGTCACGAGGCGTCCGACGAGGCTCATGAAGAGGCCATTAAGGCCCAGGTGGCTGAGCAGCAGGCGGAAGAGCAAGGCCTGTTCTACAACGCCATGGGCGACAAGCGTGCCGCCAAACATGTGCTCGACAAGGACAGCGGTCGTCCCGCCAGTGAAAAGGCAGTGAATAGTTAAGAATTAACAGTGAATAGCGAGAGACAAAACACTCTTGCCATTTCGGGCTCCCCTCCGGAGAGCCCCCTTTCGCTGTTCTGCGTTTCAATTGGGGCTGACGCGAATTTCCGCCCTGCGGGGTTATGCAATGACCTTTGATCTCGCCGCCGACCTTGAAGAACGGCGCCGGCAGCACCGTTTTCGAGCCCCTCTTGTGGTTGATGGCCCCTGTGGCCGTTATGCCCGCCTTGAAGGACGGGACTACCTGAATTTCTGCAGCAACGACTATCTGGGACTGGCCAATGATCCCGAGGTGGTTCGGGCCTTTCTGCGGGCGGCCAGTGAATGGGGAGTGGGCAGCGGCGCTTCCCATCTGGTCTGTGGCCATCAGCGCCCCCACCAGGATCTGGAAGAGGCCCTGGCCGAGCATACCGGTCGCGAACGGGCCCTGCTGTTTTCCACCGGTTACATGGCCAACCTTGGGGTGATGTCGGCACTGCTCGACAAGCGCGATGCCGTCTTCCAGGACCGCCTCAACCATGCCTCGCTCCTGGATGGTGGTTTGCACAGTGGCGCCCGCTTTAGGCGCTTTGCCCACAACGATGCACAGGCCTTGTCTCGCCAGCTGCAGCGCAGTGATGCCCGCCGCAAATTGGTAGTGGCAGACGGCGTGTTCAGTATGGATGGTGACGAAGCGCCACTGGCGGAGTATGCGCAGGCGTGTGAACAGCATGATGCCTGGCTGATGGTGGATGATGCCCACGGGATTGGCGTCCTGGATGAGAAAGGGCGTGGCTCCCTGTTTGATCAAGGGGTCAATGAGCGCACCCAGATTCTTATGGGCACCCTGGGCAAGGGGCTGGGAACCGGTGGGGCGTTTGTGGCGGGAAGCCGGGAACTGATCGAGACCCTGATCCAGTTTGCCCGCACTTTTATCTATACCACCGCCATGCCGGCGGCGGTGGCAGCGGCCACCCTGGTGAGTCTGGAAAAGTCCCGTCAGGAAAACTGGCGGCGGGAAAAGCTGGCGGAACGGGTGACGCGTTTTCGTGCCGGTGTCAGCGAGCTGGGCTATACCCTGATGGCGTCACGGACGCCGATCCAGCCCATTTTGATCGGTAGTGACGCGGACGCCCTCGCGCTCAGCGCCTTCCTGCGTGAAAAGGGCTTCCTGATCACCGCCATCCGCCCGCCCACGGTACCGGAAGGGGAGGCGCGATTGCGGGTCACCCTGTCGGCGGCCCATGAGCCGGAAGATGTGGATGCGCTGCTGGCAGCGCTGGCGCAATGCAAAAAATGAATGTTAACCACAGAGGTCACAGAGAACACCGCGTTTAAAACGTTTTGAGCCGTCCCCTCTGGCAACCTAACGGGAGGCTGTGCATGTTGCTGTGTGCGTGTGATTGCTGTGGTGAAAAAAAGGACCTTCAATGCCCAAGCTGATCCCTTTCCACAACACCTATAAAGCCACCGGTGTCGCAGATGCCGAGGCACAAGACATCGTCCTGATCCACGGCTGGGGACTGCATGCCATCGTCTTTGATGACATTGTGCCGGCCCTGCTGGAGCGGTTTCGGGTCACCGTGGTGGACCTGCCCGGCATGGGCCAGAGCCCCATGCCCAACACCGACTACAGCCTGGCATTTCTCGCGGAAGAAGTGCTGGCGATCATGCCGGAGCAGGCCCATGTGCTGGGCTGGTCCCTGGGCGGGCTGGTGGCCCTGGCCATGGCAGAAAAAGCGCCCGGGCGGGTGCAGTCGGTGGTGACGGTGGCCACCTCGCCGCGCTTTACCGCCGGCGATGGCTGGGACACGGCCATGAAACCGGAGATCCTCGGCAAGTTCGCAGAAATGGTCGATGAAGACCAGGAAGGCACCCTGGTGCGTTTCCTGGCATTGAACTGCAAGGGCAGTGCGGCCATGCGCCAGGATACGGCACGACTGAAAGAGATCCTCTACTTCTGTGGGCTGCCGGCCCCGAAAGCCCTGCGTGGCGGGCTGGATATTCTCCGTGATGCGGATCTGCGGAGCGTGTTGCCCACCTTGCCCATGCCGGTGTTGATGGTATTCGGCGAGAACGACAACATCGTGCCGGCTGCGGCCATGGCGCCCAGTGAGTCGCTGATCCATAACGGCCGTACTGCGCTTATCGAGCAGGTGGCCCATGTGCCCTTCCTGTCAGCCCCGCAGACGTTCACCCAGGCGGTTTATGACTTCTTCCGCGACTACAAGCTGGTGGATCAGGATGTCTGAGCCTCTTTGGGGGAGCGCTGGTTCGGACGCGAAGGCGGCACGGCCTTCGGGGGCGTCGTCGCGGTCGAACCACCGCTCCCCCAGCAAAACACACATCAATCAGCACTTTAGTCGTGCTGCACGCAGCTATGACGAGCACGCCATCTTGCAGCTGGCGGTGGGGCGCTCCCTGGTGCAGCGGTTGCCGAGCACATTACCGGTCAATCATGCGCTGGATCTTGGCTGTGCTACGGCCCCCTTTGCCCGTGCCCAGCAGCAGGTGTTGCCGCAGGTGCATTGGCAGGGAGTCGATCTGTCCCGCGCCATGCTGGCCGAAGCCGGGGAGCGGGGGCGGTTGAATGATGCTTATGTGCCCCTGTGTGCGGATGCCGAACAGCTTCCACTGGCGGATGCCAGCCAGGGGCTGGTGTTCAGCTGCTTTGCCCTGCAGTGGTGTGAACCCGCTGCCGTGATGAAGGAAATCGCCCGGGTACTGGCTCCCGGCGGGCGGCTGTTGCTGGCGGTGCCGCTGGCAGGCTCGCTGCGGGAGTTGCAACAAAGCTGGCAAGCGGTCAATCGTCGCCCCCATGTGAATGCCCTGCCGGATGTTGATGCCTGGCAACAGGCGGC
>JAZAJX010000198.1:0-8238 GCA_036230225.1 Pseudomonadota bacterium | reverse complement strand
GATCGTTTTTACCGGCGACGTCAAAGCCCGCAACGTGCAGCAGAAAATTCGTCTGGACACCGATGAACTGCGTTTTCGCAGCGACACCAATATCGCCAGCACCCCCGGTGATGTGGACCTGGAATTTGAATCCGGCAAGACCCGCGCAGGCGCGCTGGAGGCCGATCTGGACAAGGGCATTCTGACCCTTGAGCAAGGAGTAAAGAGTGAGTTTGATGCGCCGGCTTCTTAGTGCCGCCAGTCTCATCGCCTTGGCTGTTGCCTTGCCGATCCGTGTCGGGGCCGCCCCGCAGGTGCCGGTATCCGTGACCGCGGATTCCGGACGCTTCGAACAGGACGCGGGCAGCGGCCTGTACCGGGGCAATGTGGAACTGGTCCAGGGCAAGCGCAAACTGTTTGCCGACGAAATGCGGCTGTTCACCCGCAATGGTGAATTGATCCGCGTAGAAGCGTCTGGCAGCCCGGTACGCATGGAAGAAGGCAAGGACCTGCAGGCCCACGCCAACAACCTGGTTTACGATATCCGGCAACGCACACTGGTATTGACCGGTGATGCCTATATCGAGCACCTGGGAAACACTTTCGAAGGTGCCAAGGTTGAGTACAGCCTGGATTCCAAGCGGGTGGACGCCAGCAGCGAGGGCGACAAGCGGGTACGGCTGGTCATTCCTGCCGAAAACCAGAACGGTGACACCCCGCCCCCCTCCTCTGACGACGAGGCCGACACCACGCCCTCCTCCCCCTCTGCCGAGACGGAGCCAAACACGCCATGAGTCATTTACGTGCTCACCACCTGGCAAAAAGCTACAAGGGCCGCCGGGTTATCGAAGATGTCTCGCTGGACGTGGAAGCCGGTCAGATCGTTGGCCTGCTTGGCCCCAACGGTGCCGGTAAAACGACGTGCTTCTATATGATCGTGGGCCTCGTGGAAGCCGATGCCGGCCGCATCGACATCAATGATGCCGACATCACCCATCTGCCCATGCACGGTCGCGCCCAGCGCGGCATTGGCTACCTGCCCCAGGAAGCCAGCATCTTCCGCCGCCTCACGGTGGAAGAAAACATCATGGCGATCCTGGAGACCCGCAAGGAACTGAGCAAGGCGGAACGACACGAGCGCATGGAAAGCCTGCTTAAGGAATTTCATATTACCCACATCCGCGACTCCCTGGGCATGAGCCTGTCCGGTGGTGAGCGTCGCCGGGCTGAAATCGCCCGGGGCCTGGCCACTGACCCGGATTTCATCCTGCTGGATGAGCCTTGTGCCGGCGTGGACCCGATCTCCGTGAATGACATCAAAGGCATCATTCGCCACCTGAAAGATCGCGGTATCGGGGTACTGATCACCGACCATAACGTCCGCGAAACCCTGGATATCTGCGATACCGCCTACATCGTCAGTGCCGGCCACATCATCGCCTCCGGCGACGCCGACACCATTCTGGGCAACCAGCAGGTAAGGGATGTCTATCTGGGGGCGGATTTCAGGCTCTAAAAGGCAATTAATAGTTAATAATGAATCATTAGTAACGTCGCGGAATAGCTTGTCTTTTTTTCAAGGCAAGAGGCCGCGCTCATGCTTTGGGCGCGGCCTAATCGCTTGCAAACGGTGCAATCGGCTGTCGCGTAGCTATTAATGATTCATTATTAACTATTAATTGCCTCCCCTAGCACACAACCTCCCTTGGCACAAATATTGCTTGTCTAGTCATTAGCTTGCTATTCTCGGGTTTTGGGGACCGACACCAACCTGAGCAGTATGAAGCCAAGCTTACAACTACAAATCGGCCAGCAGCTGACCATGACACCGCAGCTGCAACAGGCCATCCGCCTTCTGCAGCTTTCCACACTGGACCTGCGACAGGAGATCCAGCAGGCCGTGGAAAGTAATCCGCTGCTGGAACTGGCTGACGATTTTGGTGACGACGCACTGCCTGAAATTGACGAAGAACGTCAGGACGAGCAGGAGCTGGACACTGACCGTGATGACGCCCTGGAAGAATTCGTGGACGGCGAACCGGGCATCGAGACCGAATGGGACGACGTCTATTCCGGCCAGAGTAGCAGCAGCGCCGCTCTCCCGGACGATGCTGACGACTGGCAGCAACGCCACAGCATTGCCGGTAACCTGCAGGACCACCTGCTCTGGCAGCTCAACCTGACCCCCATGAGCGATGTGGACCGCCTCATCGCCATGACCATCATTGAATCCCTGGACGGCCGCGGCTACCTCACCATCAGCATTGATGACATTGTGGCCATGATGAATGCTCAGGAAGACCTGCTCACCGAAGGCGATGAGCTGGAAGCCGACGAGGTTCTGGCCGTTCAGCATCGCCTCCAGCAGTTCGATCCGCTGGGTGTCGCCAGCCTCGATCTGGCCGACTGCCTGCGCGTGCAGCTGCAACAGCTCCCCGCAGACACCCCCTTCCTGGAATCGGCCCGCGCCCTGCTGGCGCATCTGGAATTACTGGAAAAGCACGATTATGCGGCCCTGCGGCGAACCTTGCAGATCAACGAGGAAGACCTGCTCAGCGCACTTGCCCTGTTACGCACCCTGGACCCGGCGCCCGGCGAGCAGATCGGGGAAAGCCAGGTAGACTATGCCGTCCCGGACGTGATCGTCCGCCAGCACCAGGGCCACTGGCAGGTAAGCCTGAACGAAGAGGTCCTGCCCAAGGTCAACCTGCAACAGCAGTACGCCTCCCTGGCCCGCAAGGCCGGCGGCGAAGACGGCCAATACCTGCGCAACTGCGTGCAGGAGGCCAAGTGGTTTATCAAGAGCTTGCAGAGCCGCCACGACACCCTGCTGAAAGTTGCCACCCGGATAGTTGAAGTCCAGCAGGACTTCTTCGACTATGGGGAAGAGGCCATGAAACCCCTGGTTCTGGCCGACATTGCGGAAGCCGTTGAGATGCACGAATCGACCATCAGTCGGGTTACAAATCAGAAGTACATGATGACACCCCGCGGCGTCTTTGAGTTGAAGTATTTCTTCTCCAGTCACGTGGGAACCGACGGTGGCGGTGAGTGTTCCTCCACCGCTATTCGTGCCATTATTAAGAAGCTGGTCGCTGCCGAGAATCCCCGCAAGCCGCTCAGCGACAACAAGCTGGCAAGCTTGCTGAATGAGCAGGGAATCAACGTGGCGCGCCGGACAGTCGCCAAGTACCGAGAGGCGATGAAAATACCGTCATCCAGCGCCCGCAAGCGTTTGGTGTAGGCGCCGGGACGGCCCAATGAGCAGGTAAAGGAGCCAGCCATGCAAATCAATATCAGCGGTCATCACCTGGAAATTACCGATGCTTTGCGCGCCTATGTCGGGGACAAGTTCTCCCGGCTTGAACGGCACTTCGATCAGATTACCAGCGTCCAGGTGATTCTTTCCCCGGAACCGAAGACCCACAAGGCGGAATCCACCATCCATATCTCCGGGGCCGACGTTTTCGCCACCGCTGAAGCTGTGGACATGTACGCAGCCATCGACAAGCTGACGGACAAGCTCGACCGTCAGATCCTCAAACACAAGGAAAAGGCCGTCAGCCACAAGCACGGTCATTGAACCCAAAGCGACAATTATGCGAGTTCGCGAACTACTCACCGAAGCACGCACCCACAACGCGGTGCAGGCCAGCAGCAAGAAACAGCTGCTGGACCAGGTTGCGCAGCTGGCCGTGGCCGGCTGCGACGACCTGAATGAACAGGAGGTCTTCGACGCCCTGGTAGCCCGGGAGAAACTGGGCTCCACGGGCATCGGTGAAGGCATCGCCATTCCTCACTGTCGTCTTGGACACTGTCAGCAACCCATTGGATTGCTGCTGAAACTCTCAACCCCTATCGATTTTGACGCCGTTGACGGTCGCCCGGTTGATCTGGTGTTTGTATTGCTGGTTCCCCAGGAAAACCCGGAGCAGCACCTGAAAACCCTCAGCCACCTGGCATCCCTGTTCAACGACGACGACTACCGTGCCGAACTTCGACTGAGCAAGGATAATCACCACCTTTTTCTGACTGCCGTGGAATCCGAAGCGGAGCTGCGACTGGCATCATGACACAATGCGCCACCCAGGCAGGCTGCATGGTACACGCCCTTCTCTCACCTCGCTTTGCGCGTTCGCGTAGAGTCTGTCGCATGCAGGCGTTTTCATGAAACTCACCATCATCAGCGGCCGCTCCGGATCCGGCAAGACCACGGCCCTGCAAGCACTGGAAGACCAGAGCTATTACTGCGTCGACAACCTGCCAGTGGGGATGCTGCCCACGCTTGCCGAGCAACTGAGTCAGGGTGATCTGCCCATCGAGCGCGCCGCCGTCGGTATTGATGCCCGCAACCTGCCCACACAGCTGCTGGCATTCGACGCCATTCTCGATGCTCTCCACCAGCAGCAGGTGCAGACAGAGATCATTTATCTGGATGCCGACGACAACACCCTGCTGAAACGATTCAGTGCCACCCGCCGTCGCCACCCATTAGGTGCCCAGCGGGGCTCACTGGATGCGGCGATTCAGTATGAGCGGGAACTGCTCGCCAACATCCGTTTGCGCGCCGATCTGGTGATCGACAGCAGCAACTACGATGTCCACAGTCTGCGCAATCTGATGCGCGAACGGGTCGCCAATCGCAGTACCGAACTGTCTCTGCAGCTGGAATCCTTCGGTTTCAAGCACGGACTGCCCAATGATGCGGACCTGGTATTCGATGTGCGGGTGCTGCCCAACCCTCACTGGCGCGCCGACCTTCGCCCCTTTACCGGACGCGATGAGGCCATTATCGACTTTCTCGGCCAGCACCAGGCCAGCCATGACATGCTCGATGATATTCACCGTTTCGTTAAACGCTGGCTGCCCGCCTTCGCGGAGAGCGACCGCAGTTATATCACTGTCGCTATCGGCTGCACCGGGGGCCGCCACCGCTCGGTGTTCATTACGGAGCAACTGGCAAAACGTCTACGCGAAGACGGCACAGAGCTTCAGGTCCGCCACCGGGAACTGGACTAGCACGACATGATCGAAAAACAACTGGATATCATCAACAAGCTGGGGCTGCATGCACGCGCTGCGGCCAAGGTGGTCAGCGTGGCCTCCCGTTATGACAGCCGCATCCATGTGCTCCATAACGGCAATCCCATTGACGCCAAGAGCATCATGGGGCTACTGATGCTGGGAGCAGCCAAGGGCAGCAGCATCACCGTTCAGGTGGACGGCCAGGATGAACGCGCCGCCATGGAAGAACTCACCGACCTCTTTGCACGTCGTTTCGATGAGGAAGAGTAAAAAAACGGCTCGTAGTGGACAGCTAAAAAATCAAGTACCACATGTCCCGTAGGGCTGTTACTGTGAGCCTAACCAAGCCCGAGCAGCAGCACTTCTTGTTTTCGCTGTTAACTATTCACTGTTAACTGTTAACTGATTTTCAATGCCCGCCGACAACAGCCGTAGCCAGCAACATCTCAAAGCCATCAATCGTGCCCTGGCCAGCGGCACCTATAGCCAGGTCCGGCAGCTCATCAACAATCAACCCGGCGCCGAAGCAGCGCATTTGCTGGAATCCTCCCCGCCCCGGGAACGGGAAATCCTCTGGCAGCTGCTGAGCAAGGAACAGGAAACCGAAGTCCTGCAATACTTGGGCGAGGAAGTCCGGGTGGAACTGCTGCGCAATCTGAGCACCGACGAGCTGGTCTCACTGGTCGAAGATCTGGATACCGATGACCTGGCGGACCTGTTGCAGGAATTGCCGGACCACGTGACCACTCAGGTCATGGCCAGTCTGGATGAGCAAAACCGCGAAAGACTCGAACAGGTGATGAGCTACCCGGAGGATACTGCCGGGGGCCTGATGAACACGGACGTGATTACCATCCGTCCGGAAATCACGTTCGAGGTGGTGCAACGCTACCTGCGGCGGCGTGGCGAAATTCCCCGCACGACTGATAACCTGGCCGTGGTCAATCGCCGCAACCAGTTCATCGGTTTGCTGCCCCTGACCAAGGTCCTGATCAGCGACCCGGGCACCACAGTCCGAGAGGCCATGATCACGGATACCGAATCCATCTCTGCCACCCTGCCAGCCCATGAAGTGGCCAAAATCTTTGAGCGCCATGACCTGGTCACCGCTCCGGTAGTGGATGAAGACGGCATGCTGGTCGGCCGTATCACCATTGACGATGTGGTGGACGTGATTATCGAGGAAGCTGACCACTCGCTGATGAGCATGGCCGGGCTGGATGAAGACGAGGATACCTTTGGTTCGGTATGGCAGACCACCCGCCGGCGAGCCCTGTGGCTGGGCATCAACCTGCTCACGGCACTGGCGGCATCTGCCGTGATCGGCCTGTTTGAAGCGACCCTGGAAAAAGTCGTGGCCCTGGCCATTCTCATGCCCATTGTCGCCAGCATGGGCGGCATCGCCGGCAGCCAGACTCTGACCCTGGTAATACGGGCCATGGCACTGGGGCAGATTCAGTCCAGCAATACGCGCTATCTGCTGGTCAAGGAACTGTCTGTCGGCGCCCTCAACGGCATGCTGTGGGCAACCGTGATCGGCATCACCGCCGCGCTGTGGTTCAACGACCCCAGCATCGGCATGGTCATCGCTGCCGCCATGATCATCAACCTGGTCATGGCAGCCTGTGCCGGCGCCCTGCTCCCCATGATCATGAAAAAAATGGGCATTGATCCGGCACTGGCGGGCTCGGTGGTACTGACTACCATCACCGATATCGTCGGTTTCTTTGCATTCCTGGGGCTGGCGACTGTGCTCTATGCGCATCTGCTGGTCTGATTGACCCTGCCATGAAAAAAGGCGCCGGGGAGGCGCCTTTTTTCATGGGTATTACCGTCAACCTTATTCCACAAAGATCTGCCGGAAAGAGACATAGTAGGCGCCGGCCAGGATCGGCATCACGAACAACCAGCCCAGCAACAACGGCAGTGCTGCCACCAGCATGATCACCATGGTAACCAGCAAGTAGACAATGAAGGGAATGACATTGCGGGTGAACGCCCCCAGGCTCAGCTTCATGGCCTCGCCAACGCCCTTATTGCCCAGGAAGATCAGCGGCACGGCGAAATAGAACGTATAGACAAACACGAACATGGCGACCACACCCAGCAGGCCAAGAACGGCCATCGCTGCAGTATTGCTACTGCCTCCAGCACCCAGAGCGTAACCCAGCCCACCAAAGACCAGACCCAGCAGCAACATCACACCAATCTGGGCCAGGGCCATCAGAATCAGCGGCCCGGTGCGCTCGGAAAAGCCCGCAAACAGATCACCGAAATCCGATGTCCCTTCGGTTTCCATACGATGGAAGATTTTCACGATCCCGGCATACAACAGCGGCGTTGCCAGCACCTGGGCAATCATGCCCAGCAGCGGAATAATCTGGAATGCGGAGGTGATCAGCACGGTCACAACCAGCGCCCCCAGCACCACCCCCCAATGCCCCGGCAGCATCTTGTGCCCTCTGCCGATCCAGCCCAGCGCTTCGCCGACACTGACCTTGCGCGGCTCCGACAAAATAGTCAGTGATTGTGCCGCGGTATTACCGGCATCCACCAGGTCGGCCTGCGGCTGTTGATACGGATTGATTTCACTCACGGTTAACTCCTTTCCCGAAAAAATTTCATCCATTGAAAATGCTTGAGAGTGTGCGGCTCGATCGACTAGCGGCCGGCGATCTTCATCGGCGACAACAGCAACGAACCACAGGCAATGTTGCCCCGATAATCCACATCGGTGCCACTGCCTTGAATCCCCCGGAGCATCTCCCCCAGATGCCCTGCAATAGTAAACTCTTGTAACGCCCCTTGTATGACACCGTTCTCAAACCAGAAACCACTGGCGCCACGGGAATAGTCGCCGGTCACCAAATTAACCCCCTGCCCCATGACTTCCGTCACCAGAATCCCTTTAGGCACCCGGGCCATTAACGCAGAAAGCGACTCCCCGGTATCGGTAATGGAGAGGTTACGCACCCCTCCTCCATTACCGGTGGGAGCCATCTGCAGGCGCCGCCCCGCGTAGAGTCCCAACGCGTACTGACACAATTCCCCATCTTCCACAAACGACTGGGCACGGGTGGGCAAACCATCCGCATCAAAGGGCGCAGAGGCATTACCGGCGATCAGATGCGGCGTCTCCGACAGGGAAAAGCCCCTGGGTAGCACCGCCTTGCCCAGACTGTCCTGCAGGAAGGAACTGCGACGATACAACGCACCACCGCTGATAGCGGAGAC
>JAZAJX010000197.1:0-15624 GCA_036230225.1 Pseudomonadota bacterium | reverse complement strand
TCTTCCGCGTTCACCACGAAAAGTCGTTGAGAGCCACTGTCGTAGGCGGGGATTTCCGCAGCGGATTTGTCAAAGCGCCCAGATTGGTAGCGCCCCTGGAAGGCGAGGCGGATGCTGTCTGGTGTGGCGACTGTCTCGCCACCGCTGTCGCTGCCCGGATTGTTGTTATCGTCGCTATCCCCCCCACAGGCGGTCAGCAAGGTCGCTGCCAGCAAGCTGGCCCCCAATACATGCCACGGCGTCATGGAAATCCCCTTTATCGTCATTGTGCTCAAGAACACAGGGTTGTAACCCGGTGCCATGAAATCACCGAGACAAGGGGGTGATAGTTTTATGTCAGCAAAAAAAACGCGGCCAGAGGCCGCGTTCACCGGAATGAAGCCAAACTGATGTTCATCAGACGGCCTCGTAATGGGACTCCTCGAACTCCGCCATCTGCGCAGCATATTGCGTGGCAAAGCCGGGATACATGGTGGCGTTATAGCCATCCTCCGTGAGGTACCAGCTCTTGCAGCCGGAGTTCCAGTTGGTTCTCGCCAGACGTTTTTGCAGGGCGCGGTTATGGCGACGCTGCACGTCTTCCTTCACATCCAGTACTTTCAGGTTCTCGTCGAGAATTTTCTGCACGCCTTTCACGGCGTAATCCAACTGGGATTCCATGTAGACCAGTGCCGAGTTGTGGCCAGGCCCGGAATTGGGTCCAAAGGTCATGAACAGGTTCGGGTAGCCGGAGACATTGATGCTCTTGTAGGCCTGGGCGCCACCTTGCCATTCGTCCCCCAATACTCGCCCCTTGCGCCCGGTTACCCGGAACGGCGTCCCGGAATGACTCACATCAAAGCCGGTGGCAAAGACGATACAGTCCACCTGATGCTCAATACCCTCCACCGTGCGGATCCCGTTTTCACTGATGCGGGCAATGGGCCAGGTGATCAGTTTGGCATTGTCCTTCTGCAGCGCGGGGTAGTAGTCGTTGGACACCAGCACCCGCTTGCAACCGATGGTGAAGTCCGGGGTGAGCTGACGACGCAACCAGCGATCCTTGACCTGGCGTCGCAGATGCAGCCGCGCGACACGCTCGGCGATACGGGTCAGCGGTGAGTTCCAGATCACTGCCAGCGCCATGCTTTCATGAGTCCAGTAGAGCAGGTTACGCATGGCCTGCTGGCTGGCGGGCAGCTTGCGGAACAACTGCTTGTTCCATTCCGGGGTGGCAAAATCGGGGCGAGGCAGCACCCAGCCAGGGGTACGCTGAAATACCTTCACATGCCTGGCCGTTTTCACCAGCTCCGGGATAATCTGGATGCCACTGGCACCGGTGCCGATCACCGCCACAGTCTTGCCGGAAAAATCATAGTCGTGATCCCAGCGGGCACTGTGAATCTTGTGGCCCCGGTAATCTTCGATCCCGGTAATCGACGGGAAACGGCAATTGGACAACGGCCCCTGCGCCATGACGGCGGCACGGCCGGCAAAACGCTCATCCGTGGTCGTGGTCGCCACCCAGATGCCGGCTTTCTCATCGAAGCTCAGGTCCGCCACGTCTTTTTCGAAGCGGATGTGCTTTTCGAGATCAAACTCGGCCACCAGGTGATGGATATACGCGAGAATCTCCTTGCTGCCGGAAAAACTGCGTGACCAGTTGGGGTTCGGCGCAAAGGAATAGGAGTACAGATTGGACGGAATGTCACAGGCGGCACCGGGATATTGATTGTCCCGCCAGGTCCCTCCCACGGCATTTCCGCGCTCCAGAATGACAACATCCTGGATGCCCGCCTGTTTGAGGCGAATGGCCATCCCCAGGCCAGCAAAACCGGCGCCGACGATCAATACCGATGCCGGCTTCAGCGCGGGTGTCTTTTTCTCCGTGGACGTTTTCGCCGTGGTTTTCTTCGCCGCCGCTTTTCTGACAGTGCGCGTCTTCACAGCCCGCTTGGGCGCAGTCTTAGGTGCGGCAGTCTTGCGCGACGCCGCTTTCTTGGCATTGGTTTCGCTCATGGGTCTCTCTTGCAAGGGTTCCGCAAGGCACCATGGGCCAACGGGCCCATGGCATCCTCTGGGTCATGTCTGTCGCGATCAATGGGTGGCTGTGGGCTGCCAGGTCAGCTCTTTCACCCAGGAGGGCACCGCCGGCAGCGCACGACGCGGGACCAGGCCCGTGACACGCACCTGCGCATCCACCGGCACGTGATAGGCCTTTTGGCTGCGATTGGTCACAAAGCGGCCATGATATTTAATGATCTGGAACCAGGGGTTGCGACGCCCATCCTCGGTACGTCCCCCAATGCGCTCGAACTTTTTCATGGCCTTGTAGAGCTTCTCTTCCGGCAACCCCATGGCGATCACGTTATCGCGCATCTTGTTGAGCAAGGGGAAATAGGACGCGATGCCGAGAATCAGACGCGGGTCCATCAGCGGAGCCAGCATTTTGGTTGCACCAATAAAGGTTTTACCGCGGCCCTGCATTTCCATAACGGTGAAGCCCACGCCCAGGTGACGAGATTCATCGTCGTTGATCTTCTCGAACGCCTGGTGGCACACCGGGTCCTTCACGGTATCAAGCAAGAAAGTACAAAGCGCACCATCAAGGGCAATTTCCAGCATGGGCACCACGGTACCCAGTACATAGACCGGCATGTCGTCAGCGAAACGGTCAAGCCATTCAATCACGATGCGCAGATTGATGTTGGGCTCGGGAATCTCGTCACCATCCAGCATGCCCCAACGCTTCATCAGTGCCATTTCCGCATTGGCATGGCGCTGCTCTTCCGCGTGGAAGTAGGTGTAGATCTCTCGCAGCGTATCGGTGGGCGCCTTTTTTGCCAGCGCTGCAAATGCCCGGGCGCCGACATGTTCGATCCACATCAGGTCGGCCATGAACTCCTTGAGTTTCGGCCACTGTTCTTCGGTGATGAGCTCGGCACCGGGGGCATCCCAGTCGATATCTGACAGGGCCCATTGGGTGCTTTTGATTTTGGCGAGCATTTTGTCCAGATCGATGGAAGCCATGACGCACTCCTGCTTCGAGAAACGGGATCGGGGCGATGAATGAAGCCGTGCACGCCCCGGATTTCGCGACAAACATTTACTGTTACATTCGTTGATGTAACAATAAAGCGAATGCTCGTTCGGATTCAACTCGGATACGCTCATGGCCCGCAAACCCAAACAACAACGCTCCAAAGCCACCGTGGACGCCATTGTCCAGGCCGCCCTGATCTGCATCGCCAGCCACGGCCCCAGTGCCATTACCGCCCGCCAGATTGCAGAAAAAGCGGGCATTGGCGTGGGGTCGCTTTACGAGTACTTCGAAGACAAGGATGCGGTCATAGATGCCGCCAGCAAACGCTTCGTCAGTGATACCGTGGACCTGATCAAACCCCTGATTCCGGAACTGGTCCGTCTGGACATCCGGCAGGCCATCGAAAAATTACTGTTCAGCTTTCGGGACTTTCTCGAGGAGGACAACCAACTCTATCTGCGCTGTGCCCGCCATGCCTTCAGCATGGACATGGTGATCTATCAGTCACCCATCAACAGCGCGCTCATGGAGCTGTTTACCCAGTACCTGATGCACCACCCCGAGCTGCTGAAATTGCCCAACATTCCCACGGTGGCTTATTTCTATATCAACGGCGGCATCTTCACCGTGGTACGCCATCTGTCCGACGACAATCCCATCCAGAGCTTCGAGGAACTGACCACGGTGTTCGGGGATATCCTCGCCAGCTATGTGGAAAAGAAGGTGGAGATGGCGGGCTGAGCGCTTTATTCAGCATGGGCGAAAACGAAAAAGGGGAAGCCTCCGCTTCCCCTTTTTTCTGCGCGCCCAACAGGGTCAGGCCGCTTTTTTCTTTTCTGAATGCGGATAGGCCACGTCGTAGTAACTTAACTTAAAGCGACTCAAACGCTTCTTCAGCTCTTTCAGCGACCAGGGCCAGGCAGCAAAGTTGCGGCCGTTCTGATCCAGGTAATAGCTCTTGCACCCACCGCTATTGAACACCGTGGTTTTCAGGTGCTTCTGAACCTTCTCGTTGTGGGATTTCAGCACCTGGGGCTTGATCGCAAAACGGGTGATTCCCTTCTGCTTCACCTTCTTCAACCCGTCGATGATGTAATCCAGCTGGGCTTCCGCCAGACCGATGAAGGAATCATAGACCAACACATTGGGACCCAGCACCAGAAACGCATTGGGCACATCCTGCATGGTCGCCCCCAGATAGGCCTCCGGTGAGCTGTCTTTCCACAGGTCGGAGAGGCGGTTGCCGTTGGCATCAATGACTTTCTGACCGATCGGCGGGTGGGACACATCAAAACCGGTCCCCCAGATGATCACATCCACCTCGTGGCGCTCGCCGTTGGCAGCGATCACGGTATTGCCCTCCACCTCCACCAGGCCATGGGGAATCAGGTTGGCGTTATCCGCCTGCAGGGCCGGGTAATAGTTGTTGGCAAAGAGAATGCGCTTGCATCCCAGGGTAAAGTCCGGCGTTACTGCCTTGCGCAAGGCCTTGTCTTTTACCTGAACCCGCAGCAGCTGTTTGGCAGCGGTGCTCACTGGCTTCAGTGCCGCCGGGTTGCGCAGACCGAAATTGATCACGTTCAGGGAGGTGGCCACTGCCTTGCGCCAGCTCTTCTGGATGATCGGCAACTTCTCGATCAGCTGTTTGCTGGTATCACCCAGATCCATATCCGGCTTGGGCAATACCCAGGGAGCGGTACGCTGGAAGACATGAAGCTCTTTCACCTTGGGCTGGATCTGCGGCACGAACTGGATGGCCGACGCCCCTGTGCCGATCACGGCCACGCGTTTACCCGTCAGATCATAGTCGTGATTCCACTTCGCCGAGTGGAACATTTCACCCTGGAAGCTATTCAGCCCCGGCAGGGCCGGAATCTGGGCTTCGGTAATCGGCCCGGTTGCAAACACGACCGTACGCGCCAGCGTCTGCCCCTTGTTGGTATCCAGCACCCACAAATGACGACGTTCATCCCACTGGGCATTTTCCAGCTCAGTGCCGAATTCAATCAGTTCATTGATGCCGAAATCCTCGCTCACCTCTTCCAGGTAGCTGAGAATTTCCGGCTGACGCGCGAAAAGATGACTCCATTTGCTGCTCGGCGCAAACGAAAAGGAGTACAGGGAAGACGGCACATCACAGCCGCATCCCGGATAGGTATTTTCCCGCCAGGTGCCGCCAACCCGAGTGGCTTTCTCGATAATCTTGAAGTCGTGATAGCCTTCTTTCTTCATCTTGATCGCGGCACACAAACCGGAAATACCGGCGCCAACGATAAAGGTGTCGTAGATCCTGGCCTCGGGAGCGTTGCGTTTCTTTGCTGCTGCCATGGGAAAAACCTCTGCTTTTTATTCAGGGGAGCCGCTGCAGGCTCACTTCACAAACCGGTAGGAGAACCCGAGCAGGTCCGCGTACAAGTTGGGGGTGGCACGTTTCATCATCCAGAACAGCTTGGCGTCCACCTGGGGCGTGGTGTACAGCTCACCCTTATCGAGTCGATTCAGTGTCAGTTTGGCCACGGAGTCACTGGTGGTCATGGCGTAGTTCATCAGTGCATGATCCGCCAACTTGGAGTAACGGTCAGGAATACGACCATCTTTGATGATGTTGGTGGGCACCAGGGTCGGGCACAGCACGTTGACCTTGATATTGTCGCGCTTGAGTTCCGCGTACAGGGTTTCGGACAGGGCACGCACCCCGGCCTTGGTCACGTTATAGGCGCTCATCTCCGGCGCCGCCGTGTAGGAGGCGGCAGACGCCACATTGATAATGGCGCCCTTGCCCTGCTTCTTGAAACCCGGCACGAAGTAATGGCAGCCATGGACCACACCCCACAGGTTCACGTCCATGGCCCATTTCCAGTCTTCCAGGCTCAGCTCTTCGAATTTGCCGCCAATGCCCACACCGGCATTGTTGATGACCAGCGTCGCCGGATGGCCCAGCAGCGTCTCGGCCTGGTCGGCCAGCTTTTTCACCTGCGCCGCCTTGCCCACATCACAGGCCACGGCATAGGCCTTGCCGCCGGCCTTCTCGATCAGCGCCACTGTTTCCTGGGCGCTTTCCAGTTTCAAGTCGGCACACACCACCGCGCTGTTACGTTTTGCCAACTCCAGGGCAAAGCTGCGACCGATACCGCTGCCGGCACCAGTGACGACGGCATAGCCGTTATAGCTCGGCTTGCTGGAACGAAACTTGAGAATATTCAGCATGACGTTTACCTGTTCAGGTGGGTTTCAATGCCTGCTCAGGCACGTTTGGCCGGCACGAATTCCTTGGTGAGATACGGTGTCAGCAATCCGGTTTCCGGGTTCAGCAGCTTTTCCTTGTAGTACTCCAGGTAAGCACTGGTATCGTGGTCGCTGGGATGAAAATCCCGGCGGGTATAATCCAGAATATGCTTGAGGGTACTGCCATAGACACCCTCTTTGGGGCCGGCCAGCAATGCAATACTGCGTCTCACATCTTTCCAGTAACGCGGGCTCAGAAGATTGCGCGGCTTACGCATGATTGGGATCAATGACGCCGCCACCGGAATCAGGAAAACGATGGTGAAGGCCGCCAGGGCAAATCCCTGCATGCGCAGGGAATAATCCCCGGACAATTCCTGATAGACATCGTAAGCCACATCTTTATGCTCTGACTCTTCCAACATGTGCCACATCCACAGGGCACGCTGCTTCTCGTCGAAAGACTCATAAAAGATGTCTTCGTGCTTCATCATGTATTCCGCCAGCACCGCGGTGAAATGCTCAATGCCCGCCATCAGTGACAACTGCATGCGGTTGGGCAATTTCTTGAAGCCGTGCTCGAACACCTTGTCGGCAAGAAAACGATACAGCCCCACAGGGAAGCGGTGCTGGGCCAGCACATCATTGAACTCGTTGTGCATCTTGGAGTGAATGGCTTCCTGACCGATCAGGGCGGTTACCAGACGCTTGAGCTCCGGATCTTTCACAAACTGACGATGGTGCCGGGCGGTATCAATCACCAGGTCTTCGCCAAAGGTCAGAAAAATGGACAGCGCTTCGAAATACGCCGACGCCAGCTCCGTGTTTCTGAAGAAGGTATCGTCAAGCTGCTTGCCATCGAACTGGAAATCCATATGGCGAATCGGCATATCGGGCCGTTGCTTGGCATTTCTCGGCACATAGGAATGAATCGTTGCAGTTGTCATTTGATCACCTGTCCAATGGAGCAAAGCCAAAAAATCCTGCGCGCGGGGGAAACATATCGGCGCGCACTACTGTTACATTGACGGGTGACACAATAAAGCGAATGCTTGTTCGGATTCAATTCGGTTCAATTCCCCCTTCCAGGCCCTGTTTTCCCTGACTTCCTGCTTTCCAAAAGGACTTTCCCGTTGGTGTGTTCGGCTTTTTAATCGTCATTTATATTCATTTATTTTTATATTTGTTTGCCCCCTCGACCTCGCTCCGCCGCCCATGCTCCGCCAATCTATAACAGAGGATTACAATGTATGGGTAGGCAAAGACGCGCACCCGCGTCAACAATGTGTCAACACTCTTCAAAACGGTATCGCCATGCTCAATAAGGAAAAACTGGACCAGTCAAAAATCCTGCAATTGGTGGATTGGCAGTTCAATCGCTACCTGTCCATGCAACTGCTTCCCCTGCTGTATCTGCTGATGATCATTGGCGCCGTACTGCTGGTCGGTTTTCTGGTGGCGGCCAGTTTTTCCAGTTCGCTGTGGTTCGGCCTGGCCACCGCCTGCCTGTCTCCCCTGATTCTTCTGGTGGCGGTTGCGATTGTCCGGGCGGCGCTGGAGTATCTGGTCATGGCTCACCGCACCATGAATATCGTGGAGAGCATGCGGGCCCTGCCCGATCAGGTTTCCAAGGTCGAAGGCCGGGTACAGGAACTCAGCAACCGGGTAGAGGATATCCACGAGACGGTCATCCAGTTGCGCCCTCTGCTGCGCTCTGCCGGTTTGCCTGCCCGACTACTGGATTCCCTGCGCAAGGGGGACGGCAAGGAAGGGGACAAGTAAACACACCACTCACTGCAAGGCCGGCCAGGTCGGCGCTGCGGTAATTGTTCCATCGGGGGCCGGTTCTACACTGAACGCAATAACCATATTGGAGTTCATCATGGAACCGGATCGCCGCCTGCAACAGCCGCCCTCCCTGATTCCCAATCTGGCCGACTGGCGCTTCGAACACTACCTGACCATGCGTCTGTTGCCGCTGTTCTACCTGCTTCTGGTAGC
The DNA here is from genome assembly GCA_036230225.1 of Pseudomonadota bacterium. Classification (GTDB taxonomy): domain Bacteria; phylum Pseudomonadota; class Gammaproteobacteria; order Pseudomonadales; family Alcanivoracaceae; genus Alcanivorax. The sequence continues at coordinate 7,376 of JAZAJX010000197.1, read as the reverse complement.
TGGAGCCACCGTCGCAGTGTGCGGTACCGTTGCCCTCTGTTTCTGGTTTTCCACCCCTGCCGGTCTCATCGCCTCGGCCTGCGCACCACTGGTATTACTGGTGATCATCGCCGTCGTCCGAGCTGCGCTGGAGTATCTGATCATGGCGCATCGCATCATGCGGATTATCGAGCGCATGGACGCCCTGCCCGATCAGGTCAGCGATCTGGCATCCCGCGTGGATGGCATCACCGGACACGTGGATCGTGTCACCGACAATGTGCGGGACATCCACCAGGATCTCATGCATGTTCGCCCTCTGCTCCGCTCCGCCGGCCTGCCATCCCGGCTGCTGGGCCTGCTGAGAGCACCACCGGCTCGCTAACCGATCCGCCCGCACCGAGCCTGGCTGCGGAGGATTCACGGCGAACGTCGCATCCAACCATCGCAATTACCCGCCAATTCAGGTGTAATTTCTGCCTTGCGGGTGCCCCCCTTCATGGCACCTTCACCCAGAATAAGGAGTTACCATGTCGCTTCCCGCCTCTCTGCAAGACCGGCTGCGCCTGCCAGCCGTGGCCTCGCCCATGTTCATCGTGTCCAACCCGGATCTGGTCATCGCCCAGTGCAAGGCCGGCATCGTCGGCTCGTTTCCGGCACTGAATGCCCGGCCCGCGGAAGAACTGGAAGTCTGGCTGAAACGCATCACCGAAGCGCTGGATGCCTGGAACCAGGCCAACCCGGATCAACCGGCAGCGCCTTTCGCGGTCAATCAGATTGTGCACAAGTCCAACAACCGGCTGGAACACGATCTGGAACTGTGCGTGAAGTACAAGGTGCCGATCGTGATTACCTCTCTGGGGGCCCGCGTTGACGTGAACGAGGCGATTCACAGCTATGGCGGCCTGGTGTTCCACGACATCATCAACAACTTCTTTGCCAAGAAGGCCATCGAGAAAGGCGCCGACGGTCTGATTGCCGTCGCAGCAGGCGCAGGTGGCCACGCCGGCACCCAGTCACCGTTCGCGCTGGTTCAGGAAATTCGTGAATGGTTTGATGGCCCGCTACTGCTGTCCGGCTCCATCGCCAAGGGCGATGCCATCCTGGCGGCCCAGGCCATGGGCGCCGATCTCGCCTATATCGGTTCGGCCTTTATTGCCACTGACGAGGCCAACGCCGACGAACGCTACAAGCAATCCATCGTCGATAGCAGCGCCAGTGACATCATCTATTCCAACCTGTTCACCGGTGTCCACGGCAACTACCTGCGCAGCTCCATTGAGGCAGCCGGCCTGGACCCGGATGACCTGCCGGAAAGCGATCCGTCGAAAATGGATTTCGGCGATGGCAGCTCCAAGGCGTGGAAAGATATCTGGGGCAGCGGCCAGGGTATCGGTGCCATCAAGAAGATCGGTCCGGCCAGCGATCTGATCGAGCGACTCAAGCAGGAATACAGCAGCGCTCGACAGCGCATGGATCAGCTGCCCTGGAAATAAGCACCATCCTGTGACCTTGCCGATGGCAGTGCCACATTGCGTCGACAAAAAAAGAGGCCGCACCCCAAGGGGTGCGGCCTCTTTCGTTGGACCGGGGTCAGTATCTAGGCGCCCAGCAGCGACGCCACCAGCCCTTTCTTCTTCACCGGCTGGTAATCGGCGAACTCCAGCACACCGTCATCGATGTTGCCAAAGCGAAGCCGCGGCAGGTCGTACAGATAATTTTGCACCACTTGCCAGGGCTGACGAGAGCCCTGCTTCGGCAGCTCGTTATGCGCACGCTGGATATAGCCGGACTGCATGCCCAGGAAGTTTTCCTCTGTAGCGCAATCTTCCTTGTCACGGGGAATCACGGTCTGGGCACCGGTTTTCTCCATGTGGTTGAGCAGACGGCATACGTACTCGCAGACCAGATCCGCCTTGAGGGTCCAGGAAGAGTTGGTGTAACCAAACACCAGCGCCATGTTCGGCACATCCTTCAGCATGGCACCCTTGTAGACCATGGTGTCGTTGGGGTTCACCGGCTTGCCGTCCACCGTGCCCTGCACACCACCCAGCATCTGGATGTTCAGGCCGGTGGCGGTGATGATGATGTCCGCCTCCAGCTCCTTGCCGGACTTCAGCAGGATGCCGTTTTCGGTGAAGCGCTCGATGTGATCGGTGACCACCTCACTTTCACCATTGCGCAGACTCTTGAACAGATCCCCGTTGGGCACCGCACACAGACGTTCATCCCAGGGGTTGTAGCTCGGACGGAAGTGGGTCATGTCCACGTTGTCGCCGAGCTGACGCTTGGCCGCAGCCAGCAAGGCACGACGGACCAGCTTGGGCCGCTGCTTGGACAACTTGAAGACCAGACGCTGGAGGCCGATGTTACGGGCACGGGCCATACGGTACACCGCCATCTCCGGCAGGAAACGACGCATCCCCACGGAAATCGGATCCACTTCCGGCACGGTGGCGATATAGGTCGGCGAGCGCTGCAGCATGGTGACCTTCGCCCCCTGCCTGGCCATGGCCGGCACCAGGGTAACGGCGGTGGCACCAGAACCAATCACGACCACTTTCTTGCCCTGATATTGCAGATCTTCCGGCCAATGCTGGGGATGGACAATCTGGCCTTTGAAGCTGTCTTCGCCAGGGAAATCGGGACGGTAGCCCTGATCGTAGTTATAGTATCCGGTGCAGGAGAACAGGAAGTTGGCGGTAAAGGTCTCCGTCTCACCGGTCTTCTCGTTGGTGGTTTCCACGGTCCAGCGCTTCTCGTCACTGGACCAGTTAGCCTTGACCACCTTTCGACCAAAGCGGATGTGACGCTTCACACCGTACTCTTCAGCCGTATCTTCCACGTATTGGCGAATGGAGTGGCCATCGGCCAGCACCTTGGGCTCGGTCCAGGGGCGGAAGCTGTAACCCAGGGTGAACATGTCGGAATCAGAACGGATACCCGGGTATTTGAAAAGATCCCAGGTGCCGCCGATGCGCTCGCGGCGCTCGAGGATCGCATAACTGCGGTTAGGGCTCTTGCGGGTCAGGTGGCAAGCGGCCCCGATGCCGGAAAGGCCGGCACCAATAATCAATACATCAACGTGGTTGTTAGACATTTTCTTTACCTCCGGCCCTGTGGCCGCCTGGTCTCGGCAGTGCAAAACATTGACATCATTCAATGGCACAATTAACTGGCCGACAGAATAGCCGTACTCACGGGTATGAGAAAAGGCCAAAACGGGCCCTTAATTGGCTCTGGAGACGGGAAAAAATGCCGCTAGGGACGGGAACACTGGCGCAAGCGGCATAAACACTCGGTTTACTGCCATCGTCAGAGTCAAACGCATGACGCGCTAGTCGTCGTTTTTCACAATAGAGTTGTACGGAAGCACCAATCTTATCGGGCGATCTCGGATTTGTGACCGCATCCACATTGCGGCTCTGCCTACTTATGCATACTGCCTGCGCGCCATAGGGGAATGGCGCGTTCGGGGATGGATAACACAATAATTAAAAAGGTACCGGCATGTTCGATTTGACTGCCTTTGGGGATACGTTCGCCTCTCACTCCTGGCTATGGATACCACTGTCCTGCGCCATTATCGTCAGCCTGCTGCTATGGACCGGTCGCATCCGTCAGCCGGGTGTCATCAACCTCTTTGCCATCGGTCTGATTCTACCCTGCATCAACCTGAGCATGATCGCCACCGGTGCGATGATGGCCGCCGATCAGTTGACCCTGGATCTGGTGGCCATACTGCCGTTCTGAGAGGGGCAAGTTACAAGTTTCAAGTTGCAACGCGGATTAGTGCCGCTGTTGGCCGTAACGCATGAGGCCGCGCCCAATGATTGGAGCGCGGCCTCATGCGTTTAACATCAATGACAAGCGTATGGCGCGTTGCAACTTGAAACTTGCAACTTGCCTGCCCTACAAGCCCTGCAGAAATTCCAGCTGGTCCGCCAGGCTGATCTCTCTGGCTTCCCCCTGATAAATATCGAAATGGCCGATCGGGTAGCGTTTCACGGTGGGCTGTGCCATGGCCGCCACCGCTTTCTCTGCGGCGGACGCCGGTGCCACGGTATCCGTCTCACAGATCAACACCAGCGCGGGACAGGTGACTTTCGATGCCTGCATCACCGGCCGGAACAACGGCAGTACCAGACCGATGCGCGCCGCCACTTCATTGGGCACCCCGTCCGGCATCAGTGCAGTGTAACCCTCCCAGGCATCATGACTGGACATGGCCGCCAGCTCACCGGGACGTCCCGCGGAGGGCAGCATGCGCGGCCCCAGGCCCAGCAGACTGCTGGTCACATCCCACAGTCCCAGCCCGGTCATCTTGATCGCCTGGCCCAGCCCGGCATAACGCACCACTTCCAGCACTGACGCCATGCCGTCCATCATCGGGCACTGGGCAATAATCCCGGCGACTGCCGGCTCCCGGGCGGCCACCGCCGTCACCAGACCGCCGCCGAATGATGTGCCCCACAGGACAATACGCTGATTATCCACCTCCGCCTGTTTGCGCACACAGGCCAGTGCGGCCTGCCAGTCAGCCACTTCCCGATTGGGCATCAACACCTGACGGGGCATGCCCTCGCTTTCGCCGAAGTGCCGATAATCAAACAGGAAGACCGCGTAGCCGGCGGCCAGGAAGGCATCACGAAACGGCGCCAGGCCGCAGGCCTTTGTCAGCCCGAAACCATGCCCCATGACCACGGTGAGAAAAGGCCCCTGTCCCTCGGGCAGGTACAAATCTCCCCGGCAGGCCTGACCATCACTGACAAATCGCAGTTCACGCATTGTGCTCATGGATGACTCCTTGGTTGTTTGTTACCACAGAGGTCACGGAGAACACTGCGCTAACGCCCATAACAGGACGGTCTCCTCTGTGAACTCTGTGGTGAATACGCCTTACCCGGCAATCGCCGGAGCAATAAAACGCCACGCTTCAACACTCTGGCCCAGCACCAGGAAGTGAGGGTTGAGGATATCTTCCTTGTTGTATTGGAGGGGCTCAAACGCCGTGTTCACCACCACACCACCGGCAGCGATCACCACGGCATGGGCCGCGGCGGTATCCCATTCGCTGGTCGGGGCCAGACGCGGATAGATATCAGCACTGCCTTCCGCCACCAGACACAACTTCAGTGACGACCCCATGGAGGCGCGCTCCACCTCACCCACTTCCTCACGAATAAAGGCTTCCAGCTTTTCCACCGCCTCACCGCCATGGCTGCGGCTGGCCACCATCACCACCGGGGTAGTACGAGCCCGGCACTGGATCGGCGAGCGCTCACCGTCTTGCTCTTTAAAGGCACCAACGCCACGCCCCCCCAGATAGGTCACACCTGTCACCGGCACGTGCACCACACCCAATACTGGCGTATCGCCTTCCACCAGGGCGATGTTCACGGTGAACTCGCCATTGCGCTTGATGAATTCCTTGGTGCCGTCCAGCGGATCCACCAGCCAGAAGCGAGGCCAGTCCTTGCGATCCGCATAGGCAATATCGCCGGATTCCTCGGAGTAGACAGGAATGTTCGGGGTGAGGGCCTGCAGACGGGCCTCGATGATCTCGTGGGCCGCCTTGTCCGCTTCCGTGATCGGCGATTTGTCGTCCTTGGTTTCCACCCCCAGGTCATCCCGCTCGTAAACCGTCAGAATGGCCTTGCCCGCTTCACTGGCGATATCGGCGAGCGGTTCAAGTAGGGTATTAAAGTCGGTCATTTCGTTTTTTCCTGTCTTCAAATTTACATCCAGGTTGCAAGCTGCATGCTTCAAGCTGCAACACGGAGAAAAGCCATCGGTACTTGCAGCCCTATTACTCCGCGCTGGGAGCCAAGAGGGTCCGCGAGCCCTCCATGCAAAACAGCAGGCCCCCAAATCGAGCCTTATATCCAAGCCTCTGGAACCTGCCCTCAATCGCTCGCTGGCAAGCTCCACCACATTACCAGCGCGGAGCCCATTGGTTTCAGCCCGCTTCTCTCATGTCCCCGTGTTGCAGCTTGAAGCTTGTAGCTTGCCGCTATCTCTTCTCCAGCAGCCGCTTGGTCATCAGCAGCGCCGCGATCACCCTGGCTTCGGTCACGTCATCCCGCTCAATCAGCCGATCCAGCTCGGACAGCTTCCAGGTCAGCACTTCCAGCTCTTCCGGTTCGTCCCCCGGCAGGGACTCTGGGTAGAGGTCCTCGGCCAGCACCACCTTGATGCGATGGCCCATATATCCCGGCGACAGGGTCATGTCCTTCATCAGAGTGAGCTGGCGAGCACCATACCCGGCTTCTTCCTTTAATTCCCGGTTGGCAGCATCACGCCAGTCTTCACCATGCTCGTAGGCCCCCTTCGGCAGGGTCAGCTCGTAGCTTTCGGTGCCGGCACCGTACTCACGAATCATGACAACGGTGTCGTCATCAAGCAGCGGCACCATCATCACTGCCGCAATCGGCGGGGTGCGCAGACGCTCATAGGTTCGCTCCACCCCGTTGCGAAAACGCAAGTGCAGCTCCTCAATCCCGAACAGGCGGCTCTTGGCCACCAGTCGGGTGTCGAGAATCTCCGGTTTCTCATCCATAATTGTCGTCAGATCTCGCGGCCGTCATTGAAGGCCGAAGACTAACCCGAATACGCAGGAAATTCATGATTGACTGGCAATCCGTCGACACAGTGTTACTGGATATGGACGGCACCCTGCTGGACCTGAGCTTTGACAACTGGTTCTGGCAGCGCCACGTCCCCGAGGCCTATGCCCGCCAACTGGGCCTGGAGCAGGCGGAAGCAGACCGCATCATTCACGGCTGGATCGCCAGCCACCAGGGCACCCTCAACTGGTACTGCCTGGATTTCTGGACCGCCGAGCTGGGCCTGGAAATTGCCCGCTTGAAACGGGAAGCCCGTGACCGCATCTCCATTCGGCCCGGGGCGGAGACCTTTCTGCAGCACCTGCAGGCCTCTGGCAAGCAGGTCATCATGGTCACCAACGCCCATCGGGATGCCCTCGACGTCAAGGTGGCACAAACCGGGATCGATCAGTATTTCCATGAGCTGGTGTCCAGCCATGATTACGGGCATCCCAAAGAGGCCCAGGCATTCTGGCAGCACCTGCAGCGGCATCTGCCCTTCGATCCCGCCCGTGCGCTGCTGGTGGATGACTCCCTGCCGGTGCTGCACAGCGCCAGGCTGTATGGCATCGGTCAACCGGTGAGCATCCTGCATCCGGATTCCAGCCTGCCGCGCCGGGAACATACCGACCCCTTTGTGGCCATTGATGATTTTCACTCAGTGCTGCCTTGACGGGGCTGACGGGGAGACGAATGGAAAGCGTACGCATTGATTCCTGGCTGTGGGCCGCCCGCTTCTTCAAGACCCGCACCCTGGCCAAAACCGCCATTGAGGGCGGCAAGGTTCATATC
>JAZAJX010000196.1:0-18028 GCA_036230225.1 Pseudomonadota bacterium | reverse complement strand
GCGTGCCCTGGGTATAGTTTTCCGGCCCGCGGGGTATGGGAATACCTTCTTCTACCTGAGCTGGCGTGGCGCTGCCCAGCACCCGATCGATCTGACGAATGGCTGCACGACAGTCCGCCGCCGTATGGGATTTTCCGCTCTTCAGCTTGTCCAGTTCCTCCAGCACCGTCATGGGTATCACCACCCGATGTTCCTCGAAGTTGAGTAACGAGTTCGGATCATGAATCAGGACATTGGTATCGATGACGTAGGTTTTTTCTTGCTCTTGTTCGAGGCTTGAATCGTTCTGGTTGGCGCTTGCGTGGTTAATGGAGAGGGTGTGAAGTCTGGCCGCGCGCTCTTCCATGCGTATCCCCTGTGCCGATTAACGGTACGGTTGCGTTAGTTTGGCGACATTTGCCGGGGCGTCTTCTGATGGTGCGAGAGTGACGCCTGCGCCTGCCGCCATGGTTTAAGCCTTTTGGCGGTTCAGTTGCAGCAGCTGTAACAGCTTTTGATCGCGATCACTCCCGCAATGGCGGGATTGGAATTACCATAACCCAGCTTTTTCGAATGGATCAATAGGAAACCTCCCGGAAGCATTTTTTTCGTCGTTCACAGGCCGACGACTTGGCCTGCCTGTCTTGAAACTTTGCACCGTTCACGGCATCGTCGCCGTGCCAGTGCGGCGGTCGGCGTCGCACGATCTGCTGCCGAGGCCACCCATGCCCCTGAAACACCCGCAAGTGATGATGCCGCCCCCCGCCCTGTATCTGGGGGGCCTGCTGATGGGGTACGGGATCGACCAGGCGGTCTCCCTGCCGGCGCCCCGCTTTGCCGGTGACCACTGGGTGAGCGTGGCGCTGGCCATTGCCGGCGCCCTGCTGGTGCTCAGCGCCGTGATCCAGTTGCGCCTGGCCCGCACGACCCTGGTGCCACACCGCCCCGCCAGCCAGCTGCTGACCCGCGGCATCTTCCGTATCAGCCGCAATCCTATCTATCTGGGCTTTACCGGACTCTACCTGGCCATGGCCCTGAATCAGCACAGTCCGGGCATGCTGATCATGCTGATACCCGTGGTCTGGGTTATCCAACAACATGTGATTGCGGCGGAAGAAGCGTTTCATGCCCAGCAGTTCGGGGAACAATGGGAGGCCTACCGGCAGCGGGTTCGGCGCTGGCTGTAAGCCCGACCCGACAGCGAATCGCCGCGGCATCGGGCCCCTCCTTGAGGAACTCCACGCAACCCAACTTGCCGTGCTGAAGGCGCATGTGCCGGGAGCCGAAGTGCCCGGGAACCAGGGTGCTGGCACGGGTTTCCCGAGGCAGCCATCCCAACCGCCGATAGAGCTCGGCCACCAACTCCGAGCAAAACCAGCCACGTTGATCCGGTCTGCGTGTAAACCCGGTGAGCACGTCCAACGCATTGCACAACACGTAATTCTTGTACGGGCGGTGCAACAACCGCTTCACCAGACGTATTAGCCGCTGTTGCTGGCGTACATTCAGCGCCGGCCCATGGCGCCGTCGCAGGGCCACCGTTCCCGGGTAATCGCGCAGCTTGTCATGCAGCGGGACCAGCGCGACACCGGCCACGGGATGCCCGAGGGTGACATCCGGCGATTCGCTGAGGGTGGTGGATTCCAGCACCAGGGGGGCGGGGTTACCGGGCAGGTGCACGACCATGCCGATGTGACTCCAGGGACTGCGGGTAAAGACCCGGATCACCTCGCTGGTGAACCCCCGGCCGGAGAACAGCAACAAGTCTCCGGTTCGCAATGAGCAAGCAGAATCAAGAGGCATCGTCATGGGCGTAGCCACAGGCTCTTATCCGTTGCAGGACTATCCTGTGGCCACAGTAGAAAGCCGCGGTGACAGTTCGCTGACAGTGGCGTCACGGTTTGGTGAAAGACAGCCGCAAGCTGCAAGCTGCAACGCGAGAGAAGTCCCAGAAGCGACAAGGCCGTGCCCGCGTTTTTAGCCGTGATGCCTGACGCCTTCCTGCGAAGCGCGGGGAAAGACATTGCCCCTCCCCCAATCTGGCCCGCGTTGCAGCCTCTGCCGTCACATTCCTGTTATCTGCCCTCGCTACTCTGTATGGCCCCTTGTCCTGTCTCCGTCCCTCGCCTATGGAAGAAAAGCTCTACCTGCTGCAACGGCATCTGCCTGAGCTGCTTCACCTGGATGCACTGATCCGGCATGGCGAGCGTCACCTGCGGGTGTCCACGGTCCATGAGGTTCCCCTGGGAGACCTGTCATTACCGGTGCGGGTCATCGAAATGGGCAGCCAGTCTCCGGGGGTGCCGGTAATCGGTTTTTTCGGGGGCGTACACGGCGTGGAGCGCATTGGTAGCCAGGTGTTGATGTCCTGGTTACACAGCCTGATACACCGGCTTCAATGGGATGATCAGCTACATCGGCGACTGGAACAGGTTAGGCTGGTGTTCATGCCCATGATCAACCCCGGTGGTATCTGGAAACGCACCCGCAGCAACCCCAGCGGCGTGGATCTAATGCGAAACGCGCCCATCGACGCCATGGGCAAGGTGCCCTTTCTGGTTGGCGGCCACCGCATCAGCCGCCACCTGCCCTGGTACCGGGGCAAACGGGGTGCCCCCATGGAACCGGAAGCCGAGGCCCTGATTCGGGTGGTCAGGGAAAAACTGATGCCGGCCCCGTTTTCCATGAGCGTGGACTGCCATAGTGGCTTTGGCCGACGCGATCGGATCTGGTGCTGCTATGCCCGCAGCCATCGCCCGATCGCCCATATCGGCGAGGTCTACCGGCTAAAACAATTGTTCGAACTGACCTATCCACACCATCACCCATACCTGATCGAGCCCCAGTCGGTGAACTACACTACCCACGGCGATCTGTGGGATTACCTCTATGACGATGCTCAAGAACGGATGCCCTCTCACACCTTCCTGCCCTTCACACTGGAAATGGGGTCCTGGTTGTGGGTGCGAAAGAATCCCCGCCAGATGCTGGACTTCTTCGGTTACTTCAATCCGGTGATCGGCCATCGCCATCACCGGGTGCTGCGTCAGCACCTGCCACTGTTCGAGTTTCTCACCGCCATGACCGCCAACGCCGGCAACTGGCTGCCCACCTCCCGGGAAAAGCCGGCGCTGACCCGGCAGGCCATTGCCCACTGGTTTGCCGACCCCGAATGACTCGCACCACAACATGGCCCCGACCTTGCAACAGAAAAGCTCATTGGGTCCGCCGTCCGGCTGACTTACACTTTGCCAAACGCTTCGATAAGGACACGCCATGAAAGCCCTGTTTCTTGCCCCCCTTGCCCTGCTGGCCGGCTGCCAGCATCTGAACTACCAGCCGCCTGAGGGCGAGGAGACTGCCCAGGTCACCTTCACCAGCAACAACACCGCTGCCCAGCCGGTGGTTTGCGTACCCGGCAAGGGTTTCAAGTCCACCGAATACGCCATCTCACAAACGCCCTTCGGTGGCGACGCCTTGAATGACCTGCTAGAAACCATGAAGAAAAGCCCGGAAGTCACCACCGCCATCCCGGCCAGCCCGGCAACCCGGATCGGCGTCACCTATAACCGCCGTAACGCCGACAACACACGGGATCGCTGCAAGGTCGCACTGCAATTCGACCCGCAAGTCGGTAGCGACTACCAGGCACACTTTGTTCATGAGAAAGGGCAATGCGGCCTGTCCCTCACGGATGCAGACGGCGCCAGCGTGGATGCCGTGCTGATTGACTGGCAGTGCCCATAATTAACGCACCAAAGCGGTGCGCAGCACCAAGTTTGCGCACCGCATCCTCGCCTTCCCCTTTAACAATGCCCCAATATTCCTCTCTAAAAAATACAACCCACTGTTTTTAAAAGACAAAAAATAGTTGGCACATTCTCTGCTATAACTCATGTGAGCCGAACAGGCGGTGCGTCACCAACGCACACTTGAACAAATTAGACTTGTTAAGAGGGTTGCACATGAAAAACGTACTTGGTCTGAAGAAAACCGTACTGGCTGCTTCCATCGTAGCCGCAGGCCTGGCTCCTGCCATCGCTGCTGCTGAAATCAGCGGTACTCTGGGCGCATCCAGCCAATACCTGTGGCGTGGTCAGCAGCTGACCGACGGTGCAGCGGTATACGGTAGCGTTGACTACTCCCACACTTCCGGCCTCTACGCTGGTGCTTGGGCGTCCTCTGAAACCGACGACACCGAATACGACCTGTACGCAGGTTTCGGCGGTGAGATCGAAGGTGTGAGCTATGACATCAGCTACATCGACTACAACTACACTGCCGGCGGTACCGCAGGTGACAACCCGGCTTCCGGCGCTGACTTCCAGGAAGTTCACCTGGGTCTGGGCTTCGCGGGTCTGAGCGCAGATGCGTATCTGGGCGTGGGCAATGCCGGTAAAGGTGGTGACGAAGACTACGAAAGCGATTACTTCGCAGTGGGTTACAGCTACGACAAGTACGGCGCCACCGTGGGTTACTACGATTTTGACGCCGACGATAGCGATTACACTCACGTGGATCTGAGCTACGCCGTTACCGACCAGTTCACCTTCACCCTGTCCAAGATCGTTGATCAGGAAGAAGACGACATCTACGACGACGATCTGGTAATGAGCGTTTCCTACGAGTTCGCGCTCTAAGCAGCACACCTTTCGGGCGGCTCCGGCCGCCCACTGGTTTACACGCCGCGGGGCTCTCCCTGGTCCTCGCAAACACGCAAGCAACCCCGCGGCGTCTTTTTACTCCCTACCCCCTTGCCTCGACTTTCCTGTCATTCCTCAAGTTCACGCTCTCCATACAGCACCAACGCATCATGGTCAGACACCGGCGAGACTCCCTCACTACCGTAAAGGCTGTGATACCGCCCTGCGTTGCCACGACTCGCCGCCACTCTGCGGATTCCGGGTTTCAGCGCATCAGACACCCAGATGTGATCCAGAGCCTGTGGCCGGCAACGATAGCGAAAGCTGTAGCGTTCGTGCACCGGCAGGTACTGCCAGACATTGAACAAACCGGCCTGGGCAAAACGCGCATAGCTGGCGGCAAACTGGCCTGCTCCCCAGGTGGAATTGAAATCACCGGCCACAATCAGCGGGGAAGACTGTCGGCGCACCCAGTTGGCAAGCCATGCCGCCTGACGCTGGCGTTTCTCGTAAACCGTCGACTTGCCCAGCCCCCTCGCACTGCGTTGGTGCACCACCACAAGGAGAAATCTCCAGGGCCGGAGTATCCTCACCCGCAATGGCGGACGGGAAAACAGGGCATGGCCCTGGAATCGCTGTGAGGCAAACATTCCCTGTGCAGACGCAACCTGAACAGGGTCACGGTACAACACTCCCACATCCATGCCGGATGGATCATTGCCTTCTTTCAGGATCGCCCGATACTTCCAGCCAGCGGCGGCAAGGCGAGCTACCAGGCGATCAAGCAACCCGCGGTTCTCCACTTCCTGCAGTGCCAGCAGGTGTGGGGCCTGAAGCGTGCCGCCAATAAAGTCCGCCAGCGCCTGAACCCGTTGCTCCAGCAACGCGGGAGACAGGGGCTCATCCAGATCGCTGTGCCGGATCGCATCACGGAATCGCCAGAGATTCAGTGTTGCCAGTGACCATTCCCGCGGGGTCGGAGGCGGGACGCCTCGGGCCGGCGCAAGATCCCCGCAGTCGGCGGATAGCACCGAGACCAGTAAAAGACAAAGACTGCCAATTCCGTATCGCATGGCGCCAGACTAGGCCCGACTGGCACGGCACAACAGGCGCGACGTCTCAGAATAAGGTAGGAAAAGCGTCAGGAAATCGTGCCGCAATGCCGCACTGAGCGGTAAGACTCTGGCGAGGGCAGCGGGCAATAAAAAAGGCCCACCGATGAAGGCGGGCCAAGGGGATTACGGGCGATAGACCACTTTCAGATCCGGCGTCACCCGTGATGCGTCCAGGTAACCGACAAAATCCCGGTCACTCCCCACCAGCATCAGCATTTCCCGTTCACTGGACACCTCCCGTGGCGGCATGCCTCGGCCAGTAAAGATCATCCGTGCCCAGTAACTTTTCATCTGTTCGGCGCTTTTCCCCAGTACCTGCTGATAGAAATCCGCGCGCGCATCGTCACGGGAAGGCAGATCCAGCGGCGTCACGGGAGCCCCGGAAACCCGGCGGATCTGGCCATTGAAAATCTGCCGGACTTCATCCTGCGTCAGAGCGCCAAGACGGCTGTTGGCCGACACCACAACGACCGGTTCCGCGACCGCTTGGGTCAGCCCCCCCAGCAACAGGAGGCATGAGAGCATTATACGTTTCATCATCACTCCTCCTTAAAAGACCAGGTCTGCACTGAGACGAATCACCGTGGCGTGGTCATCCTCAAGCTGGCCGCCGTCGTTCAGAAAGAACCCCGACGTGGTCACGTCATCACTGGAGAAATCATAGTAGTAGCTGACCTCCCCCTTCAGAGCGATGGCGTCGGTCAGCGAGTAACGCAGGCCCCCGGTCCAACTCTTCTGTCGCTCAGCCAGCGCATTGTTGAGGACCGCCGGCAGGCTGCGATCCAGATCACTGGGGCTCACCTCGGCCCAGGTCACCATAGGCATCCACTTGCCCAGGTATTTGCCCAGGGTCACGTAACCGCTTTCACTACTCGGGTACCAGTTACCAAAATCCAGACGTGCCTTTTCCGCCGAGAAAAACCAGCTGCCATCGTCATACTGCAGACCCAGGCCGGCAAAATAGGTGTATACCTCGTCAAAGCCCAGCCCCAGAACAGGCGGCACGCCGGCACCGGCCAGATCCTCATCACTGACCGACACGGACGCACCACTATAGGCGGCTCTGACCGTCCAGTTGCGCCAGTAGCTGGTCAGGTTCAAACCGCTGAGATCATCTGCCTGAAACTGGGCATTGGCCACCCGCTCCCCCCCATCCACGGTGCTGGAGCCCCAGAAACCGGAGAGACGATGGGAGACCGGGCCGGTGGTGAATCGCCAGGAGGCCTCTACCGCCTCCATGGTCTTGATCGGCGCCAGTTGGTAGACCTCCGCCGGCAGGCTCACCCAGGGATAGGCGTAACCCACATCAATGTACTGGGAATGCATGTAGAAAGGCGCCACGATACGACCGGCCTTGATGCTCACCGCGTCAGTCAGCTGGTAATCCAGGTAAGCCCACTGCAGCTCAGCGTCGAATTCGTCGGCTCCGGACGCGAACAACTGGACCACCGCTTCCGCCCGATCATTGAGGGACGCATTGAACTGGATCCCGGCGCGGGTCAGGGCGTCATGGCTCCACTTCTCATCAGCACCATCAATGTAGGTTGCCGAACCCGCGGTGGTATCCACTTCTGCCCGGGACATGCCCGCAGACAGAAAACCGTTAACCTTGATGCGATCCCCCGGATTGCGGACCGCGTTGTCATATTGCTGTTCTTCCAGTTGCGCCAAACGCTTCTCGTAATCCTGCAGCCGCTGCTGCACCTCGCTCTCCGGCGTTTGCGCCCAGAGCGGACCGGCCGCCAGGGAAGCGCCAAGCACCACGGACAATGCCTTTCTCATAGATCCCCCACACTTTTCCAGTCGTTTTTATTATTTAACGACTACGAAGAAAGCATGGCATTATCCGTAAAAAAGAACCGGGTTCAACCGTCAAATTGGGACGGTCGTTTCACGGTGAACGGCGTGCAGGCTTCCGTGTCGCCGGCCAGCTGGAAACAGATATCCACCGACTCTCCGAAACTTGGCACCCGTTTCAGCTTCATCAACATCAGATGCTTCTCGCCCGGGCTCAACGACGCCTTACCCCGGGCAGGAATGGTGAGATGATGCAGGTGCGTCATTTGCCGGGTGCCATCCTCCGCCGTCGTCATGGCATGCAACATCGTATGGCCGGCAATGTCCGTGCGCACACCGGTGATCATCAGGTCTTTGTCACTGTCATTCTCCAGGCTCACATAGCCCGCCATGGTGGGCGATACCGGCGGCACCGCACGCAACCAGGCATCGCTGAATACCAGCTCCGCCCGGGCCGGCATGGCAAATACCAGGGAGCCCAGCAGCCCCCCGATTCCAAGCATCGATTTAAAGCAGCGTTTTGGCATCAGCCACCACCTCGTCAATCGTGAAATCCGCCGGATACAGTTTGCGTACCCGGCCCTGGTCGTCCAGCAGGTAAATGTAATCACTATGGGTGAACAGATAATCCTGCTCCTGCTGGTCCTTGATAAATACCACCCCGTACTGTTTGGCCACCTGGCGGATCTCATCCAGGCTGCCAGTCAGACCGATGACGTTGGCCTTGAACCAGGGCAGGTACTCCTTCAGGTGTTCGGCGGTATCCCGTTCGGGGTCAAAGGTAATGAACACCGGTTGCAGGCGTTCTGCCTCACCGGCCTCGTCCAGTTGGCGGTACACCTGGGCTACCCTCGCCAATACCGCCGGACAGATATCCGGACAATGGGTGTAACCGAAGAACAGAATCGATACCTTGCCCTTGAGCTGAGCCTGGGTGAACGGCTCGCCATTGTGGTCAGTCAGTGTAAACTCACCGCCCAGCCGGTTGTTGATGGGCAAGTCGCTCTCCTGCTTGCCACAGCCAGCCACCAGAAGGGCCAGCAGCACAGGCAGGACGTACGGCAGTTTTCGCATGATCTCTCCGGTTGGTATAATCCGCGCCCATTTTGACGCTATTCGAGGGTTAGGCAAGCCAAAACGGCTCGCTGCCCACTGATGGAGGTGCCCCTTGGCACGCAAGCTTTTCATTCAGACCCACGGCTGCCAGATGAACGAGTACGATTCCACCCGCATGGTGGATCTGCTGGAATCCAGCCACGGCCTGGAGCCCACCGATAACCCGGAAGAAGCGGACGTCTTGCTGCTCAATACGTGCTCGATCCGGGAAAAGGCCCAGGAAAAGGTGTTTCACCAGCTGGGTCGCTGGAAAAAGCTCAAGGACGCCAAACCCGACATGATCATCGGGGTCGGCGGCTGCGTCGCCAGCCAGGAAGGCGATGCCATCCGTGATCGCGCGCCCTACGTGGACGTGGTCTTCGGCCCGCAGACCCTGCACCGTCTTCCCGGCCTGATTACCCAGGCTGCCAGCACCCGGGAACTGGCCATCGATGTGACCTTCCCGGAAATCGAAAAGTTCGACAATCTGCCAGAACCCAGCGTGGATGGCCCCACTGCCTTCGTCTCCATCATGGAAGGCTGCTCCAAGTACTGTACCTTCTGCGTGGTACCTTATACCCGTGGCGAGGAAGTAAGCCGCCCGGTGCAACCGGTCCTCCAGGAGATCGAGCATCTGGCCGAGATGGGGGTGCGCGAAGTGAATCTGCTGGGCCAGAACGTGAATGCCTATCAGGGCCTGGGGGCCGACGGCGACACGCTGGATCTGGCCGATCTGATTCGCCTGATTCGCGATATCGACGGTATCGACCGCATCCGCTACACCACCAGCCATCCGGTGGAATTTTCCGATGCCCTGATCCAGGTTTACGAGGATGTGCCGGAGCTGGTCAGCCACTTGCACCTGCCGGTGCAGTCCGGCTCCGACCGCATTCTGGCAATGATGAAACGCAACCACATGGTGCTGGAATACAAGAGCAAACTGCGCAAGCTCAAGCGTATCCGCCCGGATATCTCCTTCAGTTCCGATTTCATCATCGGCTTCCCCGGAGAAACCGACCGGGACTTCGAGGACACCATGAACCTGATCCACGAGATCGGTTTCGACATGTCTTTCAGCTTTATCTATAGCGCCCGCCCCGGTACCCCGGCGGCAGACCTGCCTGATGACGTGCCCATGGATGTGAAAAAACAGCGCCTGGCCATCCTGCAGCAACGGATCAACCAGAACGTGCAGGACATTTCCCGCAAGATGGTGGGCAGCACCCAGCGCATTCTGGTGGACGGCTTCTCCAAGAAGGATCCGGGACAGCTCAAGGGGCGAACCGAAAACAACCGGGTGGTGAACTTCCGCAGTGACGATACCGACCTGATCGGCAAGTTCGTGGACATCACCATCGCCCAGGCCTACAGCAACTCTCTGCTGGGCACCGAACCTCGCAACCCGGGGTAACGACCCCGGGCAAACGTTATAAGGCGACGGCGCGCCCCACAAACAGGATGGGGCCGGTGGGCCGGTCGGCAGGGGATCCGCCGGGAGGCTCCAGCGTCAGTTCGAACAATTGCCCGCTCTGTACAGCACCAACCCGACTGGCGGGAAGTATCAGCGGCTCACCGGGCTCCACCAGCCCCAGGGATCGTGGCCCCTTGGCCGGGTCCACCAGGGTCCAGAATTGCACGCTGCGATCAGACGGGTAACGAGCGTCCTGGAGCGGTGTGAGCCGCAGGTCACCCTGATCGGACACGGTAATCCGCCAGCCCGGATTGGCACTTTCCCCCGGCGCCTGCAGGACCACGGTGTACACCGGTGCCGGGACCCGCAAGGGCCCCAGCAACAGGACCACGGCCACCAGCAGGCAGGCACTGACCGTGCGCCACACTGGCAGGCTTTGCCACAGGCTCGCCCCCGCCCACTGCCACCCCCTTGGACGATGCACCGCATCAACGGTGCGTTCGCGAATACGCGCCCACAGGGCCGGGGCAGAGGTGCCGGTTCCAGCAGCGACGCCGCCGCCAACCAGTGCTCCTGCCAGTGACTGGCCAGGCGCGCCGCCTCGTCATCGTCTGCCAGCCAGCGCTCCACCTCCATGGCCAGGGCACCGTCAGTCAGACCCAGCACGTGCTCGGCAATCAGCAGACGCTGCTCTTGCGGATCTCGGGGAATCATAGGCGCAGACACTCCTGTAACCCCTTGAGACCGGAACGCACGCGACTCTTTATGGTGCCCAGTGGCACCGACAACGCCTCAGCGATCTGCTCGTAGGTAAAGCCCTGGTAAAACGCCATGAGGATGGGGCGACGCCGTTCCAGCTGCAGGGTTTGCAGGCAACCGACAATGGCTCGCTGCTGGTCACGTTCGATGGAACATTGTTCGGGTGATGGGCCCGGGTCCGGCCACTGGTCGCCGGGGATAGGCTCCAGGGTATCCCGGCGAACACGCTGATATTGATCGATTAACCGCAAGCGCAACAGACCGCCCATCCAGGCCCGGGCACTGCCGCGCTCGCTACGGAACCGTTTCGCCTGCTTCCAGATCTGTACGAAAGTATCCTGCAGCGCATCTTCGGCCAGAGAGGACTCACCGGTAAAACGCCGGGCCAAGGCCAGCATACGCGGCGCCTCGTTCAGGTAGAGTTGCTGGAAGGCCTGTCGATCACCACGGGCACAGGCCCGCATCAAGGCATTACCTTCCTCTAGCTCCGCACGTCCATCGTCCATGAATCTGTTTCCCCGGCAAACGGCAAGAGAAAGACTATTCGCCAGCGCACGAGAAGAACGTGTCAAGACACGCTGAAACCGGGCCGCCGAAACGGCCCGGTGAGGCGGCTTACTGCGGAGAACGCCCGAGGTAATCGGCGATCAGGGATACCGATTCCGGCGACGACTGCATCCAGGTCAACGACGGTGCGACGTCTCCCCCCGCAGAGTCGAGGATGTTGTCGAAACGCAGCACCATGCCCTGCGACTTCTCCGCCACATAGAGATGCTCGCCGTCGAAGGCGATATCCACCGGATTGCCCAGCTGGGTACTGCCCACCGCATTGTTGTCACCGTTATCAATCTTCACGGTCACGTCGGTAATACCGTCTGCTGTGGAGGCATTGGCCAGGACATACAGCTTGCCATCCGTGGGATTGGCGCCACTGCCCACATCCGACAGAATCAACTGATCCGTGTCAGCCACATGCACAATGCCGTGGAGATTGGTCGGCACGGCGAACGCCATGCCGCCTTCCGCGGGAGTAATGATGCGATCCGGGCCGCTGCTGCCCTGGGCTGTGCTGTAGTCGTCAAACACCGCCACTGTGCCATCCGTCAGGGCCACATAAAGACGGTCTGCATCCGGGTCATAATCCAGATCCCAGGGAGCCACCATCAGGCTGGTGGTGAACAGCGGCGATACGTCCCCTCCCGCTTGGGCACCGAACACCCGTACGGAGGGATTACCGTTGTCGGTGATCAGCACCCAACCCAGATCGTCTGCCACGTCGAACCCTTTGGGCGCCATCAGCCCGGTTGCCGCCCCTTCAATGAGCCGGTCACGACTGAGCGAAAACCCGTCCCCGTCACGCCCCGTGGCCAGCCGATTGATTACCGCCACGCCACTGTCATAGGTAATGTAGGCATCTCCCATCTGGTTGAATGCCAGGCTTTCCCGATCCTGCGCGGTAGAAAAGCCACGCTGCATGGCGCCCAGGTCCAGGTCCAGCACCACCACATCCGGGTCCCCCAGCACCGCCGGCGGGTTACTGGTAACCGCCACACCCGTAAAAGTGGTGCCGGTACTGTCGATGTCGGAGAGATCCGGCTGCGCCTCGGCATTCAGTACGATCGCCAGGGACTCGGGCTTGATGCTGTCAATACGCTGGTTCGGCGCGATATCCCCGGAGCCGCCTGACGTCACATTGCGGTAAACCAGAATGGCGTCGTTGGATTTCTCGGCGACGTAGGCGGTATTGCCATCCAATACCAGGTCCACCGGGTTCCCCAGTGTGGTTGCCGGGCCCGCCAGGGTACGCGCAGGCGTCACCGTGCCGTTGGCCGTGGAGACATTGTTGATGACGTAGAGACGGCCGTCATCGGCCACGGCCGCATCCCCCACATCCGTTACCACCAGGGTGTCGGAATCGGCTTGATAGGCGATACCGTGCAGGTTGGACACCGTCCCCGCCGTATCCGGTGTGATGACCCGCGCAGGGGTCGCCATGAAACCGCCGGCCACATAGTCATCCACCACCATGACGGTGCCGTTGGTCATGGCCAGGAACAGACGGTCCGCAGACTCGTCATAGGCCAGATCCCAGGCATTCCCTGCCAGAGGGGTGCTGGCCAGGGCCGTCGCGTTGCCACCGACGGCGGTGCCGTAGACCTCAATGCTGTTGCCACCGGTATTTGCCGCCATGACCAGACCGGCCTGATGGGCAATGGCGATGCCTTTCAGCGTCATGGACCCGGGAGCGGCTGCGGTCCGGTCCAGGGTGGGCACATCCATCGCCCCATCACTGCGCTCGGCAAGCTTGTGCAGGATTTGCAGGCTGCTGGGTGCCCCGCTGCTGTCGTTGGCCGCATAAAGGTTCCCCAGCAGATCCAGGGCAATGCCTTCGTTGGCATCTGCGGTAAAGGTGGTCTGCACCATCAGGCCGGGGCCCAGACGATCAATCTCGCCGGCATTGCCGCTGCCGTTGTGCATCACCAGCAGCGAGGGGGCCTGAGCCACCGCTGGCGGGCGGATCAGGGAACGATCACTGCCATTCCCCCCACAGGCGGCCAGTGTGACTGCCATAGCCAGTGGCGACAGCCACAACAACCCTTTGCTATTCACATTCATGTCATCTCTCCTTGGATAGCGATTCCGGCAAATTGCCGGCGGACAGCAGGTCCTGTTGCTGATACCGCTCCCGACGAGAGATGGATGTAACAATGCGAAATGATTGTCGATGGAAATGTATCCACCCGCCAGGCACTGACGCCATTACCGGTTGTCCGACACCCGGCCATCAGCCCTTGCGGTCGGCCACCCTGGCCCGCTAGGCTGCGCGGGTAATTTTTCTTCCCCGAAATCGCACTTCGGGGTATTCTGAAACTCTCTGCAACAGCCCGAAGGGCCACGTTTTCCATCTTGGACACACCACTCGCGTCTCAGCACATCAGCCTCGAACCCAACGATTCCCGTCGCCTGGCCAGTCTCTGTGGTCATCTGGATGAGCACATCAAGCAAATCGCCCAGCGCCTGCACGTGGATATCCATAATCGTGGCAACCAGTTTCACCTGGCCGGACCTGCCAGTTCCGTGGAAGCGGCCGGCGCCATCCTTTACGAACTGTATGACCAGACCGGTGATGGCACCGAGCTGACCCCGGAGATGGTGCACCTGCACCTGCAGCAATCCAACGTGGCGGACCAGGCGGCTGGCAAGGGCGCCGATAACACCGTGGCCTTCCCCAGCGACGAAGTGGTCATTCGCACCAAACGGGTACGAATCAAGCCCCGCGGTGCCCACCAGCGCGAGTATGTGAAACAGATTCGCAAGCACGATATCAATTTCGGTATCGGCCCTGCCGGCACCGGCAAGACCTGGCTGGCCGTGGCCTGTGCGGTGGACGCCCTGGAAAAGGCGGAAATCCAGCGTATTCTGCTGGTACGCCCTGCCGTGGAAGCCGGTGAGAAACTGGGCTTTCTGCCCGGTGATCTGGCGGAAAAAATCGACCCTTACCTGCGCCCGCTTTACGACGCTCTCTACGAAATGCTGGGCTTTGAAAAAGTGGCCAAGCTGATGGACCGGATGGTGATCGAGGTTGCCCCGCTGGCCTACATGCGCGGGCGTACCCTGAACAACAGTTTCGTGATCCTGGATGAAGCCCAGAACACCACCCCGGAACAGATGAAGATGTTTCTTACCCGCATCGGTTTCGGAACCCGCGCCGTCATCACCGGGGATGTGACTCAGGTGGACCTGCCCCGCCACCAGCGCTCTGGCCTGGTCAATACGCTGGAAGTACTCGACGGCGTCAAAGGTATCGGCGTAACCCGATTCGATAGCCGCGACGTGGTCCGCCACCCGCTGGTACAACGCATTGTAGAGGCCTACGACCGTCATGAGCGGGATACCGACACCGACCGTTGAGATTCAGTGGGCCTGTGACGCCCCGGATATTCCCGAGGAAACCGACCTGTGTGACTGGGTTCGCCATGCCTGCCGGGTGGCCGGGGGGATTGTGGGCGATTTGACCCTGCGCATCGTGGACGAAGACGAAATCCGTACCCTCAACCGGGAATACCGCGACAAGAACAAGCCCACCAATGTGCTGTCCTTCCCCTTTGAAATGCCAGAGGGGCTACCCGACGATGCCATGGAGCCCCTGCTCGGAGACATCATCATCTGCGCCCCCGTGGTGCGCCGGGAAGCCGCAGAACAGAACAAGACAATCGAGGCCCACTGGGCCCACATGGTGACCCATGGTGTACTGCACCTGCTGGGTTACGACCATATCGACGATGAAGACGCGCAAATCATGGAAGCCATGGAAATCCGGGCCCTTAACGAGCAAGGCTTTCCTGACCCTTATGCCATTGAGCCGCAACACAACACGGAGCTTTACCCCTGATGTCGGACGATTATTCGGATAACGGTACCAGCCGAAGTTGGCTGGAGCGTGTCGGCCAGTTTTTCTCCTCCACCCCCGGGGACCGGAGCGAACTGCTGGACATGATGCGCTCCATGCGCGACTCCCACGTTATCGACGGCGACACCCTGGGCATTATCGAAGGCGCAATCTGCGTCGCCGATATGCAGGTACGCGAAATCATGATTCCCCGCACCCAGGTGGTCAGCATCAAGGCCAGCTCGGACCCGCGGGACTTCCTGCCCACCATCATCGAGTGCGCCCACTCCCGTTTTCCGGTACTGGGCGACGATCCGGATGAAGTGATCGGCATCCTGCTGGCCAAGGATCTTCTACCGTTAATCCTGGATCCGGCCCGCATGGACCGTTTCGCCATCAAGGACCATATCCGCTCTGCTATGGTAGTACCCGAATCCAAACGCCTGGATTCCCTGCTCCGCGAATTCCGCATCAGCCGCAACCACATGGCGATCGTGGTCAACGAGTACGGTGGTGTAGCCGGACTGGTCACCATCGAAGATGTGCTGGAACAAATCGTCGGTGAAATCGAAGATGAACACGATGTGGAAGAAGACGATTATCTGATCAAGGATCTGAATCACGACGAATATACCGTCAAGGCACTGACGCCCATTGATGATTTCAACGAGCACTTTCAGTGCCAGTTCAGTGATGAGGAATTCGACACCATTGGCGGGTTGGTGATGCAGAAATTCGGGCGCCTGCCCGGGCGAGACGAAAGCGTGGAGCTGGACGGCTACCGCTTCACCGTACTCAGTGCGGACGGCAGAACAATAAGATTGCTACGGGTCACACCGCCGGGGGAAAACCAGGATGTCGCAGCCACAGAGGTTGAAAACTGATACCACTGCATCCCTGCTGAGCACCACCTTGACCAGGGTGCCCTGGGTAGCGGGCGTCATTACCCTTGCCCTGTTGCTTGGTGCCCTGCTCAACCCGGCACACACCCCTCAACCCGTACTGTCCTGGTATGAGGACAGCGGCCTGAAAAGCCTGGAGTGGGACAATTACCTGTCCTGGCTGCGTTTCAACGGCCAGGGCAACCTGGCCGCTCAGCTGGAACAGCAACTGCCCGGTAACCCTCACGCCTACAGCGCCGCCTTGTTGTCAGATAACTTCGCCCAAGACAGTGCGTCTCGATCCGCCGATTTCTGGTCTGTGGCGCAAACAGAGCAATGGCAGCGCCTGCGCGCTGAAGCCAAGAATCAACGGGCACAGAGCAATCTTTACCGATGGGGGCTGGCTGACAGTGCCCCACGCCCGGCCAACCTGTTTAGCGCCCCCTTCACCGGCGGCCCCCTGTGGCTGACTCTGCTCACCATGATGCTGATTGCCCCACTGCTACCAGGGCTGGAAAGGCAGCTCGGTCACGGCAGAGTCCTTAGCCTCTGGTTGCTGGGCTCCCTGCTTGCCGGCGCCGGTTATCTGTCCCTGGCCCGAACCGGGCAGACGCCGTTTCATGGCGCCACGGCGCCACTGATGGTCTGGTATGGTGCCTGGCTGAGTCTGCAGGGTTGGCGCGGCGCGGTTACCCTCTCTCTGCCCGGCCGCTCCCGTTACAGATTGTCGATTCCGGTGCTGGCGTTGGTGCCCGTCCCTCTGATACTGACCGCGATACTGGCCTGGTACAGTCAGCCCACCCTGGCGAATCTGGCGGCGGCCCTGCTGGCACTGGGGGGCGGCGCCCTGCTTGTACAGGTCATGCGGCCCAGCGCGCTGACTGACCCCATCTCGACGGACAGGGCGCCCGATCCTGATTCTCAGCGCCACCTGCAGAAAGGCTGGAACGCCCTGGCCACTCTCCAGGGCAAGGCCGCGGAAGCCGCTTTCCTGCAGGTACTTGACCGGCAGCCCGACCATTTTGATGCCCTGACCGGATTGTTCACCGCCCGACGCATGCTGATGGATCCCGCAGCCTGGCGCGATGCGGGTTATCGCCTCCTGATGCACCCCGCGCAGGAAACCGGTCAACCCCAACAGGTGGCGGCCTGCTGGCAGCAATTCCAGCAACACCAGATGACCGAACTGCCAGCGCACGTTGGCTGGGCCCTGGTGAACACCCTGACCCGGGCCGGCGACTATGGCCAGGCGGAAAACCTGGCATCCCGACTGGATCACCATGATAGCCGCAAACCGGCTCTGACAGCCCTGCGCGAGGCATTACAGCGGGAAGGGTTGGGGCATCGGGCCAAGGCGCTTGAGGTGTAGCGGCGAGTCTCAAGCGACAAGCTTCAACGCGAGCTCGGCCATGCTGCCGAATCGACATTGACTTCGAACCCACGTAAGAGCGCCGCTGGCGGCGCCATTCGGGCCTGGCCAAGAAATGTGGTTTCTCTGTAGGCGCTCTGCTTGCATAGCGAACCCGGCCTAGCGAGGCAACCGTCTCCAGATCGCCCGCCATGCTTTCTGAAACCTGTCGAGCTCTGAGATTCCTGATCGCCCCCGGATCACAAGCGAAGCGCAGAACAGCCCAATAGCCAGCCCCCGGCTTGATCCGGGGATGGCCCCGAAGGGGTCAGCGCAGCGAACCAAGCCGGGGCAGGCTCTAGGGCGATTTCTGCGCAAGCGCGGTTCGCGGTCGAACGACCGCTCCCACTGCAGCGTCGTGGAAATACCCATGTTTTGGGAACTTTCTGCTTTGTCCTAGTCTACAAGCGTAGCTCGTAGCTCGTAGCTCGTAGCTCGTAGCTCGTAGCTCGTAGCTCGTAGCTCGTAGCTCGTAGCTCGTAGCTCGTAGCTCGTAGCTCGTAGCTCGTAGCTCGAAGCTCGAAGCTCGAAGCTGGACGAGCTCCCCCAA
>JAZAJX010000195.1:0-11040 GCA_036230225.1 Pseudomonadota bacterium | reverse complement strand
CGCGCCTACAGCAAGGAATGAAACGTATTTGTGACTACCCATCGGCCTGATCCTGCAGTACATGTCTGAGCGCAATCAGGAAGCGTTCATTCTCACGGCTGGTGCCGACCGTCACACGCAGGTGATTGGGCATGCCATAGCCGCCCAACGGGCGCACAATCACCCCTTCCTTGAGCAGACCTTCATACACCGGCATGGCCGGCTGGCCACAATCGAAGGCAATAAAGTTGGCCACGGACGGAATCTGTTCCAGATGCAGCGCTTGCAGGCCTTCGGCCAGTTGCACCAGACCACTAGTGTTCTCGCTGCGCGAGTTCTCGATGTGGTCGTCATCCTGCAGGGCCGCTTCCGCCGCAATCTGGGCCGGGGTGTTCACGTTGAAAGGCTGGCGCACCCGATTGAGCACATCGGCAATCTCCGGGCTGGACACGCCATAGCCCACCCGCAAACCGGCCAGACCGTAAATCTTGGAGAAGGTCCGGGTGACGATCAGATTCGGGTACTGGCCAAGACGCTCGATACCGTTAGGGTAATGACTCTCTTCCACATACTCGAAGTAGGCCTCGTCCAGCACCACGATCACTCGTTCGGGTATCCGCGACAGGAACTCGTCCAGGGCATGGGCGTTGAACCAGGTGCCGGTAGGGTTGTTCGGGTTGGCCACAAAGATCACCCGGGTGCGCTCGGTGACGGCATCCGCCATGGCAGCCAGATCGTGACCGAAAAGATTCGACGGCACCTGCACCGGTTTGGCATTACAGGCCAGGGTAACCAGCGGGTAGACCGCGAAGGCGTACTCGGAAAAGATCGCTTCGTCACCTTCCTGCAGATACGCCCGGGCGATCAGGTCCAACACATCGTTGGAACCATTACCCAGGGTCAACTGCTTGCTGTCGACGCCCAGCTTTTCTGCCAGTGCCGCCTTCAGGGAAAAGGTCGCGCCGTCTGGATACAGATGGAGCTCGTGCATGTGCTTGAGGGCATGCAAAGCCTTGTGGCTGGCACCCAACGGGTTTTCATTACTGGCCAGCTTGACGATATCGGTGAGCCCCAGCTCCCTTTCCAGCTCCTCGATGGGCTTGCCCGGCTCATAGGGCTTGAGCTGCTGGACGCCATGGTTGGCCAGTTTGATGTAGTCGCAGGTCATTAGTACTGCTCCTGAAGCCCGGTTGCAGGCGATGGATTCATCTCAATGTGTATACAGAGGGCGCAGAGGACGCAGAGGGCCCCCCTGCACCACTCCCCACTGTTACTCTTCCTCTGTGGGGGCGGCTTAAAGAACCGCCTTGGGATAGGACCCCAACAGCTTGATGGTATTGCCGGCCGCTTCCAGCTTCGTCAGCACGGCCTGCAGATTGCCGTCCTCTTTATGCCCCTCGCAGTCCACGAAGAATACATAGCTCCAATTGGACGTCCGTGAAGGCCGGGATTCAAGACGAGTCAGGTTGATATCTTCATCCCGGAACGGCGCCAGCACTTCATAGAGCAGGCCCGGACGGTTCTTGCCGCTGATCATCAGGCTGGTCTTGTCGTTGCCGGAGGGCGGGGTGTCCTGACGGCCGATAATGATGAAGCGGGTGGTGTTGTCGGGCCGGTCTTCGATATTGCGCTGGACCGCTTCCAGACCATACAGCTCTTCCGCCATTTCCCCGGCGATAGCCAGGGCATTCCACTCGTCCTTCAGGCGTCGAGCGGCTTCGGCATTGGAACTGACCGCAATCCGTTCCACGCCGGGCATGTGTGCATCCAGCCACTGACGACACTGAGCCAGGGTCTGTTGATGGGAGTAGACCCGGGTGACCTTGTCACGACGGGTATGCTCGCCGGCCAGAAGATGGTGATGGATACGCAGCTCCACTTCCCCACAGATTTTCAGGCTGGAGGTCATGAACGTATCCAGGGTGTGGTTGACCACGCCTTCCGTGGAATTTTCCACCGGGACGACCCCGTAATGGGCAGCGCCCGCCTCCACCTCACGGAACACCTCATCAATGGCACCCAAGGGGACGCTTTCCACCGCGTGACCAAAGTGTTTGAGCGCGGCCTGTTGGGTAAAGGTGCCTTCCGGGCCCAGGAACGCCACTTTCATACGCTGTTCCAGGGCCAGACAGGCGCTCATCACTTCACGGAAAAAGCGCGCCATGGTTTCGCCGTCCAGCGGCCCCTGATTACGCTCCTTCACTCGGCGCAGCACCTGGGCTTCCCGTTCCGGGCGATAAAACACCGGATTGGGATCCGTGGCGATTTTTACTTCGGCCACCTTGTGGGCCAGGGTCGCGCGCTCATTGAGCAGGTCCTGCAGTTTCTGGTCCAGCTCGTCGATCTGGTTGCGCAAATTGTCCAGTGATTCGGTCATGGCGGTCCCCGCTCAGCCGTTTCGTTTTTCGAAGTCAGCCATAAAGGCAATCAGCGCATCCACGGCCGCTTCCGGTACCGCATTGTAGATGCTGGCACGCATGCCGCCCACGCTGCGATGCCCTTTCAGGTTCAGGAGCCCTGCGGCATCCGCCTCTGCCAGGAACGTCTTGTCCAGATTGGCGTCCGCCAGCACAAAGGGGACGTTCATCCAGCTGCGGCTGATGGGTTCTACCGGGTTGCTGTAGAAGGCACTGTCATCAATAAAACCATACAGCTTTTCGGCTTTGCGCTGGTTGGTTTCTGCCATATTGGCCACACCGCCCTGCTTTTTCAGCCACTGGAACACCAGGCCGGCCAGGTACCAGGCGTAGGTGGGCGGCGTGTTGTACATGCTGCCATTGTCGGCATGGATCTGGTAATTGAGCATGGCCGGCACATGCGCTCCGGCCTTGCCGAGCAGGTCCTTGCGAACGATCACCAGGGTCAGGCCAGCCGGGCCGATATTTTTCTGGGCGCCCGCATAGATCAGTCCGAAACGATTGACGTCCACCGGACGGGACAGGATAGTCGAACTCATGTCCGCCACCAGCGGTGTCTCGCCGACATCGGGAATGAAGCTGTATTCCAGTCCACCAATGGTTTCATTGGGGCAGTAATGCACATAGGCAGGGTTGGCGGAGAGGTTCCAGGTATCCTGCGGGGGAACCGTGGTGAAGTGGGTGTCTTCACTGCTGGCGGCCACATTGATGTTGCCGTAGCGGCCCGCTTCCTTGATCGCCTTTTTGGACCACTGCCCGGTGTTGATGTAGTCCGCCGTTTCACCGTCGCCAAGAAGGTTCATGGGCACCATGGCGAACTGGGTGGACGCCCCACCCTGCAGGAACAGCACCGCGTAATCATCGCTGATACCCATCAGGTCACGCAGGTCCTTTTCTGCCTGCTCGGCGATGTCCACGAACACCTGGTCCCGGTGACTCATCTCCATGATGGACAGGCCCTTGCCCTGAAAATCCAGCATTTCCTGCCGGGCCTGTTCCAGAACGTCCGTTGGCAAGGCCGCCGGACCTGCGCAGAAGTTATAGGCGCGGGACATCAAATTTCTCCGTTCAGACACAACCGGTTAATCAAAGAAGCCCGGTGAGACCGGGCTTGGGAGTTACTGACTTGCTATTACCACCCTGTGGGAGCGGTGGTTCCACCGCGATTGGCACCAGGCGTTTCGCGGTGGAACGACCGCTCCCACGGGGTCAGTCTTCTGCGTCGCTGGCGTCGGACTGCGGCGCTTCCGGGGAAGCGTCCCCTTCGATCACCTCACCCTCTTCACCGTCCAGCGCTTCATCTTCCTCAGCCCCTTCCAGCTCGGGAATGGTGGCCAAACCGCACAGTTTTTCCCCGTCACCCAGACGGATCAGGCGAACACCCTGAGTGTTACGGCCAGACGTGCTGATCTGATCCACCCCCGTGCGCACCAGCGTGCCCTGGTTGGAAATCAGCATGATGTCTTCTTCGCCAAACACTTGGGTAGCGCCAACCAGATCACCGTTACGCTCGTTGATCACCATGGCAATCACACCCTGGCCACCGCGGCCCTTGGTGGGGTACTCGGTGAGCGGGGTCCGCTTGCCGTAGCCGTTTTCGGAGGCGGTGAGGATCTGGCCGTCTTCTTCCGGCACGATCAGGGAAATCACATCCACCCCGTCGGCCAGCTTGATACCGCGCACACCACGGGCCAGACGGCTCATGACGCGGACCTTGGACTGATGGAAACGCACCGCCTTGCCGTTGCGTGCCACCAGCATCACGTCTTCGTGGCCCTGGGTAATGGCCACGTTCACCAGGTGCTCGCCTTCCTGCAGTTTCACGGCGATCAGCCCGGAGCTGCGCGGACGGGCAAAGTTGGCCAGCTGGGTACGCTTGACCACACCGCTGGAGGTGGCCATGAAGATAAAGGGACCGGGCACGGAATCCGGCACCGCTTCCGCTTCATCCGCGTCGGCAGCATCCTCTACCACATCTTCCGCATCCACCACGGCATCGTCTTCCTCTTCCGCGGCGTCCGCCTTCTGCTGGCGCACCATCTCTGCATCCAGACGCAGGATAGCCGTAATACGCTCGTCATTACCCAGTGCCGGCAGCAGGTTCACAATCGGCTTGCCGCGGGAGGCCCGCCCCCCTTGGGGCAGCTCGAAGGTGCGCAACCAGAACACCTTGCCGGCGTCGGTAAACAGCAACAGGGTATCGTGGGTGCCTGCCACCAGCAGGTGCTCCACGTAATCCTCGTCTTTCAGCTGCCCGGCAGACTTGCCGCGACCACCCCGCTTCTGGGCGCGGTAGGTATCGATGGGCTGCATCTTGGCGTAACCGCCGTTGGACAGGGTCACTACCACGGTTTCTTCGGCGATCAGGTCTTCCATGCTGAGATCCAGGCGAGAGGCCACGATCTCGGAGCGGCGCTCATCCGCGTATTCGTCACGAATGGCGGTGAGTTCGTCACGGATGACCTGCATAAGGCGCTCGGGGTCGGCCAGGATCAGCATCAGTTCCGCAATCTGTTCCAGCAGTTCCTGGTAATCGCTGATCAGCTTCTCGCGCTCCAGGCCGGTGAGCTTCTGCAGACGCAGGTCGAGGATCGCCTGGGCCTGTTCCGGGCTCAGGTAATACAGGTCATCACGCAGACCGTACTGCTCGTCCAGGCCATCCGGGCGAGCCGCATCTTCACCCCCGGCGCGCTCCAGCATCTGCAGCACATCGCCAGGCGCCCAGCCCTTGGCCAGCAGTTTTTCTTTCGCTTCGGCACCGCTGGGGGAGCTCTTGATCAGCTCGATTACCGGATCGATGTTGCTCAGGGCCACCGCCAGACCTTCCAGCAGGTGGGCCTTTTCCCGGGCCTTGCGCAGTTCGTAGATGGTACGACGAGTCACCACTTCACGGCGGTGACGAATGAAGGCATCCAGCAGTTCTCGCAGGTTCAGGGTCTTGGGCTGGCCATCCACCAGTGCCACAGTGTTGATGCCGAACACCGACTCCATCTGGGTCTGCTGATAGAGGTTGTTCAGCACCACTTCCGCGTTCTCGCCCTTGCGCAGCTCGATCACGATGCGCATGCCTTCCTTGTCGGATTCGTCGCGCAGTTCGGTGATGCCTTCAATTTTCTTGTCTTTCACCAGCTCGGCGATCTTCTCGATCAGCCGCGCCTTGTTCACCTGATAGGGAATCTCGGTGACGATGATGGCTTCTTTGCCACTCTTGTCGGTGGCCTCGATCTCGGCACGGGCGCGCATGTAGACGCGGCCACGACCGGTGCGGTAAGCCTGCACGATGCCGGCACGGCCATTGATGATACCGGCGGTGGGGAAATCCGGGCCCTTGATGTACTGCATCAGGTCGTCCGGGGTCAGGCTGTCGTCGTCGATCAACGCCAGACAGCCGTCCACGACTTCGCCCAGGTTGTGGGGCGGAATGTTGGTGGCCATGCCCACAGCAATACCGGAGGAGCCGTTCACCAGCAGGTTGGGCACCCGGGTGGGCATCACATCGGGAATCTTTTCCGTGCCGTCGTAGTTGTCGACGAAATCCACGGTTTCCTTGTCCAGATCGGCCAGCAATTCGTGGGCGATCTTGGCCATGCGCACTTCGGTGTAACGCATGGCCGCCGCGGAGTCACCGTCGATGGAACCGAAGTTCCCCTGACCGTCCACCAGCATGTAGCGCAGAGAGAAAGGCTGCGCCATCCGTACGATGGTGTCGTACACGGCGGAATCACCATGGGGGTGATACTTACCGATCACGTCACCGACCACGCGGGCGGACTTCTTGTAGGGTTTGTTCCAGTCGTTGTTCAGCTCATGCATGGCGAACAACACGCGGCGGTGTACCGGCTTGAGGCCGTCGCGCACATCAGGCAGTGCCCGGCCCACAATCACGCTCATGGCGTAATCCAGGTACGACTGCTTGAGTTCGTCTTCAATGTTGACCGGGGTAACTTCTCTGGCGAGATCCGTCATAGCGATCCTTACTGTCCACAAGTATTGAGGCGACCCCTGCGGCCCCCTCAAGCCGGCCAGACTGACTGGCCGTTTCACCGCCAGCCGAAGGCTGACCGTGACTCTGTTCTTATACCGCCCCCACGCATGGGGCCGTCATCGGCTGTTCCGGCACACAAAACCCGGAAAAGCCCCGGATGATAGCACACCCGGACGGCTTCGGCGCCATAGTCAGCCACCATTGATGTAGCGGTGTGCAAACGAGGGCAAGAGTGACGCTGACACGCTATACTGCGCGCTCACATTGAGGGGAAGGCCCCTCTAGCAGGCTGCCAAGATATCAAGGAGTTGTGCATGAGCGACAATCAGGCTGACCTGATCGTCCACGCCCGTTGGATCGCCCCCGTTGCCCCTCAGGCCACGATGCTCGAAAACCACGCCCTGGTCGTCCGCGACGGCCACATTCTCGACCTGCTGCCCAGCGCTCTGGCGGACCAGAAATGGCAGAGTGACACGGTCACCCGGCTGGAGAGCCATCTGCTGATCCCGGGTCTGATCAACGCCCACACCCATGCGGCCATGAACCTGCTCCGCGGAATCGCCGATGACCTGCCCCTGATGACCTGGCTGGAGAAGCACATCTGGCCGGCCGAAGGCCAGTTCGTCAGCGAGCAGTTCGTGTATGACGGCACGCGCCTGGCAGCCGCAGAGATGATCCGCTCCGGCACCACCTGCTTTGCTGATCAGTACTTTTTCCCGGCCAGCGCCGCCCGCGCTACCGTGGAGGCCGGCCTGCGGGCCAGCCTGTTCTGCCCGATCCTGGACTTTCCCACCCCCATGGGCGCCGGGCCGGAGGATTACCTGCGCCTGGCCACGGACGCCATGGATGAATGGCGCCACGATCCGCGCATCCAGATCGGTTTTGGTCCCCACGCCCCCTACACCGTCTCCGATGGGCCACTGCAGAAAGTGCTGACTCTGGCCGAAGAACTGGACGTGCCCATGATGATGCACGTGCACGAGACCGCGGGTGAAATCCAGATGGCGGTGGGCAATACCGGCGACCGGCCACTGACCCGACTGAAAGCACTCGGGCTGCTCTCGCCACGTCTGATGGCCGTGCACATGACCCAGCTTACCGAGGACGAAATCGCCCTGGTGGCGGAAACCGGCACCCACGTGGTGCATTGCCCGGAATCCAACCTGAAGCTGGCCAGCGGCTTTGCGCCGGTGGCCGCCCTGTGCAAGGCCGGCGTCAATGTGGCCCTGGGCACCGATGGCGCTGCCAGCAACAACGACCTGGACATGATCGGCGAAGCCCGCACCGCTGCC
This sequence comes from Pseudomonadota bacterium, assembly GCA_036230225.1. Lineage (GTDB taxonomy): Bacteria > Pseudomonadota > Gammaproteobacteria > Pseudomonadales > Alcanivoracaceae > Alcanivorax. The sequence goes on along the minus strand of JAZAJX010000195.1, from coordinate 3,367 downwards.
TTTCTCGGCAAGGGCGTCAGCCTGCAGGCCGATGCTCTGCCCGCCAGCGAGGTGCTACAGATGGCCACCCTGAATGGCGCCCGCGCTCTGGGGCGGGAAGACGAGATCGGTTCACTGGAAATTGGCAAGCAAGCCGATATGGTGGCCGTTGACTTGAACCGACTGGAGACCCAGCCGGTCTATGACCCGGTGGCCCAGCTGATCTATGCGGCGTCCCGCGATCAGGTCACCCACAGTTGGGTGGGTGGACGCTGTCTGATGGACAACCGCACACTGACCACCCTCAATGAAGCCCTGATTCTCAAGAATGCCCAGCAGTGGCAGGACACCATTTCCGGAGCCGATCGTGACTGAACAGCAGCCTCAAATTCCCAATGTGGATGCCGGTGAAATTGCCAAATTCAATGCCCTGGCAGAACAGTGGTGGGACCCGAACTCCGAATTCCGTCCACTACACGACATCAACCCGCTGCGCCTGAACTATATCGACGAGCGCGTCAGTCTGCCGGGCAAGACAGTCATCGATATCGGTTGTGGCGGCGGCCTGCTTTCCGAGGGCATGGCCCGACGTGGCGCCGACGTCACCGGCATCGACATGGGCGAAGCGCCCCTGTCGGTGGCCCGCATTCACGCTGAGCAGGCCGGTGTCCCGGTGGAATACCGGCAGATTCCGGCAGAACAGATCGCCGAGGAACGCCCGGGCCAGTATGACGTGGTGACCTGCCTGGAAATGCTGGAACACGTCCCCGACCCGTCCTCGGTCATTCGTGCCTGTGCCACCCTGGTCAAACCCGGCGGTCACGTCTTTTTCAGCACCATCAACCGCAACCCCAAGGCGTTTCTGTTTGCCATCGTGGGCGCCGAATATGTCCTGCGCCTGCTCCCCCGGGGGACCCATGAATACGCCAAACTGATCAAACCCTCCGAGCTGGCTGGCTGGGCAAGGGACACCGGTCTGGACGTCAAGGACACCACCGGCATGGTCTACAACCCGCTCACGCAGGTGTACAAGCTGAACCGGGATGTGTCAGTGAATTACCTGATGTACGCGGTTAAACCCGGTTGAAAGTTGCAAGTTAAAAGTGACAACGCGCACAAAATCGGCAGCCAAACGAGGAGCGACCAAGCCGCGCCGCCAACTATAAACGTGGCGATAATCTGGGCACTTGGCACTGAACTGCACGCGTTGACGCTGGCAACTTGAAACTTGCACCCCAAACAGGATTTTTCATGGAAAAGCTGGAAGCCGTCTACTTCGATCTCGACGGTACTCTGATCGATACGGCACCGGATTTTTATACGGTGCTGAACACCCTGCTGAAAAAACATGGCAGGCCGGCAGTGACCTATTCCGCCGTGCGCGCCAATGTGTCCAACGGCGCCCGGGCACTCACCGAGCTGGGTTTTGGTACGGGGCCGGACGACCTGACCTTTCCGGCCTTTCTGGATGAATTGCTGAATGCCTACGAGCAACATCTGGCGGTGGACACCGTGCTGTTTCCCGGCATGGCAGAGTCCCTGGACTGGATGGATGCCAACGGCATTCCCTGGGGCATCGTCACCAATAAGCCATCCCGCTTTACCCACAAGGTGCTCGCCGGCCTGGATCTGGCGGATCGGGTTGGTCCCGTGCTGTGCCCGGACGATGTGAAACAGCGCAAGCCGGACCCGGAGGGCCTGCTCATTGCCGCCCGCACCGACAAGGTGACCCCGGCAAACTGCCTCTATGTGGGCGATCACCTGCGTGATATTCAGGCCGGGCATAATGCCGGCATGGCCACTGCCGTGGCGGCGTTCGGTTATATTGATGCAGACGATGATCCCCGTGGCTGGCAGGCTACCTATTACCTGGAAGAAGGCGCGGATTTGCTGCCACTGCTCAAAACACTCCACGGCTCACTCTAGGACGGAGACCGGCAATTGCCCATCTCCGCCATTGAAACGTATTTGGCGTCAGGCATCCGGCCTCTGGCGCAGGATTCACAGGATTGACCATGACTGATTTTCACAACGAGGCTCTCAACTACGCGTGCCCCGACGATGCTTTCCAGGACCGCATTATCCTGGTCACCGGTGCCGGCGCCGGGATTGGCCGCACCGCCGCCCTGACCCTGGCCGCCCACGGCGCCACGGTGATCCTGCTGGGGCGTACCCAGGAGAAACTGGAACGGGTATATGACGAGATCAAGGCCGCAGGCGGCCCGGAGCCGGCCCTGGCGCCGGTGAACCTGGCCGTGGCCCGTCCGGAGGACTTTCAGGAACTGGCCGGCCTTTTCGACAAGGAATTCGGGCGACTGGACGGTATTCTGCACAATGCCTCGGTGCTGGGAGATATCACCCCCCTGGACCGTTACGGTGCCGGCACCTGGGATTCGGTAATGCAGGTCAACGTGAACAGTGCCTTTTACCTGACCCAGGCCATGCTGCCTCTGCTGCGTGCCAGCGAGGATGCCCGCCTGCTATTCACGTCCTCCAGCGTCGGCCGCAAGGGCCGGGCCTTCTGGGGAGCCTATGCGGTCTCCAAGGCAGCGACGGAAAACCTGGCGCAGGTGCTGGCCGAAGAGCTGGAAAACACCAGCAATATCCGCGTCAATACCATCAACCCGGGCGGCACCCGCACCGATATGCGTGCCCAGGCCTACCCCGGCGAAGACCCGCAGACACTGAAAACACCCGGCGACATCATGGCGCCCTACCTGTACCTGCTCGGCCCGGCGAGCCGCCACGTGAACGGGGAGTCCGTCGACGCGCAGCCGAAGTAAAACCGCCGAGCTGAACAACGCTGAAAAGGCGCGATCACGATTAAAACGTCTCTGTCCGGTCCAGTGCCCACAGCCAAACGCAGCGCGGGCACTGGACTGGAATGGCCCCCTGATACTGCCCGCGTTTCAACTTTATACTTTCCACTCGCCCACCATTGACCCTTTCGCCACATTTTGCCGTAACGCGGCCACCCGCTGCGCTAGGGTTCTCCCCCATTGTGTCATCGCGTGCTAATTATAGTGCTGATAACAAGAATGCCGTCTCAGGAGAACACCATGCGCCCCTCCATCACTCTTTTTTTCCTGATCAGTCTGCTGTGCTCAACGCTGAGTGCCGCCACCCTGACAGACGCTCAGAGAGAACAACTACAAACCCTGCTGCCGGGCATCACGCTCAGTGACAGCAAGTTGGAGCAACTCGAAGACGTCTTCTACACCCGGGAAATGCCGGTCCGCAGTCGCCTCAAGGCGATCAGCCAGATGGTCGGTCTGGACCAGATGCCCGCCGGCAGCACACTGAAACGGACCATCTGTATTTGGGATATCGGCGGCCGTAACGGCCCGGTATTCAACGCTGCCATGGAGCAGCGGGCACTGGCTGTGGA
>JAZAJX010000194.1:0-9657 GCA_036230225.1 Pseudomonadota bacterium | reverse complement strand
CCGCTAAAGTGCGGCAATCAGGCGAAAAAATGAACACTCAAGAGTGAATTGTGGCCTGAATTTGATGGCAGAAGCCTGTTGATCATCGTAAAGGCGAAAAAAGCGAGTTATTCAGACCTTCCCTAACACCAGGGCAACTGCGGAACGATCAGCCCTATAGCGTACTAACATTGCAACCACCTAGGCCGATTTCTCAGCCTGTACTACGAATAATGGTTGAGTTTATTGGCTCCAGGGGCGTGTAATGAAGGCCACAAAAACCCGCTACCTGGGCGCAATGGTCAATCTCTTACATTGCGCCTGGCGGAAGTCTCACGCAACCAAGATCTAATTCATTGTCTGCTGAGCAAATCCCGGGCGATCGCGATAATCTGCATTTCGTCGGTGCCCGCATAGATCTGAAGAATCTTGGCATCCCGCATCAGTTGTTCGACGCGGGATTCACGCATGTAGCCATAGCCGCCATGGATCTGCACGGCATCCGTGGCCACATCCATAGCGGCCTGGGCGGCATAGAGTTTCATGGCAGAGGCTTCGGCCAGGGTCATCTGCTGTCCCGCGGCGGTCATCTCGATATAGCGGAATACCATGTTCTGCAGATTGGTGCGGGCCACTTCCATCTTGGCGAGTTTGAGCTGGATCAGTTGATTCTGGCCAATGGCGCGGCCGAACTGCACCCGGTCGTTCGCGTACTGGATGCTCAGCTGCAGAGCTCGCTCCACCATACCCAGCGCCATGGCTGCCACGCCGGCCCGCTCCTGCATGAAGGTGCCCTTGGCGCCACTGCGCCCGTAGCTGTCTTCGCTGCCGCCGAGCAGGCGGTCGGCGCCGACTTTCACATCCGAGAGGAACAGTTCACCGGTGGGGGAGGAGCCAATGCCCATCTTCTTGAAGGGCTTGGATTGTTCCAGCCCTTCCATGCCGCTATCCAGAATGAACGAGACGATCTTGCGCTGATCGGCCGTAACGCCTTCTTCGTCCAGCTTGCAGATCAAAATGATGGTGTCGGCGAAGGGGCCATTGGTGATCCAGGTCTTGCTGCCATTGATGATGTAGCCGCCGTTGCCGTCACGGCGAGCCAGGGTCTTCATCTGGCCAAAGGCATCGGAACCGGCGTTGGGCTCGGAAATGGCCCAGGCTCCCACCTTCTCCAGCGTCAGTAGCGGCAGGGCCCAGCGTTCTTTCTGCTCAATGGTGCCCTTGCTCATGATGGCACCTCCGGCGAGCCCCATGGACACGCCCATGGCAGTGACCAGCCCCTGGGCGTGCTTGCAGATCTCGATGATGGGGATCATGCGCATGGCGGCCTCTTCACCCGCCATGGCGGCGGGGCCCGTTTTTTTCTTCTCTTCCACGGTGTCGCCGGCGGCGATAGCTTTTTCCCGAGCAAGCTGTTTCTCAAAGGATTGCTGGGCCATGATGTCCATGCCGAAGGTTTTGATCAGCTTGCGCAGGATGTCGTAGGGGGGAACGCCGTTGTACTCGATATCGTCGAGCTGGGGCACGACTTCCTTCTCCACGAAATCGCGCACCATCTTCTGGATCATCTGTTGTTGTTCGGACCACTGGATCATGGGGGTGTCCTGTCTGTTGATGTGGGTCAACAGTACCAAGAGGCATCCGGTGGCCGCATTGATAAAAACGCGCGGAATGCTTGACCGTCCGGGTCAGTCGGCAGCTACCACAGTGATGCAGGGTCGAGGATCAAAGCCGACCCGCATGACCAGGGCGCCGGCACCATCACTGGCGGCGGCGGCCTCGATATCCTGAGGGCGTAGCCGGGGGTGACTACCGTTGAAGAACTTCTGCGCGGCGCTGGCATTGAGGGTCCTGTCCCGGGCTTGTTCATAGGGAATGCCTTCCCCGCCAAGCAGATAACGAATGTATTCGGCGCAGGCAACATCCTCGTCACCGGTGGGGTGAGAGGCCACCAGGACTACGATGGGGGGACTTTTCCGACGCAGGTAATTGGCGGTGGCCTCGGCATTGACCAGCCCTGCGACCAGCACCTCCTGGCTGTCGCGAGCTTTCAGGGTGGCTGCCACGCCATTGGTGGTGCGCAGGATCAACTCACGGTCCCGCAGGTCCGCCTGGTCGATCTCCCAGGGAGAGTTGCCGAAGTCGAAGCCCTTGATGGGCAGGGCCTCCACCTCACCGGCCAGCAGAGCCTGAGGCAGGTGCTGGTCACGCAGAGCGAAGGCCTGCTCTGCATTGGCGACGGGCCAGATGCAGCGCAGCCCCCGGCGAAATGCGTGGTGGCTGGTGGTAAAGGCGCGGATCACGTCGATGATGACGGTGATGCCATGGATGTTGTGCGGCGGGTTATGCCCCTGGGCGATATGTACTTCCATGATTGTCCCGTGCGGGGCGGTTGTGGCTATTCAGAATAGCAGACCCACGCCCCAGGTTGCGTTGTCGAAAATTTCCTCGTCGCTGTCCTGGTACTGCTCCACGGCGATGGTAAAGGTAATGCGATCGCCAAGTGTCATGCGATCCTTGGGGGTGCGCTTGCCGGTGAAGAAATCCACCACCGAGCGGTAGTTGAAATCGGAGCGGAAGCGCAGCAGGTCGCCATGGTTACCGTAGCCGTACTGGATCTGTACGATGCGCCCGAAACCGATACCGGCATAGGCGTTATTGACGCGTTCGCCATCGGCTTCGGAAAGGTCATCCTCGCGCTGGTCGGAGCGCAGCGGGGAATCGCCGAATTTCTTGGTACCGATACCGGCATTAACGGCGACGCTGGTGTAATTGGCATCCACAAAAAAACCGGTGTCCACATTCTCTGTGGGGTCAACCCGCCCCACAGAGACGACGGTGCCGCGAATCAGGGTAACGCCACTGTATCGATCTTCAGCATGGGCCTGGCTGGCAAGGCCGGTTCCCAGGGCGGCCAGCAGGGTCAATGTTGTTATTGTTTTCATGAATATCCCTCCGTGAACAAGGCCTCATTATGCCTCACGGTTCACTGAAATACAGGGAGGGATGAGCAATGAATTGCTTGTTCAAAGGGCGGGGGTTCTAGCCAGCGTCCATACCCTGACCTCTCGGGCGCCATGCCGCATCAGACACTCGCTGGCGGCCCGGGCACTGCTTCCCGTGGTCATCACATCATCCACCAGAACGATACGCATGTCCGTGACCGATTGCTGGCAAGTGAAGGCATGGCGCAAATTGCGCTGTCGCTGGGTTCGGCTCAGGCCTTGTTGCCTGGGAGTGGACTGGTGGCGTTGGAGGGCGGTCAGTAAGGGTAGCTGCCAGCGCCGGGACAGGTAGGTGGCCAGGCGCTGGCTCTGGTCAAACCCGCGTTGCCAGCGGCGTCGCCAGTGTGCGGGTAGCGGGCAGAGCGCATCCATCCCCGGCCAGGGGCAAGGGGTATCCCTCAGAATGTGCTCAATCCCCCTTTCTGCCACCAGATCCCCCCGGTATTTGTAACGGCGGATCAACCGATCCACGGGGAAGTGGTAGCGCAGGGGCGAGTGGCTTGCGGTGAAAGGCGGAGGGCGGCGCACGCAGCGGCCGCACAGCGGTGCGTGATCGTTTTGGCAAGGCGGTGTGCCGGGGTGGGGCAGCCCGCAACGGCATAGGGGGCCTTCCAGATGCGCCAGCAGCGACAGGCAGGCGAAACAGATAGGATCCGCTTGGGAGTGGCCACAGAAGAGACAGGATGAAGAGTGGTTAAAAAGTATACTGCAGTAAACTTTTGTTGCTTCTATCAGGTTGACAGTTGTCATCTGGCTCCCTAGCCTGCATGGATTCCCGAATGGAGAAGAAGCATGCCCGCAACTGCCAGCCCCGCCCAATCGCCAGCCTCTGATGTTGCTGTACGACACGACTGGAAACGCAGTGAGATCGAAGCCCTGTTCGCATTGCCGTTCAACGATCTGTTGTTCCAGGCTGCCGCCATTCACCGGGCCCACTTCGACCCCAATGCGGTGCAGGTGAGCACCCTGTTGTCCATCAAGACCGGTGCCTGCCCGGAAGATTGCAAGTACTGCTCCCAGTCCGGTCACTACAACACCGAGCTGGAAAAGGAAAAGCTGCTGGAAGTGGCGCGGGTGGTGGAAGAGGCGAAGGCGGCCCGGGAAAAGGGCGCATCCCGCTTCTGCATGGGCGCGGCCTGGCGTAGTCCCCGTGACCGTGACATGCCCTATGTGCTGGATATGATCCGCCAGGTGAAAGGGCTGGGCATGGAAACCTGCATGACCCTGGGTATGCTGGATCAGGGCCAGGCCGAGGCGCTGGCGGACGCCGGACTGGACTACTACAACCACAACCTGGACACCTCGCCGGAGTATTACGGCAAGGTGATTACCACGCGGACCTACAATGATCGTCTGAGCACCCTGGCCAATGTCCGTGATGCCGGCATGAAGGTGTGTTGTGGGGGCATTGTTGGCATGGGCGAGCAGCGTGATGACCGTGTCGGCCTGCTGCAGCAACTGGCCAATCTGCCACACCACCCAGAGTCTGTGCCGATCAATATGCTGGTGAAGATTGAAGGTACCCCGCTGGCGGATGTGGATGATCTGGATCCGTTCGAGTTCGTTCGCACTGTGGCGGTGGCGCGTATCCTGATGCCCGAATCCTATGTACGCCTGTCTGCCGGTCGTCAGGAGATGAATGATGAAGCGCAGGCGCTGTGTTTCATGGCGGGCGCCAACTCCATCTTCTACGGCGAGCGTTTGCTGACCACCGATAACCCGGAAGCGAACCACGACCAGCAGTTGTTCAAGCGCCTGGGCATCCATCCGTTGGATCCCCGTCATGAGGCTTCCGATGAAGCTCATGAAGAAGCCATCAAGGCGCAGGTTGCCGAGCAGGAAGCGGAAGAAGCGGGCCTTTTTTATAACGCCATGGACAAACGTTCCGCGAAGCACGTGCTCGACAAGGACACAGGCCGCCCTGCTGCTACCGAGCATTGATTCTCCGCAGGGTGGAAATCGGCGTGAGCCGATCTCCACCGGTGGCTGATTACCATGCCAGGTATCCATTTTCTCCAGCCATTGATTGGCGCTTACGTCGCGGCGGAGATTGGCTGACGCCAATTTCCGCCCTACGGGTTTCGCAATGACCTTTGATCTCGCCGCCGATCTTGAAAAGCGCCGCCAGCAACATCGCTTTCGCGAGCCGCTGGTTATGGACGGCCCCTGTGGTCGCTTTGCGCGCTTGGCAGGGCGTGATTACCTGAATTTCTGCAGTAACGACTATCTGGGGCTGGCCAATGACCCGGAGGTGATTGCTGCCTTTCAGCAGGCCGCCAGTGACTGGGGGGTGGGCAGCGGTGCTTCTCATCTGGTGTGTGGTCATCAGCGTCCCCATCAGGATCTGGAGGAGGCGCTGGCAGCGCACACCGGCCGTGAACGCGCTTTGCTTTTTTCCACGGGCTATATGGCCAATCTGGGTGTGATGTCTGCGCTGCTGGGCAAGTCTGATGCCGTCTTCGAAGACCGGCTTAATCATGCGTCCCTGCTCGACGGTGGCTTGCTCAGCGGCGCCCGTTTTCGTCGCTTCGCCCACAACGATCCCGCTGCACTGTCGCGCCTGTTGCAGCGCAGCGACGCGCGCCGCAAATTGGCAGTGGTCGATGGCGTGTTCAGCATGGATGGCGACGAAGCACCGCTGACGGCGCTGGCGAATGTGTGCGAGACCAATGATGCCTGGCTGATGGTGGATGATGCCCATGGCATTGGCGTACTGGATGAGCGAGGGCGAGGGTCACTGTTTTCCCAGGGCGTGAATGATCGCGTGCAGGTTCTGATGGGCACCCTGGGCAAGGGGCTGGGTACCGGCGGTGCTTTTGTCGCCGGAAGCCAGCAACTGATCGAGACCCTGATACAATTCGCCCGCACTTTTATTTATACCACCGCCATGCCGGCGGCAGTGGCGGCGGCAACGCTCACCAGCCTGAAGAAATCACAGCAGGAACACTGGCGCCGGGAAAAACTGGCGGAGCTGGTAACGCGTTTCCGTGCCGGCGCCTGTGAGCTGGGCTATACGCTGATGGACTCGCAGACGCCGATCCAGCCGATCCTGATCGGCAGCGATGCCGATGCCATGGCGCTGAGTGCTGCGCTCAGGGATAAAGGCTTTCTGATCAGCGCGATCCGCCCGCCCACCGTGCCGGAAGGCGAGGCGCGTTTGCGCGTGACCCTGTCTGCGGCCCATGAACTGGCGGATGTGGATGCGTTGCTGGCAGCGCTTGATGAGGTCGGACGTCGGAAGTCGGACGCCTGACGCTCAAAAAGGCCAGCCTGTTTTACTTCTGCCGTCAGACTTCCGACGTCAGCCCCGTGACTAAAGGATCTTTAATGCCCAAGCTGATTCCCTACCACAACACCTACAAGGCCACTGGCGTAGAGGATGCCGAGGCGCAGGATGTCGTCCTGATTCATGGCTGGGGGCTGCACGCCATTGTCTTTGATGACATCGTGCCGGCGTTGCTGGAACGGTTCAGGGTGACGGTAGTGGATCTGCCCGGCATGGGCCAGAGCCCGCTGCCGGCGGCCGATTACACCCTCGATTTTCTGGCGGATCAGATGCTGGAGATTATGCCGGAGAAAGCCCACGTGCTGGGCTGGTCGCTGGGTGGGCTGGTGGCGCTGGCCATGGCGGACAAGGCGCCGCAGCGGGTGCAGTCGGTGGTTACCGTGGCGGCGTCTCCACGCTTCACCTCAACAGAAGGCTGGGACACAGCCATGAAGCCGGAAATTCTCGGCAAGTTTGCGGAAATGTTTGCTGAGGATCAGGAGGGCACCCTGGTGCGTTTTCTGGCCCTCAACTGCAAGGGCAGTGCCGCCATGCGTGCCGATACGGCGCGGCTCAAGGAGATTCTTTATTTCTGCGGACTGCCTGCGCCCAAAGCCTTGCGGGGCGGGCTGGATATTCTTCGTGATGCGGATATGCGCGCGGTGTTGCCGACGCTGCACATGCCGGTGCTGATGGTGTTTGGCGAAAACGATCATATTGTTCCTGCGGCCGCCATGGCGGCCAGTGAGGCCTTGATCAATACCGGTCGCACGGCGTTGATCGAGCAGGTGGCCCATGTGCCGTTCCTGTCAGCACCGGACACCTTTACCCAGGCCATCTATGACTTCTGGCGGGAATATGCTCTGACGTCGGATGCCTGACGCCGGACACAAAATTATTCTGATTTGACGGTTTGATTATTGTCGTCAGACGTCCGACCTCAGACGTCTGACTTGTTTCAAGGAGCGCGAGCATTCAAGCGACAGCAGACAAGCAGCTGGTCGGCCAGCACTTCAGCCGCGCCGCGCGCAGCTACGATGAGCATGCGATCCTGCAGCTGGCCGTGGGGCGCTCGCTGGTGCAGCGGTTGCCGGCGCAGTTGCCGGTGAATCATGCGCTGGACCTGGGCTGCGCCACCGCGCCCTTTGCCCGGGCCCAGCAGCAGGCACTGCCGGATGTGCACTGGCAGGCGGTGGATTTGTCTCCAGCCATGCTGGCAGAAGCGGCCGTGCGTGGCCGCCTGAATGAACGCTATCAGCCTCTGTGTGCCGATGCGGAACAGCTGCCGCTGGCCGAGGCCAGTCAGGGGCTGGTGTTCAGTTGCTTCGCCCTGCAGTGGTGTGATCCGCAGGCCGTGTTGCAAGAAATTTCCCGGGTGCTGGCGCCAGCTGGGCGTGTGCTGCTGGCGGTGCCGTTGGGTGGTTCGTTGCAGGAACTGCAGCAAAGCTGGCAGGCGGTGAACCAACGCCCCCATGTGAATGCATTGCCGACATTCAACGACTGGCAAAACGCGGCGTTCAAGGCAGGTTTTGCCGATGCGGATTTGCAGCAGCAGGTGATGGTGGAATACTACGACTCCGTCAAATCCATCGCCCGCCGCCTGAAGGCAACCGGTGCCGACCATGTCAGTGGCGCCACCGGCCTGACGGGAAAGAATGCCTGGCAGGCAATGGTGGCCGAATACGAAACGAAAAGAACCGCGCAAGGCTTGCCGCTCACCTGGAATGTGCTGTTTCTGGAAGCGGAAAAAAACTGAGCTACAAGCTACAAGCTACGCTTGTGGGATAGGAAAACCTCACATAGTTCCCGGGTTTTTGGTTAATGGAAATGCCTTGCCAATCGTCGAGTTCGGCGACATGCAGGATCTGATGCCCCTGTGGGAGCTATGCTTGCATGGCGATCCTCGTCTCAGCGAGGTAGAGATTCCAGAGCGCATGTAAACCGCTCTGTTTCTACAAAACAACGACAACGAAGCTGCTGATTTAAAGGTGCCCCATGGAAAACCAGAAACCACCCCTTCCCGCTCTGAAAGGCATCTTCTTCGTCACTGGCACCGATACTGAAGTCGGCAAGACCTGGGTCAGTTGTCGCCTGCTGGAGCGTGCCCGTGAAGCGGGGCTGAGTTGCTACGGTCTCAAGCCGATTGCGGCTGGCTGCGAAGCGACTGCTGATGGCTGGCAGAACGAAGACGCGCTGCAGTTAATGGCGGCCAGCTCGGTGAAGCTTCCCTATGAGACAGTGAATCCCGTCGCCCTCAAAGCAGCCATCGCGCCGCATATTGCCGCGCAGCAGGAAGGCAAGGTGGTGACGCTGGCCAGACTGGCAGGTTATGTGCGCGGGGCCCTGAATGCGCACAAAGCCGATCTGATTCTCATCGAGGGTGCCGGGGGCTGGCGGGTCCCACTGAATGATCGGGAAATGTTGTCAGGGTTGGCCAAGGAGTTGGCGTTGCCGGTGATTCAGGTGGTGGGCATGAAGCTGGGTTGCATCAGTCATGCGTTGCTGACGGCTGAAGCGATTGAAAAGGACGGCTTGCAGTACGCCGGCACCATGGCCAATTGTTTTGGGGATATGGACGTGCGCGAAGAAAATCTGTTGACCCTTCGCCAGCATTTGCCGGGCGCGTTTGCCATCGTTTAAACATGCGTATGTCACGCCCTCGTCACGTTTAACTGGGCGGTTACAGGTCGCTACATAGCACTACAGTGCTACTACCCAAGGCTCACTGTTGCCGTGCAATTTCCTGCCTACTCTTGGAAAGCTGTTGTTGATGACAGTTTTTCAGGGGGTAAGGCATGGATCGAATCCGTCGTAATCTTGTGCAGGCTATCGGGGCCGGCACCACACTGGCATTGGCAGGCTGTGGCGGGGGAAGCAGCTCCTCCACCCCGGTGGTCAATAATCCCGCGCCAAATGTTCCTGCTGATCCTGAGCCGCCCGGCGGTCCGGATGCGTTGCCATCTGTGACGTTTCTGCATGGCGTGGCCTCTGGAGACCCGCTGGCGGACAGAGTGATCCTGTGGACTCGTGTGACCCCGGACCAGTCCGGCGTGGTGGTGCCGGTGGAGGTGAAGGTCGCCAGTGATCCGGCCATGCAGCAGATTGTCACCTCGTATACGACCACCACCAATGCGGATGCGGATTACTGCGTCAAGATTGATGCCGACGGGCTGGCTGCCGGGCGTTGGTATTACTACCAGTTTCAGGTGGGTGAGACGCAGTCTCCAGTGGGGCGGACGCGCACCTTTCCCGCCGCCGCAGATTTCATCGATCGCGCCCGTTTTGCCGTCGTTTCCTGTTCGAATTTTCCCTATGGCTTTTTCTCGGTGTACCGGGCCGTGGCCAACCAGGGTGACCTGGATTTTGTGCTGCACCTGGGCGATTACGTGTATGAGTATGGGGCCGGCG
>JAZAJX010000193.1:0-13498 GCA_036230225.1 Pseudomonadota bacterium | reverse complement strand
GGTGGAAGCCATCAAGCCCAACCGGCTGAAGATTGATCTGACGCTGCCGGAACCGTTACCCGCCAACGAGGCGGCCCCGGTCAGCCTGTTCACGCAATGGCTCAATGGCGCCACCGCATCCAATCTGAAGGCGGATGTGAAAGTCCGCGTGGCCGCCACGACCACCCGCTTCGACGGTCTGGATGCCTACCATTTTGACGATAGCACCCGCGCCCTCAGTAGCGAGCCGTTTACCGCCTTCGAGGCCCATGTGGATAGTCAGGGCAAGGCCACGTTCCCGCTGACCATTCCGGTGGAACAGACGCCGGGGATGCTGCGTGCCACGCTCACCACCCGGGTATTTGAAAACAGCGGTGATTACAGCACCCAGGTGCGCAGTGCCCGGGTCTATCCGTTTCAGCACTGGGTGGGCATGCAAGTGCCGGAAGGCAGCGGCTGGGGTGGGGCGCTATCCCGCGAAGGACGACACGCCATTGATTTGATCAGCGTGAACCGCGAGGGCAAGCCGGTGGCAGGTCGACCGCTGGATATCACCGTCTATGAAATGGATTGGCGCTGGTGGTGGGATCGTTCCGGTGAAGACCTGAGCAATTTCATCAGTGACCCCAATACCCATTCGGTGGCCCAGGTCCAGATTACCACCGACGCCCAGGGGCGGGGACAGTGGAATCTGGATGGCAACGATTATGACTGGGGCCGTCATTTGATTCGGGTCTGCGACCGGCAGAGCGAGCACTGTGCGTCCCAGACGCTGTATCTGGGATGGAGCAACGATCAGGCCGGTGGCAGCCAGGATGCCGCCACCCGTTTGTCTCTCACTGCGGACCGGGAAATCTACCAGGTGGGTGACACCGCCCGGGTCGAGTTGCCGGCGGTCACGGAAGGGCGCCTGCTGGTCAGCCTGGAGAATGGTTCCCGGGTGCTCGATCATTACTGGCTGCCCGCCAGCGGTAAGGCTCAGACCCTGGATATTCCAGTCACCGCCGACATGGCGCCCAATGTCTATGTGCATGTGGCGTTGCTGCAACCTCACCAGCGAGATAATGATCGTCCCATTCGCCTTTACGGCATTGTTCCCCTGTTGGTGGAGGACCCAGCTACTCGCTTGCAGCCGCAGATCCAGGCCCCGGCGTCGGTGAAACCGGAGCAAACCTTTAGCGTGGCAGTCAGCGAAAAACAGGGGCGGGCCATGACCTACACCCTGGCGCTGGTGGACGAGGGCTTGCTGGGGCTGACCAACTTCCGTACCCCGGACCCGCACGCTGCCTTTTACCAGCGCGAGGCGCTGGGGGTGCTGACCTGGGATCTCTATGACATGGTCGTCGGTGCCTACGGGGCCGAGCTGGACCGTCTGCTGGCCCTGGGGGGCTCCGATGGGGCCGATGACGGCCGCGAGAAACAGCGTCGCCGATTCCCGCCGGTGGTGAAATTCCTCGGGCCTTTCACGTTGGAGGCAGGCGACAGGGCCAGTCACGAGATTACCCTGCCGCCTTATATGGGGCAGGTACGGGCCATGGTGGTGGCCGGTGACGACGGGGCCTACGGCAAAGCGGATCAGGACATTACCGTGACCCAGCCGCTGGCGCTGCTCAGCACGCTGCCGCGAGTCATGGGCCCGGGCGAAACCGTGGCGTTGCCGGTGACCGTGTTCGTGACCGACGACACGGTGAAATCGGTCTCGCTGTCCGTCGCGGCGGATGATGAACTCTTTACCGTGGAAAACGGCGAGGCGACGCTGACCTTCACGGGGCCTTCGGACCAGATTGCCATGTTGCGCCTGCGGGCCAATGATCGGGTAGGCCGGGGGAGCATCACGGTGACCGCCCGTGGCGGCAAGCATTCGGCCAGCGAAACCGTGCATCTGCCGGTACGTGCCGCCAACCCGCCAACGACTCGGGATACCTTCAGGAAGCTGGAAGCAGGGGAAACCTGGGCGTTGGATTACCAGCCCCACGGCATGACCGGTACCAATAGCGCGACACTGACCGTGAGTGCGTTGCCGGCCATGGGCCTGGAGCGCCGATTGAATTACCTGATGCGCTATCCCCATGGCTGCATTGAGCAGACCACCTCGTCGGTACTGCCTCAGTTGTACCTGGAGCAGCTGGTGCCGCTAACAGCGCAACAACAACAGGAAATCCAGACCCATATCACTGCGGGCATCGAGCGGTTGCAGCGGTTCCAGCTCGCCAACGGCGGCTTTGGTTATTGGCCGGGCCAGGCGCAGGCCAATGATTGGGGGACCACCTATGCCGGTCATTTCCTGCTCGAAGCCAGACGGTTGGGCTACGCGGTGCCCGTGGGCATGCTCGATGACTGGCGCGACTATCAGATTCGTCGTAGCCAGAGCCTGGGAGACCGGCCCTGGGAGTGGAGTGCCGAGGCCTATCGCCAGTACACCCTTGCCCTGGCAGGCAAGCCCCAGGTGGGCGCCATGAACCGCTTGCGGGAACGCTTGCAGATGGCCGTAAACGACTATCGGCGCAGCGCCAGCTACCACAGTGGGCGCTGGTTGCTGGCGGCGGCCTACCAGCAGATGGGGCTTGGTGATGTGGCGGCGGAACTCACCGCACTCAACGTGGGCGAACTGGAGGATGACGGCGCCAGCTATACCTATGGGTCGTCGTTACGGGACCAGGCGATCCGGCTGACCGTGGCACAGGCTCAGGGCCGTGAGCAGCAGGCCTGGACCCTGGCCAGTGACATTGCCGACCAGCTGTCCGGGCAGCGTTGGTACAGCACCCAGACTACCGCCTGGTCATTGATGGCCATGGCCCGCTACGCCGGTAGCCAGGGAGGGGACCACAGCTACCGGTTTGCCTGGCAGGACGGGGAGCAGGGTTGGCAGGACATTGCCGCCACCTCGCCGCTGATCCGCCAGACCTTGGGCGCCGGTGCCGGTGAAGGAAACGACAGTCAGTCCCTGAGCGTGCGTAATGACAGCGATCGCAAGCTGTTCGTGACCCTCAGCCAGACCGGTACGCCGTTACCGGGCGAGGAAGCGCCGGTCAGCGAAGGCCTGAGCCTGGCGGTACGCTTCCTGGTCGGGGACACCCCGGTCAATCCGGCCAGCCTGGATCAGGGCCAGGATTTCACCGCAGAGGTCACGGTGACCAATACCGGCAACCGGACCCTGGAAGATGTGGCCCTTACGCAGATTCTGCCTTCCGGTTGGCAGCTTACCAGCAGCCGGCTGGATGGCAGTGCGGACAATAACGAGAAAGTCACGTATCAGGACCTGCGCGATGACCGGGTGATGCACTATTTTGATATTCAGCCCGGCCGCAAGCATGCCCTGACCCTGAGCGTGGATCTGAATGCGTCATTCGCCGGCCGCTTCTATCTGCCCGCCTGGACGGTGGAGGCCATGTACGACGCCCGTCGTCAGGCCCGTACCCGTGGTCAGTGGGTAGAAGTGACGCGAGGCCGTGGTGGTTGAGTCGAGCTGACCTTGGCACTGGGTAAAATACAAAAGCCCCGGACGATGCCGGGGCTTTCTTTATGAAGAAAAGGTGGCGTCAGGCCGCTTCGCTTTTTTCGTAGCCGTCCGCGTCGCCAATCAGACTGTCCATTTCTGCCAGGTACTCGCGGTTGTCATGATCCCAGGGATGGAAACCGGGTTTGAACCAGTCCAGCCAGGGGATAACTACCCGGCGAAGACCGCCCGGTTTCAGCCACTGGAATTTGAAGGACCGCCACCAGCCTTTCAGATCAAACAGATGGCCTACCTTCCAGGTGTTGATCAAGTAGAACGGATAGAACAACGCAAAGAAAATGGTGGTAGCCAGCACCAGGCCAAGACTGCGCAGGGCCCAGGCTTTGAAACCACTGCCGAAGACGGTCTCGTACACATCGAAAGCCACCGCCTTGTGCTCGGTTTCTTCCAGGGCATGCCAGTGCCACAGACGCTGGTAGGACTCGTCCGACCCTTCAATCAGGTCCGGCTCACGCAGCAGGATGTCCGCGAGAATGGCGGTCAGGTGTTCCAGAGCCACGGTGGCGGAAAGCTGCAAGGCATTGGGCGTGTATTTGGAAATTACATCCAGAAGCTTGGAGACAATGGCCTCCTGGGTATCCACCGGCAGACCGGCTTCCACCATCTTCTGGTTGTAGTCCTCGTGTTCACGGCCGTGCATGGCTTCCTGGCCGATAAAGGCTCGCACCGCTTCCTGGAGTTCCGGGTCCTCGATGCGATCGCGGTACTTGCGCACGCTATTGATAAAGAAGCGCTCGCCTTCCGGGAAGAACAGCGACAGGGTGTTGAAGAACTGGGTTACCGTCGGGCCCCAACTGTGCCAGTTGAGTACCTTGTCATCCGGAACGTGGAATTTGAGGTTCCGGCGAGTCGGCATAATATGCATTTTCATTGTTATATCACCTTCTCTTCAGTGGTCTCCTGCTACTCACTAAACGCCTCTTGGAAGAAAATTACAATTCCACTGTGACAGTCAGATACGGAATTGAAACAATAAGCGCGGGGCAATGAATAGAGGCTGACAATGACCGGCAAATGGCGTCTGCTGCTGAGCGCTGTGGTATGCATGGTGGCGATTGCCTGTGCGTTCCACTTTCTGGTGATGGGCCGTTACGGTGTGCCAGAGAGCGGTATTCGGGTGGTAGAACAGAGCAACACCGAAGGCGGGCGCGATTGGGTCATCCGCCTTTACGAGAGCGACCGCCGCCGCCACTGGCAAGCCAGCGGCGACGGTTACGCGGTGACCATTGACCGCCAGGGTGTGAATCACTTCAGCCTGGACCTGGCGTTTGGGCGCTCGGGGAAAGAGGGGCGCCAGCGAAGCCGTCAGCAGGTGCGCCTGCGCGAGGGGCTCACGCTGGTTGCCGCATTCGGTGCGGGGGTGGCGCAGCCTGCCGACATTCGGGTCATTGTTGATCGGGTGCCATAGGCCCTTCTGGTTCCCCGGTCGCGTTGGCATCGGGACGTTGGCGCAGCATCACGGCCACCAGCACGGCGGTGATTGCCAGGATCCCGGCCCCGATAGCCGCGTTGGTATGCAGGGCCAGGCTGAAACTGTCGCGGGCGGCGGCCAGCACCGGTTCGCCCAACTCTGGTCCCAGCTGCGCGGCGGCACCCAGGGCGCCGCCCAGAGTATCGCCGGCTGCCAGCGACAACGCCTTGGGCAGTTCACTGGGCAGCTGTTCCAGCATATGTTGCCGGTACACTGCTGCGCCGATACTGCCGATCACAGCGATGCCCAATGCCATCCCCAGCTCCGTGGCGGTTTCCGAGGTGGCCGAGGCCGCACCGGCTTTGCGGGCGGGGGCGGCGCTGACCACCATGTCGGTACCGAGAATCATCATCGGCATCACCCCGACGCCCATGACAGTCATGCCCAGGATCAGCAGGGGAATGTGCGCGGGGCGATGCACCAGCAACAGAATCAGCAACCCGAATACGGCCAGTACCAGCCCCCCGCTGACCAGTTGCCAATGGGCAAGATAACGGGTGAGACGGGGCACTAACAGCGAGCCCACCGTCTGCACCAGCGCGGGGGGCAGCATCACCAGACCGGCCTGTAGCGGTGACAGATCCCATACCCCCTGCAGGTACTGAAAGACCATCAGCCAGGCGCCGGACAGCGCCAGAATGGTGAGCATCATGGCTGCCACCGAGGTGCTGAAACTGCGGATGGCAAACAGCGACAGATCGAACATGGGCTCGCTGAGTCGTCGTTGGCGGCGAACGAAGAGGGCGCCAATGCAGAGCCCCATCACCATGGATAGCACAGGCATCAGTGACAGTCCGTTGCGGGCCATGTCCTTGAGACCGTAAATGACGGCAAGGACCATGGCCACCGACAACAGGGCCCTGGTCCAGTCCTGGGCGCCAGCGTCCTCATCGCGAAATTCCGGTAACAGCAGTGGTCCGCACACCAGCAGCAGCAACATGACCGGCACGCCGAGCAGGAACACCGATCCCCACCAGAAAAACTCCAGCAGGGCACCGCCCACCAGCGGCCCGATGGCGCTGCCGACAATGAAGCCGGTAATCCATATGGTAATGGCCACCGTGCGCTCCTCCTCCACCTGGAACATGTTTCGCAACAACGACAGGGTCGAGGGCATGAGAGTCGCGCCGGCGATACCGAGCAGGGCGCGGGTGGCTATCAGCATTTCCGCGCTACGGGCAAAGGCGGCCAGCGCCGAGGCGATGCCAAAGGCGGTGGCGCCAGTGAGCAGCAGACGGCGACGACCGATGCGATCCCCCAGGGTGCCCATGGTCACCAGGAAACCGGCGATCATGAAACCGTAGATATCGAGGATCCACAGCAACTCCGCGCTGGTGGGCTGCAGATCCGCACTCAGATGCGGGGCCGCCAGGTGCAGCACGGTCATATCCAGTGCCAACAGTACGGTGGGCAACATCAGTACCGCCAGGCCCAGCCATTCACGGCGGGTGGCGGGTTGGGGAATGCCAGTCATGTTTTTTTCCTCGCAGTAGGGATCGAGTCGTTGGCGGGGCAGTGTTTTCGACACCCGGGAAGCGAAAACGACACAATGAGTGAACCCTAAAGTCTCAACCTGACTTGAGGTCAAGCTGGCCGCGGAAAAAGCGCAGCCGACCAGTATCGGGGCTTGGGTCCGTGAAAGCCAGTGTCGATCACATGACAGTCGGTGGAAGGGATAAAAAGGTTCATCGCGGATTAGGGGGAATGCGTGTTCAAGGCAAGTCGATCTTTCGTCATGCCGGACACCGCTCCGGCACCTCCTTGCTATGGCAGAGCATTGCTTCGCGCCATGGATGGAGATCCCGGATCACAAGCGAAGTGCAGAACAGGCGAAGTCTGGCCCCGCGCAGTGTCCCTTTGGACCCGTCCGGCGTGGACACGCCCCTGGAAGGTGGCGATACGCGTGCCGTACACAGGTCACTCGTAAGGAAAACGTTACCCTCCTGCTGCAAGCGACTTCCGTTTCCCGCAATTGCGCGACGAACCATAAAAAAGGGCGCCTGCTGGCGCCCTCAAGGGTATGGCTCTCCCAAATCGTTATGTTTTTATGGTGCCAATCAGAGACCACGGTTCTTGAGCCGATTGGCATGCTGACGGAACACGGCGGTGGGATTGGTTTCGAAGGGGCTGACCAGGCCAGCAATCTGGTTCACCTCATCCAGGTGATTCATCCGGTAATTGTCGCGAATCACCAGCCCCAGGTGGCTGGAGCAGCTGGATACCAGACCGTCATTGTCTTCACCCAGATAGAGCAGGGCGAGCAGGCCCATGCCCGCATCGCTGATATCCAGGGCATTGGTCAAGGGCTTGGCGCCAGACCAGGAGTAATAGCGCACACCGTTATCGGCCAATTCCGCAGCATGGCCGCAGGCGTCTTCGGGTAACCCCTCAGGGTAATGCTGGTTGAATTCGGTACTGCCCGGAGTGGACAGGGAATAGAGCGCGGCAAGGGAATCCTGTTCGTAGCCGCCACTGGAAATCAGATCCAGAAAGCCGACTGCCGCGTTGACGATACTGCCGATCACTTCACCGGTTAGCGGCAGGGCTTCCTGCATCCCCAACAGTACGTCTGCCATGCGGGCCCCGGTGTGGGGGCCCGCCACCGAGGTGGCCGAGGCCACATACTCCGGGTAGACCGATGCCACGTAGCGCACCGTGGGGCCACCGTGGCTGTGGCCGATCAGGTTCACTTTTCCGGCGCCGGTGGCAGCAAGTATGGCCTCGACTTGCCGAGCCAGCTGCTCGCCGCGGACTTCCGTACTGTTGGCGGCGGCTACCTGGGTCACATAGACCTCTGCACCACTGCGTCGAAGCTCTTCGGGGATCCGGTACCAGTAGTTGTAGCCGGCAATATCATCGAAGCCGAACAGCCCATGACTTAACACGATGGGATAACAGGTTTGCGTATAGGTGTCCTTGAACAGCCAGTCGAACCAGCCAGCGTGGGCAGGGAGACTGATGGCTGACAACAGCAGACAAAACGTTAGACTGAGCGCGCGCAGCGGCGCTCTTCGAGATGTAATCATTGGCGTCACCTTGTTGTTTATTATTATCGGCGCTACTGCCAGGTCTTCGCCGAGCGCTCCCTGATCAGGAGTGGCACCACCTTATCGGATTTGCCGCTAATAATTAACATTGGTGTTAATATTGATTTGTTATAACCGCGCCTTTTGACAGTGTTAACGCTGCACGCTGGTAGGTAAAAAGTATTATTCCAAGGAATGGCAGGAGGTAGTGACGCCATGCCTTTTCAAAAGACGGGATTGGGGTAAAGTAACACTGATGTTAATGGTGGACGTATGAAGCCTGAGGCTGGGCAGAAAAAGAAGCGGGGCAGGCCAGCGGGGCAGGCCGGAAATACGCGCGCCCGGATCCTCCAGGCAGCGCGACAAGTGTACGGCGAGCATGGCACCTATGGCACCACGGTGGCCCTGATTCTCAAACAGGCTGGGGTGTCTCGCCCCACGTTCTACAAATACTTTTCCTCGGCGCTGGATGTGATTGATGTGATCGTTCGTGATTGCAACGAGGAGGTAGAACAGCTGTTCGTGAAAGTGTTCGAGCAACCCCAGAAAGCGTTTTATGACTACCTGCCCGTTGCCCTTAGCGGTTACCTCAACTGGGGGCGTTCACTGGGGCCGTTGATGGAAGCCCGCTTCCGTGAATTGCACGATTTGTCTTCACCGGTATCGCGCTACCGTGATGACCACAACCGGCGCATCGTGCGGATCCTTCATGACAGCATGATCGAACATGGCCGTACACCGCCGGATGATCTGGCGCTGACCTCGCTGGTGCAGGGTATTGAGCATCTGGGGTATCAGTTCTGCATGCAGGCAGAGCATACCGAGATGCCACGCTATATTCAGGTGATGGGGCGCCTGTGCATCGCCATGCTGGGAGACCGGAACGACTGGCAGGACATGATGGCGTCTGCCTTCTTCAGTCGATTGCTAGGCCTCGAGGAAAGCGACACGGCATAAAAGAGACACCGGATAACAATAATAAAAGAGGAATCATGATGACCAAACGCTACCTGATAGTCGTGCTGCTACTGGTGTTGCTGGGTATCCTGTTGGTGATGGGGTGGCCCAGTACCGATGCCCCGGTCTCGCCGGCGGGATCGTCTTCGGGGGGCGCCCATCGTGACGCCTCGCCATTGCCGCAGCCTTCGACCCCGCAGCCTGATGCTTACCACGATGCCCTGCGGCGTGCCCCAGGGCTGGCGGCGCCGCCGGCCTCCCTGATCGGCACTCAGGTGGACGGCCATCTGCAGGTAGATGCCAGTGGCAATCTTGTGATCAACCCGGCGGTGCGCCAGGTATTTGATTATTTCCTGACGGCCCTGGGCGAGGAACCCCTTAATGATATCCAGGCTCGGCTGGCCGGGCACCTGGATCAACAGCTACCCCCCGACGCTGCCCGCCAGGCCTGGCAGTTGTATGAACAATACATGGCGCTGCGTCATGCCATGGAGCAGCTGCCTGAACATGACGGGAGTGTGGCGGCCATGCGCGCCGCGGTGATTCAGCGCCATGATCTGCAGCAGGCCTACCTGGGGCCGGCAGCGGCGGATGCGTTCTATGGCCTGGATATGACCTATGACCGTTACATGATCGAACGGCAGGCCCTGGAGAGCGACGATAGCCTTTCCGGCAGCGAAAAGGCGCAACGCCTGAGTCGACTGGAACAGACCCTGCCGGCAGGGCTGCGCCAGATGCTGGAGGAAACCCGTGGCCCCATGGCCTTGCAACAACGCACCCGGGTCTTGCGGGAGCAGGGGGCCAGTGAGGCGGAAATCCGGGCCCTGCAGGAGCAGCAATTCGGACCGGCGGCGGCGGATCGGTTTGCTGACCTGGAGGCGCGGCGGGCTGCGTGGCAACGGCGCTACCAGGACTATCGCCTGCAACGCCAACAGCTGATTCGCAGCGGCCTGTCACACACGGATCAACAAGTCGCCCTGGCCCGTCTTCAGCAACGGTTGTTCGAGGACAAGGAACTGGCCCGTGTGCATGCGCTGGATCGCATCCATACCGAGGAGCCTTGACGCCCCTCGATGCCAAGGTTTTCAGAAAGGGCAGCGCAGACCGCCACCGATCGTGTCCACAGCGGCGTCATTATCAAACGACCTTGTTATCAGTTTCACGTACAAGCAGCGTACACTGCCGGCATGAAAACACCGGATTGCAACGACTTGTCTGCCATTCAAGGCATCATCTTCGACCTGGATGGCACCCTGGTTGATTCTCGCCTGGACTTTACCGTCATACGACGTGAGCTGGATTGCCCCGAGGGTCTGGGGGTTCTGGAATACATCAATACCTTGCCTGCGGACCAGCGTAACGATGCGGAGCAGGTGGTCTTGGACCACGAGCGGCGCGGGGCGGCGCGGGCCGAATGGATGCCCGGGGCCCGGGAGTGTCTGGCACAGTGCCGCGCTTCGGGAATCCCCACGGCCATCCTGACACGCAATGCTCGCGAGGTGGCGGATCTCACCCTGTCCCGCCTGGGTATCGAGGTTGGCATGCTGCTGGCCCGGGAAGATTGTCCACCCAAACCCGCCCCGGATGGCCTGCTGAAAATTGCCGGTGACTGGGGCCTGTCACCGTCCAGACTGGTCTATGTGGGCGACTTTCTCTACGACCTGCAAGCCGCCCGTTCTGCGGGGATGATCGGTTGCTATTATGATCCGCAAAATACCAACCGCTATAGCGCCTATGCCGATTGGCGACTCGAGCATTATTCGCAGCTTGTTCTGCTGACTTCCTGAGAACCGCTAGATCGGATAGTCTTTGCCCCTTGTCTGGGATGACTCGAAATACCGGGGGATACGGTGAGAAACGGCTGGTTGATACTTTCTGTGCTGGGGTTGTGTGGATGTGCCAACAAGGGCGGATATGTCCAGTTTCTTGACGGTGAAGCGCTTCACCCATCACAGAAGGCCATCGTTCAGGGATACTATGGCTATCGAAATGGTTCTCTAGCGAATGAAATGACCCGGATCGTTGCTATTGACGGTGAGAAAGTGCCGAAGCAATGGTTTGTGGCAGAGGGCGCGAACAAAGTATCTCTGCTGCCCGGATTCTACGACATGAAAATTCTCTACGTGCATGGCGTCAACATCATCGACTACTACTCGTACATTACCATCCCGGTATCTCTGCGCGAAAATTGCATGTATCAGATCATGACGTCCTGGTCCTCACAGGACCGAGCTGTCATTTACGATCTGGTGGAAGCCTAGGGAACCTCTGAATAGCCCCTTGCGTACTCAGCGTGGCCTGAAGCGTGCAGCTGTTGTGTCTTGTCTCGACGGTCAGGGTGGTTCCCTTTCCTAGAGGCAAGGCGCAGCAGATGGGCGCTTCAGGCCTCGCCCTCCGGGGCTTTCAGGCTGGCCCACACTCGTTGTTGCCCTTTTTCGATGGATGGACATACACCTTCAAAAGAGCGCCTAGATTGTGAACCAGCCTGAAAGCCTGAGTATGCAAGGGGTTATTCAGAGGTTCCCCAGTACTCCCGGTGGCAATACCGATTGTGGAATGCCGGTCAGGGAAGAGCCGGAAGACCAGCTTTCCATCTGACACCGCTTATTTTCGCAAATAGTGTCGTGCCGCCTCGTTGACTTTCGGGGCGAGCAGAAGCGCAGAGGTCATGGTGGGGATCGCCATCAAGGCGTACATGGAGTCCACCAGACTTACCACCAGTTTCAGCGACGCCACCGCACCCAGCACCACCAGCACCAGATACCACCAGATATAGTATTGCTGGTAACGGGCACCGATCAGAAAGCCCAGGCACTTGCTGCCGTAGTACCAGAAGGTAAAGACGGTGCTGAGGCTGAGCAGTGACACCAGCAATGCCATGATGACCGCGCCGCCCTGGGGAAACAGGTCACCAAAGGCATTGGCCGTGAGAGTGACGCCATTGCTTTCGCCGCTTTGCCAGACACCGCTGATCAGGATCACCAGTGCCGTACAGGTACAAACGATCAGGGTGTCGATCACCGGGCCCAGCATGGCCACCATGCCTTCGCGGACCGGCTCCCGGGTCTGGGCCGCACCGTGTGCCATGGCTTCGGTGCCGATGCCGGCTTCGTTGGAAAAGGCGGCCCGGCGGATGCCGGTGATAATCACAGAACCGACCACGCCCCCGGCCACCGCATTGCCGCTGAAGGCATCCTCGAAAATCATCGCAAAGGCTCCCGGAATCGCCGGGGCATGGCTGATCAGCACCACACCGGTGAGCAGCAGGTAGCCGACCACCATGGTCGGCACCAGCATGCCGGTGACCCGGCCCAGGCGTGGCAACTTGCCAAGCGCGACCAGCATCACCAGTAACGCCAGCAACAGGCCCAAAGACAGGTCAAAGGTGAAATGGGCCGTATCACTGGCCAACCCGGCCGGAATGGCCAGGGTGTCACGCAGCACCTGAACCAGCTGGTTGATCTGGAAAATCGGCATGGTGCCGAGCAGTCCGGCCACCGCGAAAAAATAGGCCAGCGGCAGCCACTTCCTGCCCAGCCCCTCGCGCACCACATACATAGGGCCGCCTTGCCACACGCCCTCGCTGTCCTGGCCACGGAACATGACAGCCAGCGTGCAGGTGTAGAATTTGGTGGCAATACCCACCAACGCGCTGATCCACATCCAGAACACGGCACCGGGACCGCCCATGGCAATGGCAATGGCGACGCCGGACACATTGCCCATCCCCAGCGTGCCGGAAAGCGCCGTGCTCAGTGCCTGGAAATGGGAAAGCTGGCCGGGATCATCCCGATCCGGTTTGCGCCACAGCAGCGCCACGCTTTGGGGAAGATATCGATAAGGCAGCAGCCGGGAATAAAGCAGGAAGAAGAGTCCGCCGCCCACCAGCAGAATCACCAGGGGTGGCCCCCAGAGAAAGCCGACGAGCTGGCCCATGGCCGTTTCCAGTGGTTTGATCATATCCATGGAGCCTAACCCTAGCATGTCGGGCGCCATGGGGGCAGGCGGACGCTGGTCATGGCAGCAGGGCCGACGTAAGCTCCGTTTGAATCGGTAAGCGAATAACACCATGCGACTTGTGTTGATGACGGCGGCCATTGTCTGTGCCGTGCTGGCCTTTCAGGTACCCGCCGACGCCCGGATCGGGGCAGGCCTGGCGCTGTTTGTCCTGATTGGCATGTTGTGGCTCAGTGAAGCCATTCCGCTGACCTTTACCGCGTTGCTGGTTCCGGTGCTTGGGGTCGCCATGGGGCTGACAACGCTGGATGACGCCCTGGCCGGATTTGCCCATCCCATCGTGGCGCTTTTCCTGGGCGGTTTCGCGCTGGCCGCCGCACTGGGAGAGCACGGTCTGGACCGTTGGCTGGCCCAGCGATTATTGAGTCTGGCCGGTGGCCAGGCGATGCCGGCAGCGCTGTTGCTGGCGCTGACCACCGCCTTGTTATCCATGTGGATCAGCAACACGGCGACCACCGCCATGTTGTTGCCAATAGCGCTGGGGCTCTCTGCGCCCCTGGCTGACCGTTACCCCCGCTATCGTGTGTTCCT